>NZ_JHQR01000258.1 GCF_014843825.1 Mesorhizobium silamurunense
CGGCGCAGTTGCGCGCCGTCGCGCGGCTGCTGCCGGCGATCGCGCAGGTCGCGGTCATCCGCACCTGGTCCGGCTGCGAGGGCTATGTGCGGGACATGCTGCCGGTCATGGGACGCTCCGCCACGACGCTGGGCCTGTTCCACGCCTTCGGCTTCAGCGGGCACGGCTTCCAGCTCGGTCCGGGCGTGGGTGACGCCATGGCCGAGCTCATAACGACTGGCCGCTGCGAAACGCCGCTCGACGATTTCAGGATCGACCGCTTTAAAGCACGCCGCGCTGAAATGGATTCAGGCGACGCACTTTAAGCCTTTGTTTTTATGCATGTCGTTTTTCAAAAACCGCTGCACACTTTTGGACGACATGCATTAGGCTGCACCGCTAGCGAGCATTGTACTTGGCGTCCACTTCGTCGATGGCGGTGACGTTGCCGGCCGAGCGGCCCTTCGGATCGAAGGTTTCCTTCAGATATGCCTCGGCGATGGCCTTCGCGAGTTCCGTGCCGATGACGCGCGCACCCATGGTAATGATCTGGGCGTTGTTGGAGAGCGCCGCCCGCTCAGCCGAGTAGGTGTCGTGGGTGAGAGCGGCGCGGATGCCTGGCACCTTGTTGGCCGAAATGCAGACACCGATGCCGGTGCCGCAGATCAGGATGGCGCGGTCATACTTTCCTGCCAACAGATCGCTGGCGACGCGGTCTGAAAGGTTGGCGTAGAAGGGATCGGGACCGGCCTCGGTGCGCGACACCTCCGACACCTCGTGCTTGTCTTTCAGGTAGTCGGCGAGGATCTTCGCCAAGCCTTCGCCGGCGCTGTCTCCAGCCACTGCAAGTCTCATGGTCAACTCCTTCTAGAATGTTGCGGCACATCTGGCGAGGATGTCGAGATAGCCCTCGACAGCCCATGCGGAGCGCCCGATGAACAGCCCGTCGATATGCGGGCACGTTATGAGTTCGGCGCAGTTGTCCTGGTTGACCGAGCCGCCATAGAGGCAGGGCACGCTGCGTTCGAGCACATCCTCGGCGGCGGCGATGATCTCCGCCTGCCGGGCGTCAGCATAGTCCGAGGTTGCCGGTATGCCGTTTACGCCGATCGCCCACACCGGCTCGTAGGCGAATAGAATCGGCGCGGACTTCTGCGCTGCGGTAAGCTTCGACAACGCGCTGCGCACTTGCCTGCCGAGCACCTCGCTGGCACGGCCCGCCTCGCGCTCGGCCAGAGTCTCGCCGATGCAGATGAGCGGAACGAGGGCGTGGCGCACCGCAGCTTCCGTCTTGAAGCCAACCGTCTCGTCCGTCTCGCCGAAATGCTCACGCCGCTCGGAATGGCCGAGCTCGACGATATCGAGGTTGCAGTCCTTGAGCATGATTGGCGAGATTTCGCCGGTCCAGGCGCCTTCGTCGGCCCAGTGCATGTTCTGCGCGCCGACCTTGACAGTGGTATCACTCAGCATCGCCTTGACCTCACGCGCTGCCGTGAAGGGTGGGATCACGAAACGCTGGATGCGCGAATCGCCGCCGGGATCGGACAAGAGCGCGCTGGCGAAGGCACGCGCATCGGCGAGCGTCTTGTTCATCTTCCAGCTTGTGCCGATCCAGACGCGCTTCGGCTGCGTCATCCGATGGCCGTCCCTGTTTCGTTCACGAGAGCCCGAGCCGTCGGTTCGTCCGTGATAAGACCCTTCAACCGCGCGCTCTTCAGCACAGCGCGGACCGCCTCGATCTTTGTGGGGCCGCCAGCTATGGCGATGATGCGGCTTTCCGCCGGCCCGTCCAGATCGACGGCGAGCGTACGGGCGGTCAAGGTTGTTTCCAGCACCCGGCCGCGCGCATCGAAAAAGTGGCCGAGCATTTCGCCGACCCCGCCGACGGCAGTGATCTCGGCGATCTCGCGCGGCTCGATCATGCCGGTCGCCACAAGCTGGGCGCCGGCATCCGCCGTGCCGATGCCGACGAATTTCAGCGTCGCCCGGTTCGACATCTCGAAGACTTCGCGCACGCCGCGCTGCGCCAGGAGCACTTCGCGGTCTTCCGCAGAGTTGGCAAAGAAGGGTACCGGCATGACATAGGCCTGTGCGCCGGTCTTTTCGGTCAGTCGATGCATCACGTCGTGCGGGTTGGCGGCATAGTTGCGCGTCAGGCCGCCAAGCAGCGAGACGAAGCGCACGCCGGCGGCCTCGAAGCGCGGCAGCTGATGCACCGCGGCGGCGAGCGTGCGGCCATGGCCGATACCGATGACGCTGTCCTCGCCGCGCTCGATCTCGCGACGCAGGAAACTGGCGCCCGCGATCCCCAGCGCCCGCAGCGGCAGGCCTTCCTCGCCCAGATCCGGCGCGACCTCGCAGAAGTCCAGCCCGAACCGGTCGCAAAGCTGGTTCTCCAGCAGGGCGCATTCGACGATCTCGCCGTCGATCGAGACTTTCACCGCGCCGTCGGCCACAGCCCGGGCGATCAGGCGATGCGCCTTCACCGAGGGCAGCCCGAGGCGCTTCGCCACCTCGGCTTGGGTGAGCCCGCCGGCGTAGTGCAGCCAGGCGGCGCGGATCGCGAGCGACCCTTCCGGGTCCGGTTGACCTCGGCGTTTCAACATCTGCAGTCCTTCATCGCGCGTTTGGGCGTCATGGTCAGCCGTCTCAGATATTCAGGCTTTGCACGCCAGTGTCGATATGGGGCGCCCAGAAGGCTATGCTTTCAGCGATCTGCGGGATGACCTGCCGATCGTCGGGCTCCCGTTCCTTGAAACTCAGCTCCAGGCAGATCTCGTTGTCGATGGCTCCACCTTCGGCCAAGGCCTTCAGCAGCGGCTCGGGCTGGATGCGGCCCCTGGCATTGAACTTGGCGGTGAAGGGCCGGTGTCCGCCCTTGTCCATAAGGCTTTGCTTGATATGGATGATCGGCGACACCTTGGGGACCGCGCGGGCCCAGGCATAGGGATCGTAGTCATCCGGATTGGCGCTGGTCACGTCGCCGTGGTCGATGTCGGCCATCATCCACATCGGCACGGCCATCTCGGCTTTGGTCAGCCTGTCCTGCAGCTTCAGGCATTCGGCGATCGTCTGGCCGAACTCGCGCCCGATGCTCATCGGTTCCCAGAAAACGTAGCGCAGGCCAGCCGCCTTGGCGTGCTCGGCCACCTCTGCCCAGCAATCGACGGCGATCTGGATCAACTCCTCACGCCGGGCCGGATCGTCATAGTCCTTGAAGGTGAAGATGGCGAACTGGGTGCCAACGGAAACACCGCCGAGGTCGGCGGTTATGTCGGCGAAGGTCTTGAACCAGTCGACATAGTACCGGCGCACGTCGCGGTCGGGATGGCCGAAATGGTTGAGCCGGCCATAGGGGCCCGTCATGCCGCTTAAGACACGAACGCCGGTGCGCCGCAGTGCCGCCGTCATCAGCCGGGTCAGCCGCCGGATCACCGGGGCCGGCCAACTCGGATTGATGAACTCGTGCGTCAGTTGCAGGTCGCGCAGCCTGAGGTCGCGGGCGACGATCTCGATCAGGTCGTCCGGCTCGGCAAAGCGGTTGACCAGCGGGTTGGTGTTCAGGGAAAGCGTCAGCGCCATGACGTGCCGATCCGCGAGGTGGTTCTGGGTCGAAGTCGCATCGGCATTCACGCTGCCTCTGCAAGGCGCTCGGCCTCGAACCATCTGGCGAAGGCGAGCCTCTGGGCCTCGGAGAGATGCAGGTGGTGCTTGGTGCGCCGAAGCAGGATGTCGTCCGGCGTGCGCGCCCACTCCTTGGCGACGAGATAGCGCACCTCCGCCTCGTAGAGCAGGCCGCCGTGGTGGCGGCCAAGATCATCCAGGCTTGTGGCATCCTTGACGACGTCCTTGGTGCGCGCGCCGTAGAGCCGTCCGTAGTGATGCACGAGATCACGTGGCATCCACGGATAGGCCTCGCGCAGGCTATTGGTGAAGGTCTCGTAGTCGGCATTGGGAATTTCGCCGCCGGGCAGCGGCGCATTCTCGGTCCAGTCCTCGCCCATCTGCGGGAAAATGTGCCTCAGCCGGCGCATGCCACGCTCGGCCAGTTCGCGGAAAGTGGTGATCTTGCCGCCGAAGACGTTGAGCAGCGGTGCACCGCCGGTCTCGTCGAGGTCGAAGACGTAATCGCGCGTCACGGCCGACGGGTTGCCCTTGCCGTCGTCGAACAAAGGCCGCACGCCGGAGAAGGTATACAGCACGTCCTGGCGCCGCAGCTTCTCCTTGAAGTAGCGGTTCACCGCTGCGAGCAGATAGTCGATCTCGGTCTCGTCGGCCTTCACGTCCTCGGCGCGGCCGTCGTAGGAAATATCCGTGGTTCCAATCAGTGCCATTTCCCCCTCATAGGGGTTGATGAAGATGACGCGCCGGTCGTGATTCTGCACCAGATAGGCATTCGCCCCTTGCCAGAACTTCGGCACGATGATGTGGCTGCCCTTGACGAGGCGCACGTTGCGCGACGAGTTCGATCCCGCAACACGGCCAATGACATCCGAAACCCATGGGCCGGCGGCATTGACGATGCAGCGGGCGCGGAAAATGCGCGTTTGCCCTGTCATCGAATTCTTTGTCGTTACCGTCCAAGCGCCATCTTCGCGGCGGGCGGAAACGGCAGGCGAGCGGGTGAGCACCTCGGCCCCGCGCTCGGCCGCGCCGACAGCGTTGAGCACTACGAGCCGCGCATCATCCACCCAGCAGTCGGAATACTCGAAGCCGTTCGTGTACCGGTCGAGCAACGGCGCTCCTTCCGGATCGCGCCTGAGGTCGAGCGTGCGCGTGCCGGGCAGCTTTTTTCGACCGCCCAGATGGTCGTAGAGAAACAGGCCGAGCCGCACCAGCCAGGCCGGCCGATCCTGCGGACTGTGCGGCAGGACGAAGCGCATCGGCCAGATGATATGGGGTGCAGCCTTGAGCAGCACCTCGCGTTCGATCAATGCTTCGCGCACCAGCCGGAACTCGTAATATTCGAGATAGCGCAAGCCGCCATGCACTAGCTTGCCCGAGCGCGAGGAGGTGCCCTCGGCAAGGTCATCTTTTTCGCACAGCACGACCGACAGGCCGCGACCTGCCGCGTCTCGAGCGATGCCGGCGCCATTGATGCCGCCGCCGATGACAAAGAGATCGACCGTATCCGGTTCAAGCCCCATCTCTTGCTCCTTCAGGCGTTTCGGCGGAGGCGCCTACTGAGTTACGGCGCGCGGCGGCCATAGCGTCCCAGGCGGGTCCCAGGACACGGCGTGCCGCGCAGAACGCCGGGAAAAGACCGTCATAGGCTGCAATCATTGCCGGATCGGGCGCCTCGACAGGCCCCAGCAGCGGCGTGACCCATTCGGCGATGCAGGCGCTCATGTCGGGATACGCGCCGATAGCGACTGCCGCCATCATCGCGCAACCGGCAGCACCGGCCTCCTCGCGCGACGAGACACGCGCCGGCGCCTGAACCGCCGCCGACAGGATGCCGCGCAATCCCTTCGAACGGGCCGCGCCGCCCGAAAGCCGCAACTCTGACGGCAGGTCGCCCATCGCCGCATAGCAGTCGCGTATGGCGAGCCCCAGCCCTTCGATGACGGCACGGACCAGATCCGGATAGCGATGGCGGACCGACAGGCCAACGAATCCGGCGCGGGCGTTGGCGTTGACGAATGGTCCGCGCTCACCGGCTTCCGAAATGTAGGGGTGATAGACAACCTGGCCGGGGCGGCTTGCGGCGAGCCACTGATCGATGCGACCGACCAGATCGCTGTGATTGGCCTCGTGGCCGAATTCCTTCAGCACATCCGCCGCCAGGCCGAGGATCCAGTCAATGTTGAGCGAGGTCGCCATGTTGGTCTGCACCTGTGTCACCAGACCCGGGATGGGCAGGGCAATGACGTAGCCCGAACCCTCCTTATTGAGGCTGACGCGGCCCACCGGCACGGCACGCATGTGGACGCCGGTCGAGCCGACGATCGAGCAGGCGACGTCCCCCTCGCCGCCGCAGACCCCGGCGCCGAGCGCGGTCATGACCATATCGACATAGCCGAGGCTGACCGGTGTGCCCGCTTTCAGGCCTGTCTCGGCCGCCGCCGCGGCGGTAAGCGAATGGGTCACCACCGTGCCGTCGATGATCTCTGGCAAGAGCTTGCGCCGCCGGGAAAGGCCGAGCGCCTCGATGACCGTATCGTCGTAGCGGCGGGTACGGAAATTGCCGAAGGTGAAGCTCGCCTCCGAGGGGTCTGTGGCGCGCACGCCGGTCAGGTTCAGATAGAGCCAGTCCTTGCAGTGCAGCGCGACTTCGGCATGGTCGAGAAGGTCGGGCGAGTGGCGGTCCATATGGGCCATCTGACTGCCCTGCTGGCAGGTATTCAGCCCTGTTCCCGTCGCCTCGAAGCGGGCCCGGTCGAGCTGGCCTGCAGCCAGGCGATCGACAGTGGGTGACGCCCGCGCGTCAAGCCAGAGCCATGCATCGGCGACCGGCCTGTTTTCACGGCCAACAAGCCAGGTGCCGTCGCCCTGCGCGGTGACCGCGAGAGCGGCGGTGCGCACCGCCAAGTCTTCAACCTTGTCGCCAAGCCCTCGAAGCGCCGCCGTGCAGTCGCGCCAGGTCCGGGAAAGCGATTGCGTCGCCGAGCCGTCGGCACCGGACGCGTACCGGTTCGGAACCGAAGCGGACGCAATCTGGCGACCGTTCAGCTCGAAGGCTACCGCCTTGATGACCGACGTGCCGGAATCGATGCCTACGATAACATCAGCACCAGCCACGGACCGCTCCGCTTCCGCTGCGAACATGCCTGGATCGGCAACAGGGCAATGTCTGTTTCCTCCTCGTTTCCCCGCGGCTCGCCGCGAACGTGTGGCCGCGCGAAAATACGTCGTTACGCGCCCCTGCGTAATGCCGCCCCCCTTCGCTCCATACTAAGTTATCATGGAAATAACACAACATCTGATTTTTTTTGCAGACATCGAAAATTTTTTCAGTTACGCTGATTTTAGCAAGAATAAAAACAACGACCCGCCTTACGTCATCGTCGCTAGGCAAACGACAGAGCGAGCAAACAAGCGCCCGGGCCCTTCAGCCTTGTTTTCAGCTCTCAGCGCGGTATGAGATGGTGAAAGAAAATTGCTTCTAAATCAGATGCTTATTGAAACTCACTTCGCAGCCTAAGCGTCTTCTTGCCGCTCCTGTGAGGACGAATAGTCTCCCATGGTCGGTCATGGCGGCAACTGGCAATACGGGTCCCGGCGGGAGGCGGCCTTTGAAAATTCACATAGCCGGAAGCCCTGCCAGCGGGTCAAAACCCGCCCCAAAGCGGAACTCCGATCTATCATACTTGACGCAAAGATAACACGAATATAACATAAAAATCGGCCGGAAATGATGCAGCCGGGAGGAAGGCGCCGCATCGCAGGTCAAGGGTGGAGAAAATCGATGCAAGCAACCGATCCGAGGACGCCGTGTCACCGACAGGCGGCAGACGCCAGGCCGCGCGCATCGGCAACCATTGCCGCATCGGTCAGCACCCGCCCCACTCCGTCGCAGCCAAGGGTCTGAGTGATGAACGTCATGTCAGCCCAGACGCCGAAGGCTCCTGCCGCGCCGCGCCGCGGCCTGATGATTGCGATCGGTCTCGCCGCCGCAGTCCTTGCCGCGATCGCGCTCGACACAAAGGTCATACAGATCGGATCGTCCGCAGACGTCAGCCAGGAGGCGTTTTCGCCCGACCGGTTCGGCGAAAAAGAGTTTCCGCGCATCCAGGCATTCGTTGTCGAGCATGCCGTCAACGCTGCGACCTTCGGGCCGGCGGTCATGGCCGATAAGAACGCAGCCGCCAAGCAGTACGGAACTGCCTCATCGACCGGCGCAATCATCCCCATCAGGCTGACGGCGATGGCAGGCGAAGTGAAGTCCGGCATCTACGACCTCAAGGCCGATGGCGTGCCGGCCGACATCCATGTGCGGCTGCAGACTGGCCCGGCCATCAACGGGACCGACCTGCGCGACGCGCCGGGCGACATCGCCTTCGGCAAGTTCAAGAACCAGATCGAGTTCCAGGACGCCGGCTCGGGCATCAACCGCGCCATGAAGAAAGCGACCCTCGATGGGATCGACACCGCGACCCTCTCCGGCAAGACGCTGGAAATCTTCGGTGCCTTCCGCCTCGTCAATCCGAAGAACTGGCTGATCACGCCGGTGAAGGTCACCGTCAAATGAGCGACGCCGCGATCTCCCGGCCGGCCGGTGAAGTGGTTCTTGCGGCGCGCAACATCGCCAAGTCCTACAACGGCGTGAAGGCGCTGAAGGGCGTCAACTTCGACATTCACCGCGGCCAGGTGACGACACTGTTCGGCGAGAACGGAGCCGGCAAGTCGACGCTGATGAAGATCCTCTCCGGTATAGTGCAGCCGACGTCCGGCGAGGTCATTCTCGACGGCCAGCCCATCGTGTTTTCCTCCTCCACAGACGCGCGAAACCACGGCATTTCGATCATTCATCAGGAGCTCAGCCTCGCGCCCAATCTGTCGGTTCGCGACAACATTTTCATGGGCCGCGAAATCAATGGCCCGACCGGCGTCAACTACGCCGAGGAGGAACGCCAGGTCCGCGAACTGCTGGCGGAACTCGAAGAGGACATCGATCCGCTGACCCCTGTGGAGGAACTGCGCCTCGGACAGCAGCAGATCGTCGAGATCGCCAGGGCGCTTTCCGTCGACAGCCGGATTCTCATCATGGACGAGCCGACATCGGCACTTTCCGCCACCGAGGTAGAGGTTCTTTTCAATGTGATCCGCGACCTCACCGCCAAGGGCGTGTCGATCGTCTACATCTCGCACCATCTCGAGGAGGCACTGCAGATCACCGATCATGCCGTGGTGCTGCGGGACGGCAACATGACCGCCTATGCGCCGCGTGCCGACATCGATCTGGAATGGATCGTGCGCAACATGGTCGGCGAGAACTATGATCTGGGCAATCCGCCAACCGGCTACGATTTCGGCCCGGTCATGCTCTCGGTCCGCGACCTGACCGTGCCGGATCCCGCCGGAGGCGGCTACAACGTCGTAGACCGCATGTCGCTCGATGTCAGGGCCGGCGAGATAGTCTGCATCTATGGCCTGATGGGAGCCGGCAGGTCGGAACTGCTCGAAACCGTCGCCGGCAAGCTGAGCGCGACGTCCGGCGAGATCGTCCTCGAGGGCAAGGAGATTTCCCATCTCGCCATAGGCGAGCGCATCGCCCGCGGCCTTGCGCTCGTGCCCGAGGACCGCCAGCGCTACGGGCTCGTCCAGACGATGTCGGTCGGGCAGAATCTTTCGCTCGCCTCGATCAGGGAGTTCGCGCGCGGGGTCTTCACCTCCCTCAAGCTCGAGCGGGCATTGATCCAGAAATCAATCAGGGATGTGACCGTGAAGACCGACGGACCGGACGTGCCGATCGGGTCCCTGTCCGGCGGCAACCAGCAGAAAGTGGTCATCGGGAAGATGCTCGCCACCGATCCCAAGGTTATCCTGCTGGATGAACCCAGTCGCGGCATCGACATCGGCGCCAAGGCCGAGGTGTTCCGGATTCTGGCAGCCCACGCGGCAGCCGGGCGAGCCGTTGTCTACACAACCTCTGAAGTCAACGAATGCCTGTCGATCGCCCACCGCATCATCATCATGCGGCGCGGCCGGATCTCTGCCGAGTTCACCTCGGACATCACCAAGGAAAAGATCATGGCCGCCTCGGGCGAGGCTGTGGCGGCCTGAGCGAGCACGGGAACGAACAATGACGCAAACGAGCGCCAACCGCCTCACTTCCCCGGCCTCAGCCGTCAAGGGAACAACCGGCATCATCAAGCTCTTGCTGAAGGGCCGCGCTTTCTTCGCGCTGATCGCCATCATCGTGGTCTTTTCGTTTCTGTCACCGAACTACCTCACCGTCTCCAATCTGCTGATCATGTCCTCGCATGTAGCCATCTACGGCATACTCGCGATCGGTATGCTGGTGGTCATACTCAGCGGCGGCATCGACCTGTCGGTCGGTTCGATCCTGGCGCTGTGCGGCGTCGTCGCCGGTGCGCTGATGCAGGGCGTGGAACTGAAACCGCTCGGCGTCATCCTGTTTCCGCCGGTGTGGGCTGTGGTCGTGCTGACCTGCTCGCTCGGCGCCGCGCTCGGCGCGCTCAACGGCATCCTTATCGCCTGGTTCAGGGTGCCCGCCTTCGTCACCACGCTGGGCGTCATGTACATGGCCCGCGGCATCGCCCTGCTGATGACCAACGGCCTCACCTACAACAACCTCGCCGGCCGGCCAGAGCTCGGCAACACTGGCTTCGACTGGCTGGGCTTCAACCGGCTCTTCGGCGTGCCGATCAGCGTGGTGGTCCTGGCGGTCCTCGCCGTGCTGACCGGGCTGATGCTCAGCCGCTCCTCCTTCGGCCGCTGGCTCTACGCCTCGGGCGGCAACGAGAACGCGGCCGACCTGTCGGGCGTGCCGGTCAAGCGGGTCAAGATCACGGTCTACACGCTCTCCGGCATCCTATCGGCTATCGCCGGCCTGGTGCTCTCTTCGCAGTTGACTTCGGCCGGACCGACCGCCGGCACCACCTACGAGCTGACTGCGATCGCAGCGGTGGTCATCGGCGGCGCCGCGCTGACCGGCGGCCGCGGCACGGTGCGCGGCACCATGCTCGGCGCTTTCGTCATCGGCTTTCTTTCGGACGGCCTCGTCATCATCGGCGTGTCTTCCTACTGGCAGACCGTCTTCACCGGCGCCGTCATCGTGCTCGCCGTGCTCATGAACACCATCCAGTACGGGGCCCGCGGCGTCCGACCGTGACGCAGCGCCCCGCCATAAGCTTCTCCGGGACGCAAGGAGACCGACCGGAAAGAAGGCCGAGACAAATCGGCAACTGCAATCTGCAACCGCAATCTGCAAAAGGGAGAGAGAAATGATCGATAAAGCCAGAAGGATGCTCTTGGTCGCGGCCGCGACGCTGCCGTTCATGGCGAGCCATGCCTGGGCGGCGGGTTTGATCAGCATCATCGTGACCGATCCGGCCAATCCGTATTGGCTCACCGAAGGCCAGGTCGCCAAGGCCACGGCCGAGAGCCTCGGCTACACCGCCAATGTCAGCGCCCACAAGGGCGACACCAATACCGAAAGCACAATGATCGACACCGCCATCACCAACAAGTCGGTGGCGATCATCCTCGACCCGGCCAATGCCGACGGTTCGATCGGCGCGGTCAAGAAGGCAGTCGCCGCCAACATCCCGGTCTTTCTGGTCAACGCCGAGATCAACCAGGATGGTCTCGCCAAGGCGCAGCTCGTCTCCAACAATGCCCAAGGCGCCGCAATCGGCGCGCAGCAGTGGGTCGAGGCGATCGGCGACAAGGGCAACTATGTCGAGCTGTTCGGCAACCCGGCCGACAACAACGCGGCAACGCGTTCGAACGGCTATGAGACAGTGCTTACCCAGTATCCGGACCTCAAGAAGGGCGGCAAGGAAGTGGCCAACTGGGACCGCACCCAGGGCTACCAGAAGATGCAATCGCTGCTGCAGGCCCACCCCGACATCGTGGGTGTCATTTCCGGCAACGACGAGATGGCGCTTGGCGCCATTGCGGCGCTGAAGGAAGCGGGCAAGCTCGACCAGGTGAAGGTCGGCGGCTTCGACGGCTCGCCGGACGCGGTCTCCGCCGTCAAAGCGGGCGAAATGCAGTACACGGTGCTGCAGCCTGTCGCGGTCTTCTCGGCCGAGGCCGTGAAGCAGGCCGACAAATTCATCAAGACCGGCTCGACAGGCGCATCGTCCGAGAAGCAGCTCTTCGATTGCGCCCTGATCACCAAGGATAATGTCGACAAGTACACAGGACCGTTCACGCTTTCCCAGTGAACCGTGAACTGGGGCGCGTATGACGCGCCCCTTTTCCTGCCGCGCAAAATGCATTCGATGCGCAAAACACTGCTCGCCCTTAAGGCACCGCTTGCCATCGGCGCCAGATATGCGAATGGCATCGGCAGGAGAGGCTTGGATGAAAGATCGCGAGATTCGGCCCGAGCAGGCGTTGAAGACCCTTGCCGGGGATCAGGTGCCCGCTGACAGCCGCCACGCGCGCCAGCTCGCGCGCCGCCAGATGATGGCCGAGGCCATCCTGGCCGAGGGCACGATGCGCATCGAGGATCTCACCGAACGCTTCGGCATCAGCCTGATGACCGCGCATCGCGACCTCGACGAACTGGTCGAGAAGGGTCTGCTGCGCAAGACGCGCGGCATCGTCTCGGCCGCCCCGACCAGCCTCATCGAATCGAGCGACGTCTACCGCTCGTCGCGCCAGGCGGCCGAGAAGCGCGCAATCGCGCAGGCTGCCGCGGCCTTCCTGGAACCCGGCCAGGCCGTCTTCTTCGACGATTCCACCACCGTTCTGCAGCTCGTGCCGCATCTCGCGGCGCGCGTGCCGCTGACGGCGATCACCAATTCGATCACCCTGATGAACGAGCTGAAGGGCACGCGAGATCTCACGCTGCTCGGGCTTGGCGGCCAGTTCTATAACTGGTGCAATGCTTTCATGGGGCCGGTCACGGTCACGGAGATCCGGCGGCTGAGGGCTGATCGCGTCTTCATGTCGATGTCGGCCATCACCGACGGCATGGTTTTCCACCAGTCGCCCGAAATGGTTGAAACCAAGCGTGCCATGTTCGACAGCGCCGCCATGCGCATCCTGCTGGCTGACCACACCAAGTTCGAGCGCCGGGCACTGCATGCCATGTGCGCGCTTAGCGAGTTCGACGTCATCGTCGTCGATGACGGAATTCCACCCAGGCAGGTCGAGACGATGAAGGCGGGCGGCATGAACGTCGTCGTCGCCCCCGTGCGACAAACTGAATTGTAACACCAATTGATGTTAATTTCACATCATGATATGAGCAGTTCCCGGGAGACGCACGCTATGTGCGTGGCGAGGAGTGGATGGTCTGTCTGCTGGGAATCGATAGCGGCCTGACCGTCACCAAAGCGGTGGTTTTCGACGAGGCCGGCGCCCCGCTGGCGGTGGCCCGCCGCCGGGTGGCGCAGATCATGTCCAAGCCGCGCCATGTCGAGCGCGACATGAACGGCCTCTGGCTGGCCACCGCCGAAGCGATCGCGGAAGCGGTGTCCGATTGCGGCCGACCGGCCTCTGACATCGCCGCCGTCGCCGCCACGGCGCATGGCGACGGGCTCTATATGCTCGATCGCGACCGCCGGCCGCTCGGATACGGTATCCTGTCGCTGGACAGCCGGGCTGGAGACGTTGCGGCCCGGTGGAAAGCCGATGCGACGGCCGGGAAGGCTCTGTCGCGGACCGGGCAGACGCCGCATGCCTCGGCGCCGTCTTCGCTTCTGGCCTGGATACGCGACCACGAGCCGGAGCGCTTTGCCCATATCGGCCACGTGCTTTCCTGCAAGGACTGGCTGCGCTTCTGCCTGACGGGAAGCCTAGGCACCGATCTCACCGAGGCCAGCACCTCGTTCACAGCGGTCGATACGCAAGCGTATGCGCCGGACATCCTCTCGATCTTCGATCTCGAAGAGCTCGGCAATGCACTGCCGCCGGTCGCGTATCCGGACGGATTGGTCGGCACTATCACGGCGCAAGCGGCCCGAAACACGGGACTCGTCGCCGGCACGCCGGTCGTGGCCGGCCTGCACGATGTAACTGCCTCGGCGCTTGGCATCGGCGGCTATGGCGAAGGCGTCGTCGCCATCGTTGCCGGCACCTATTCAATCAACGAGACGGTATCTGCCGCGCCGCGCATAGATGCCCGGTGGTTCTGCCGCAACGGATTGAAGCCCGGCGAATGGAACAATATGTCGATCTCGCCGGCATCGGCGGCAAACTACGACTGGTTCCTCGACACGCTGTGCGGCTCCGAGCGAGCTGCATCGGAAGCCGACGGGCGCTCGATCCACGCCATCGTCGGTCCGGAAATCGAGGCGGCGTTGGCGCGGCCGTCGACACTGCTTTTCCATCCCTATCTGTTCGGCTCGCCGCATGGGCCTGCCGCCAGCGCCGGGTTTCTCGGGCTGCGCGGCTGGCATGACCGCGGCGACATGCTGCGGGCGGTGATCGAAGGCATTGCCTTCAACCATCGCGTTCACGTCGATGCGCTGCGCGAAGGCTTCCCGGCGCGCGAGGCGCGGCTGACCGGCGGCATTTCCCGCAATTCCGCCTTCGCGCAGATCTTCGCCGATGTGCTTGGCATGCCGATCACGGTGACCGAAACGGAGGAGGCGGCCGCATGGGGCGCGGCGCTGTGCGCCGGAGCCGGCATCGGCCTGTTCGCCTCGCCACGGCACGATCCGCGCGAACCCGCCATGCTTGGCCGCACCTACCGGCCCGACCCTGAGCGCAGCGCTGCCATGGACAAGCGCTACCGGCTGCACTGCGACATCGCCAGCCGCCTCGCCGAGGCCTGGCCGTCGATCGAAGCGCTTGCGGAAAAGGGGGAGCCATGAACGCGGACAATCGCCGGCAGGACATTGCCGATTACATCATTCAGCATGGCGAGGCCCGCATCGACGAGCTTGTCGCGGCCTTTGGCGTCTCGCGCATGACGATCCATCGCCACGTCGATGAACTGGCACGCCAGGGTGTGCTGCGCAAGCTGCACGGCGCGGTCAGCGCGCAGCCGTCCGGCGTCTATGAGAGCCTTTTCCGCTTCCGCGAGGCACATGCGACCGCCGCCAAGCGGGCGCTCGCCCGGGCGGTTCTGGCCGAGATCGAGCCGGGCCAGGTTGTTCTATTCGACGATTCGACCACCGCCAACGCGGTCGGCCCGTTATTGCCGCAGATCGCGCCGTTGACCGTTGTCACCAACAGCCTGTCTCTGGCGGAACAGCTGGTGGACAAGGACGACTTGAAGCTGATCCTGCTCGGCGGCGAATACCATCCGACTTACAACGCCTTTATCGGCCACATCTGCGAGAGCGCCCTGCAGAAGATCAGGGTGAATCTGCTCATCTGCTCGGCTTCGGCGATCGACAAGACCGCGACGCTAATCCAGGATCCACAGGTGGTGCGCGTAAAGCAGGCCATGGCCGCCGCGGCCTCGCGCACCGTGCTGCTCATCGATTCCTCCAAGTTCGGCAAGGTGGCGCTGCATCTCTTTGCAGACCTCACCGACTTCGATCTCGTACTCAGCGACGACGGCCTTCCCGACGAGATTGCCGGCAGCCTGAGGGCGGCTGGGGTCAATCTCAAGATCGTGCCGGTGCAATGACCAGGACACCACGGGATGTCGATGTCCTTATTATCGGCGCCGGCATCAACGGCGCCGGCCTGTTTCGCGATCTGTGCGAACAGGGCCTGAGGGTAGCGATCGTCGACAAGGCGGATTTCGGTTCCGGCACCAGCGCCGCGCCGTCGCGGCTCATTCATGGCGGTATCAAATATCTCGAGACGGGCGAGTTGGGCCTCGTCGCGCAGTCGACGCTGGAGCGCAACCTTCTGCTGCGCAATGCGCCACATGCCGTGCGGCCGCTGCCGACCGTCATCCCGATCTTTTCCTGGCTGACGGGCATCGGGGCGGCGCTGCGTACCCTTTTCGGCAGCACGACTGCACCGCGCAGCCGCGGCGCTCTCCTGATCAAGATCGGTCTCGCCATGTACGACTTCTACGGCGCCCGCCACCGCGCCATGCCCAGGCATACGCTGTGGTCGAAAGCGCGGGCGCTGAGCGAGATACCGCCGCTGACGCCACGCATCGTGGCGGCCGGTACCTACTATGACGCCACCGTCCGTTATCCCGAGCGGCTGGTGCTTGAACTTCTTCATGACGGCGTCAGGGCCAGCCCTGAATCTGAGGCCTTCAACTACGCACAACTGCTGGGCAGCGACGGCAGCGTCGTGCGCTTCGCCTTGCCGGAGGGGAGCGAGCGAAGCTTCCGGCCGCGCATCGTCGTCAACGCGGCAGGGCCATGGATCGATCATGTCAACGCAGCGCTTGGCGCACCGTCAAGGCTGGTCGGGGGTACCAAGGGCTCGCACATCCTGCTTGACCATCCCGACCTGTTGCAGGCGCTGAACGGCCGCATGATCTACTTCGAGGCCAATGACGGACGCATATGCCTGGTGTTCGACTATCTCGGCCGGGCGCTGGTTGGCTCAACCGACATCCGTGCCGCCGACCCCGAGACGGTACGCTGCGAGGATGACGAGATCGACTATTTCCTGGCGAGCCTGCGCGAGCTTTTGCCCGGTCTTTCCTTCGGGCGCGATCAGATCGTCTATGCCTATTCCGGTATCCGCCCGCTACCGGCGTCGGACGGCACTGCGCCGGGCCTGATCAGCCGCGACCACTCGGCACCTGTCATGGAGACCGAGGGCAGCCGGAGCTGGCCGATCGTCTCTTTGGTTGGCGGCAAGTGGACGACCTTCCGCGGTTTTGCCGAAGAGGTGGCGGACGTGCTGCTGGCGAGGCTTGGCCGGTCCAGGCGTGTGAGCACGCGGAGCCTCGCAATCGGCGGCGGCCGCGATTTTCCGGCCGATGCCGCTGCGCGTGCCCGTTGGATCTCCGCTGTCACGGCCGAGACGGGAGCGTCGCCGGCGCGAGCCGAAGTTCTGCTCGACCGCTATGGCACGACGGCCCGCGCCATTCTGGCGCACGAAGCCGGGCGGCAGGCGGAGCCGCTTGCCGACGCGTTCGACTATACGCTGGCGGAGATCGATTGGCTGGCGCGCAAGGAACGTGTCGTCCACCTGGCGGACATCGTCATGCGCCGCACCGTGTTGGCGATCACCGGCCGACTCAGCCGACGCGGCCTTGAGCAGATTGCCGACACCGTAGCGACTGCGCTGGCGTGGAACGCCGGACGGCGCGAGAGGGAACTGGAGGCGACTTCAACAGAGCTCACGCAGCGGCATCGCTTTTTCTTTGAACAGTCGGAACCGTTGCCTGCCGGATCGACGGTCTAGCCGAGCCTGAAGGGCCACGGCCATGAAGTTCCACCGGGCCGACCGGCAGCACGCTGGACGAAGGGGCCGCAGGTTCAAATCCTGCCACCCTCGTAGCCATGTCTTTCCCTGGTGGGTAGGAACGCCACCATGACCAAGACTGAAAGTAAGACCGCTAGCGCTGCCGTCAAAGACATTCTGCTTTCGAACCCGGATGGACTGCATGAAGTGATCCGTGCGGTGATGCAGGAGGTGCTCGAGGCCGAGATGGATGAGGCACTGGATGCTTCGAAGGGCGAACGCACGCCGGAGCGGCTCGGTTATCGCTCGGGTTACTATGGCCGCACCCTTGTCACGCGTGTCGGCAAGCTTGAGCTCAGAGTTCCGCAGTCCATTTGTATCACATCAGGTAGCACAATTTGTGACACAACTTGGCCGTCGCAGGCGAGCGTCTCGTTCGAGTTTGGGAATTTATGCTGGCAAATCAGCTGCTTACGCCAGAAGCCGATGGTACCGTTGGCTGGGCTCGAACCAGCGACCCCCAGATCCACAATCTGGTGCTCTAACCAACTGAGCTACAACGGCACATCCGCCTGAGCGCAAATCCGAGGAGAAATCATTCTCCGCGTCCGCTCCGTCATCGGCGATGCGTCCAATACGGGCTATCAGAGTCTAATTCAAGGCCTTTGATTAGGCAAAGATCCGATGAACGAACCCGCAGTCCTGAATGGGTAAAAGAAAAGGCCGGCGGGAGGAGGTGCCGGCCTTTTCCTGTTACGAGCCAGCGGGAGGAGGAGCTGGCTGGTCACCCCGGAGTGCAAAGGGAGGAGGTTTCACACTCCGGGTATTCATCTCATCAATTCATCGCATATCTATTTGTCTGATGAAATGCGACGTTTTGATGCATCTTTGAGTTGCGCCTGAATATCAGGCAGCCTTGATGTCCTTGAACGCCTTTTCGAAAGCGGTCTTCACCGGCTTCGAGACGTCCTCGACGGCCTTGGAAGCAACGGCCTGAAAGTCCTTGGCCTGCTCGACGGCCATCTCGGCGCGCTTGCGCAGGAAGGCGGTCTGGAGCTCGACGACCTCGGAGAGCGTCTTGGCGCCGACCAGGGCTTCGAGATGCGAGAAGCTGGCCTCGGCATTGGCGCGCAGGATGGCAATGCTCTTGAGCGACAGGTCGCCGGAAACGGTCTTGGCGGTCTCATAGGTCGACTCCAGAACCTTCTGGGTCTCCTCGGCGCCGTTCTTCAGTTTGGCATAGGCCTCTTTCGACTGCTCGACGCCCTTCTCGGCGAAGGCGCGGATCTGGTCGGTGGCCTTGGAAGCGTCGAAGCTCGGGAATTCAACGTTCTCGATGGTATCAGCGGTCTTCGTGGTGGTCTTGGACATTTTCCAACCTTTCAGCGGCAGCGGCTTTGACGGAAAGCCGTCTCGTTCATGTATGATGGCAATATAAAGGCATTTTTTGTGCATTGCAATATCTTTGTTGCACTGCACCATAAAAATCGCCCGACCGTTAACCACGAGCCCAGAGATTTCGGCCGATGCACGGCATGGCTTGTGGACCTTCGCCCCGTACGCTTTTATTAACAAAGCGTTAACCGAAACGCTCGCTTCCGGAGGGTTCGCCAGCGCATGCCGCCTGAAAACTACTCATTCCTCGACGTCGCCGTGCTCGACGCGGTGCGCCAGCGCTTCGCCGCCGGCGACGCGCTTGCCATATTGTCGGCCGACCTCGAGCAGGTGATCTGGGCCAACGGGCCAGGCGCTGCTGTGTTCGGCTATCCGGATATCGAGGCCATCATCGGCGCCTCGGCGCGGCTGCCGCTGATCGCCAGGCGGCAGATCATGGCGACCAGCGGCTTTCCGGACATCGGCAGCGACCGCGCCATCACCATCAGGCTGGCGACCGGCATGGTCAGCCGCGCCGTCGGTTTGCTCGCCAGCGCGATGACGATGCCGGACGGCGAAAAGGCGATCATGCTGGCGATGCCCGCGGCGCAGACCGGCTCGCGCAGCGCCGCCGAAATCGCCAGCCGCGCCATTGGCGGCCTCACCGAGGCCGGACATTTCATCGCCTTCGTCGATGCCGAAGGCCATGTCGAGGCGGCTTCGGAGGGATTTGCGGCGCTCGGCATCAGGCCGGAGGCCCTGGCTGCCCTGGTCGCGGATGTGGCAAGCGCGGGAGACCGCATCGTCAAGCGGCTTGTTCGGGGCGCAAGCACCTCCTACCCGGCCGGCCTGGCACGGTTGACCGACGCGCGTCATCTCCTGGTGGTGATCGACGAGGACCAACTCGACGACCGGCCCGACGGCGATCAGGCGGCTGCGCCGGAAAGCGCGCCCACCCAGCCTCCGGCCGCGGCAACGGGCGCAAGGGCGGACACGGTCGCGACGGCGGCCGCGGATAGCGCCCAGCCAACGGAAAAGACCGTGGCCGACACTGCCTTGGCAGGCAGGCAGGCAGCCGATGCGGGCCCCGCGCAGCACGATCATTGGTATTTCAACGCCGGCGGCGACGATGTGAGAGGGCCGGAGGCGCCGGCACATGTCGAACCAAGTGACGCCGCGGCCGGAAGTCGGCAGGACACCACCGAAACGGCGACGGCAGAGCCGACCGCGGCTCGCAACATAGACCGTTCGGCGCCGCCGCTGCGTTTCGTCTGGCGCACCGATGCCGAAGGCAAGTTCAGCGCGCTGTCACCGGAATTCGCCGACATTGTCGGCAAGCCGGCCGCCGATGTGATCGGCCGCCGCTTCAGGGACGTCGCCACGACTTTCGGTCTCGACGCATCGGGCGAGATCGCCACCCTGCTCGAGCGGCGCGATACCTGGTCCGGGCGCTCGGTGCTTTGGCCGGTGGCAGGCACGGACCTGAAGATCCCGGTCGATCTTGCGGCGCTGCCGGTCTATGGCCGCAGCCGCGCCTTCGAAGGTTTTCGCGGCTTCGGTGTCGCGCGCAGCGGCGACGCCGTTGTCGACCCGGAAGCGCTCGGCATGGCGCTTGTGCCCAATGGCACCGCGCCGGCCGAACCCGAACCTGCCGCCGGGCAACCGGCGGCCGAGCCGCCGAAGCCCGCCGACCCGTTCCTGGGCGAAGTGCCGGCGCTGACCATCGTGCCCAAGCCGGAGCGGCGCTATGCCGACAAGGTGATCCGGCTGGCCGAGCACAGGCAGCCGGCCAATGACAAGCAGCCGGGAAATGACGCGCCGGCAAGTGACAAGCCGGGAAGTGACAAGCCGGGAAGTGAGAGGACCCTGTCGATCCTCGAGCGCAGCGCCTTTCGCGAGATCGGCGAGCGGCTGCGGAAGGACAGTTCCGGCCCGGCCGAGCCGCCGACCGGCGCAACCGCAGGCGCTGAAAAGCAACCTGATGCGGCTTCAGCCGTCGACAAGGCCGGTCTCGGGGCCGAACAACCGAAGACCGGTGAGAGGAAGACCGACGAATCCGATCTGACAGCGCCTCGCGCGACCTCGCATGAGCCCGCCGCGCAGGAGGATAACGAAGCCCTTGAAACGGCGGAGGCGGAGACAGAAGCGGAAGATCAGAAGGACCTGGCTCGGCTCGACGGTACCGACGATGCTTCCGAGGCGGCCGCTGGGGAAGACGAAACGCCACCCGCCTCCGGTTCGCTGCTCAACTATGCCGGGTCCGAGAAAGCCGACCAAGCGGGTCCCGAGACCCGCCAAACCGCAGCGACCGAAAAGGGAGCCGAACCGAAGGCTGAACGGCCGGCCGAGGCGCCTGCCCCTGACGCAGGCGCTGACGACAGCATGACCGCCGACGATTTTCGCGATGCGGAAGACAGCGAGGACTGGGCCGGTTCCGACATGGACGGCGCCCTGCCCCCGGCTGAACAGCCTGGCGAAGCGAAAGCGGCGCCGCCGGAACGGCCGCGTATCGAGGTGCCGCCGCTCAAGCTTGAAGGCTTCGTGCCGTCGGCTTTCTCCATCGGAGAGGAAGGCAGGGCGCCCGATACATCCATCCTCGCCAGGCTGCCTGTGCCGCTGCTCATCCATTCCGGCGATGTGCTGCATTACGCCAATGAGGCATTTCTCGAGCTCACCGGCTACGACGCGCTGGAGGACCTTACCGACGCCGGCGGGCTTGGCGCGCTGTTCGCCGACCATTACACCGACGATGGCGAGGCCGACGAAAGCGACCGTTCGCTGAAACTCACGACCCGCCGGGGCCAGGAATTCCCGATCGATGCGCTCCTGCGCTCCGTGCCGTGGCGCGGCGGCAAGGCGCTGATGCTGGTGGTGCGCCGCTCCGGCGAGGACGAAGCGCCGGCGGCGCATCTCAGCGCGGCGAACGACGAGCCGAGCCAACAGCCGGATGTTTCGGAACTGAAGTCGCGCATCGCCGAAATGCGCACCATCATCGACACCGCCACCGACGGCGTGGTGCTGATCGGCCGCGACGGCAATATCCGTTCGATCAGCCGCCCGGCTGAAGCCCTGTTCGGCTTCGACAGCGACGAGATCGCCGGCAAGCCCTTCGCCTCGCTTTTCGCCATCGAGAGCCAGCGCGCGGCGCGCGACTATCTCGCCGGCCTTTCCGAACCTGGTGTGGCGAGCGTCCTCAACGACGGGCGCGAGGTCATCGGCCGCGAGGCGCAGGGGCGTTTCATCCCGCTGTTCATGACCATCGGAAGCCTGCCCAACGACAGCGGCTTCTGTGCCGTCGTGCGCGACATCACGCAGTGGAAGCGAGCCGAGGAGGACCTCACCCAGGCGCGCGCCGTGGCCGAACGCGCCTCCTCGCAGAAGACGGATTTCCTCGCCCGCATCAGCCATGAGATCCGCACGCCGCTCAACGCCATCATCGGCTTTTCCGAACTGATGGTGGACGAGAAGTTCGGTCCGGTCGCCAACGACCGCTACCGCGACTACCTGCGCGACATCAACCGCTCCGGCAATCACGTGCTCGACCTCGTCAACGACCTGCTCGACATCTCCAAGATCGAAGCCGGTCAGCAGGAGATGGCCTACGAGGCGGTGTCGCTCAACGACACGCTGGCCGAAACGGTGGCGATGATGCAGCCGCAGGCCAACCGCGAGCGCGTCATCATCCGCTCCAGCTTCGCCTCGCGGCTGCCGGAAGTGGTGGCGGACTTGAGAAGCGTGCGCCAGATCGCGCTGAACATCCTGTCCAATGCCATCCGCTACACGCAGGCCGGCGGACAGGTGATCGTGTCCACCGCCTACGAGGCCTCCGGCGACGTCGTCATGCGCGTGCGCGACACCGGCATCGGCATGACCCCCGCCGAGATCGAGCAGGCGCTAAAACCGTTCAAGCAGATCAATGCGCTGAAACGCGGCCGCGGCGACGGCACCGGCCTCGGGCTGCCGCTGACCAAGGCGATGGTGGAGGCCAACCGAGCCCGCTTCGCCATCACCTCGACGCCCGGCGAAGGCACGCTGGTCGAGGTCGCCTTCCCCTCGACGCGCGTGCTGGCCGAATAACCGGACACGGTTTCGGAAAAGAAAAAAGGCGTCCAATGGACGCCTTGAAAGATGGGATTGCTGTCACAACGGGGCTTGAGCGAATCTGATCCTCAGGGGACGAGGAACGGGATTTCTCCCTCAAGTTACACGCGACTATCGGCGCCGTCCCTTAACAAGTCCTTACCGGAGGCCGAAAAAATTTACGAATGTGTACCACTCGTGAAATCTAGGTAAATTCGGCCGAAAGTTTTTGTTAACCGTGTAGGGTGACCTAATTTGCGAGCTCCGGCAGATTCCTGAACAGTTCCAGCGCTTCGGGATTGGCCAGCGCCTCCTTGTTCTTGATGGCGCGGCCGTGGACCACGTCGCGCACGGCAAGCTCGGTGATCTTGCCGGATTTGGTCCTTGGAATGTCAGTGACGGCAACGATCTTGGCCGGCACGTGGCGCGGGCTGGCGCCGGTGCGTATCCTGGCGCGGATGCGCTTTTCCAGATCCTCGTCGAGGCTCACCCCGGCGGCCAGCCGCACGAACAGCACGACGCGCACGTCGTTGTCGAAATCCTGACCGATGCAGAGCGCCTCCAGGATTTCAGGCATCTGCTCGACCTGGTTGTAGATCTCGGCCGTGCCGATCCTCACCCCTCCCGGATTGAGCGTGGCGTCGGAGCGGCCATGGATGATCATGCCGCCATGTGCCGTCCATTCGGCGAAGTCGCCATGGCACCAGATATTGTCGAAGCGCTCGAAATAGGCCGCGTGATATTTCTTGCCTTCCGGATCGTTCCAGAAGCCGATCGGCATCGACGGGAAGGCTTTCGTGCAGACGAGCTCGCCCTTCTCCTGCCGCACCGGCTTACCGTCGTCGTCCCACACGTCGACCGCCAGGCCGAGGCCAGGCCCCTGGATCTCGCCGCTCCAGACCGGCTCCGTCGGGACACCGAGCACGAAGCAGGAGACGATATCGGTGCCGCCGGAAATCGAGGCCAGGTGCACGTCCTTCTTGATGCCGTCATAGACGAACCGGAAATCCTCCGGCGACAAGGGCGAGCCGGTAGAAGAGATGGTGCGCACGCTCCCCAGGTCGTGGCTCCTGATGGGCTTAAGCCCTGCCTTGCGCACGGAATCGATGAATTTCGCCGAGGTGCCGAAATAGGTCATCTTCTCGGCATCGGCGAAATCGAACAGCGCATTGCCGTCGGGATAGAAGGGCGAGCCGTCGTAAAGCAGAAGCGTCGCCCCCGAGGCGAGGCCCGAAACCAGCCAGTTCCACATCATCCAGCCGCAGGTGGTGAAATAGAAGAAGCGGTCGCCGTCGAGCAGGCCGGCGTGCAGCCGCTGCTCCTTGACGTGCTGGATCAACGTGCCGCCGGCCGAGTGCACGATGCATTTCGGGATCCCGGTCGTGCCGGAGGAGAACAGGATGTAGAGCGGGTGCGAAAACGGCAGCTGTTCGAAGGCAAGCGGTTTGGCGGCGAAGGGCGAAAGCGCTTCTTCCAGCGCCGCTGCCTTGTCGATGGTGGCGGCGACATCGACGGATGTGCCGAGATAATCGACGATCAGCACCTTGCGCACTGTCGCCAGTTTCCCGGCCACCGCCCGGACCTTGTCGGCGACCTCGATTGCCTTGCCGTTGTACCAATAGCCGTCGGGCGCGATGAAGACGACCGGCTCGATCTGGCCGAAACGGTCGAGCACGCCCTGTTCGCCGAAATCGGGCGAGCAGGAGGACCAGACCGCGCCGATCGAGGCGGCAGCCAGCATGGCGGCGACCGTCTCGGGCATGTTGGGCATCATGGCGGCGATGCGGTCGCCCTGCCTGACCCCAAGCGCCAGGAAGAGCTGCTGCAGGCGCGAGGTGAGCGTGTTGAGCTCATTCCACGACAGCCGTCGCTCGACCTTGTCCTCGCCGCGAAAGACGATTGCCAGACCGCCGCCGGTCTTCTTCAGCAGGTTCTCGGCGAAATTGAGTTTCGCGTCAGGGAAGAACGCAGCGCCCGGCATCTTCTCGCCGTCGACCAGACCCCGCTCGCCCTTGTCGCCGACAAGTCCGCAAAAATCCCAGATCAGGCTCCAGAATGCCTCGCGGTCGTCGATCGACCAGCGATGAAGCTCCGAGTAGCTGGAGAGACCCTCGCCCGCCTTTGCCGCCGCGGCTTTCATGAAGGCGGTCATCGGCGCGGAAGCGACCTGGTCCTGCGTCGGCGTCCACAAGGGGGTGTCGGCGGCCATGATCGTTCCTCCCAAGCACGTCGCGATTGCGGCAGTTAAGCCTGACGCCGCATACGTCGTTGTCCCAAAACCGGCGTGGCGTTTCGGGGGTCGACAGGTTTATCGCTTATGCATACCGCAGCGCAGCAGAGCAAGATTTTGTTGGAATGGCCGGCAGATAAGCGGCGCAAATGCCATGGCAAGGCCATAAAGACTTGAAAAGCGTCAGCGCTCGGTTACACCCGTCGGGCGATTTTGTCGGCAATGGGAAGCATACGGGGCGAGATGTCATCATCTTTGATCCGGCGCGGGGTATGGGTGATCGGCGTTGCGGTGCTGGTCATCGCGCTCGCCGTCGCCACCCTGCCGCTGATTGCCTCGACGCGCATCGTGCGCGACCGCATCGCCTGGGAATTGAGCGCCTGGAGCGGCTTGCGCGTGACGATCGACGGCTCGCCGCGCATCGAGGTGTGGCCGAAGTTCCGGGCAATCCTCAGCGACGTGACGCTGTCGCAATGGACAGAGACCGACGCGCCGCCGGTGATCGAAGCCGAGCGTGTCGAAGTCGACCTCTCCGCCATGGCCGCCTTGCAGGGCGACGTCCAGTTCTCGACCGCAAGGCTGGTGCGGCCGACCATCAGGGTCGAGCGCACGGCGAGCGGTCTCTATCTGCCGCCGCTGCCGACGGGCGGCCGCATCACGCGCTCGATCGACACCGCGCGCGGCGTCGTCACCGCGAACCCGCAGAAGCCCGACCTCGGCAGACTGCCTTCCGATCCGTTCGGCACAGTCGAGTTCCGCGACGGCCGCGTCGTGACCTCGGCGGGCGGCAAGGACAGCGAGATCCTGAGCAGCCTCAGCGGCCAGGTGAACTGGGCGGCCATGAACAGCGACGCCACGCTCACGGCGACCGGCATCTGGCGTGGCGAGAGCGTCCAGATCGATTTTTCCTCGGCGAGGCCGCTGGTGCTGTTTGCCGGAGGCAACGCGCCCGTCACGCTTGCCTTCAAGGCGGCGCCCGCCACGCTCTCCTTCGACGGCGTCGCCTCGATGTCGGAGAACGCCTATCTGGACGGCCAGGCGAAATTCGCCGCCCCTTCGCTGAGACGCCTGCTCGAATGGTCGCAGGCCGGAATCGCGCCTGGTGCCGCGATCGGATCCATCTCGGTCGCGAGCAAGGTGACTGCGTCGTCGGGACGAGCGAAATTCGAGAACACGACGGTGGCGCTGGACAACAATCCCGGCATGGGAGCGCTGGACTTTTCGTTCAGCGAGGCCCTGCCCGTCATTTCCGGCACGCTTGCCTTCGATACGCTCGATCTTCGATCGTTCCTTTCCGCTTTCACGCCGATCGCTCCGGCCGGCGAAGCGGGCCCCGGCGAGATCGACACCAGCTTCGCCGACAAGATCAACCTCGATCTCAGGCTGTCGGCGGCGCACGCCACCGTCGGCCCGATACAGCTCGCCGACGTCGCCGCGACCGCGCAGGTGAAGAACGGGCTCGCCGTCTTCGACATCTCCGACGCCTCGGCCTTCAACGGCAACATCCAGAGCAGCCTGCGTTTCGACCGCAAACCGGACGGCACTCAGGTCGAGTTGCGGCTCCTGGCGTCGGACGTCGACACCGGCGCCTTCGCCACCGCGGCAGGAATGACGCGGCTGGTGCCGGTCGGCACCGGAACCGTCTCGATCATCCTCAAAGGGCCGGGCAAGGCCTGGGACTCGATCTTCGAGAACGCCGACGGGTCCTTCTCGGCGACCTTCGGGCCGGGCTCGCTCAACGGGCTCAACCTGCCCGCCTTCCTCAAGCACAACGAACAGGGCGGGTTCTTCGCTCTCGACGACGTCGCCGACGGTTCGCTGCCGATCGACGGCGCCGAGATCAAGGCGAGCATCTCGAAAGGCGTGGCGCGGTTGGACAAGGCCGAAGTCAATGCACAGAAGTACAAGATCTGGCTTTCCGGCATCGCCTCCTATACCGGGCGCGGGCTGGCGCTCTCCGGCGGCATCGTTCCGAACGGGCAGCCTGCGCAGCCACAGCCTGCGCAGCAACAGCCGGCGCAGCAACCAGCCGCCAGCGGTCAGGCAGCCGTGCAGGCGCCGCCGCCCCCAAAGCAATCGCTGTTCTTCGTCGGCGGCAACTGGAGCACGCCGTTCATCTCGCCGATCAGCCGGGGCGTTTCGGGCCAATAATTTCTGGAAAAGCGCGCAAGCGACTCTCCATCAGGGATAGGAAGGACAAGGCGCAAGCAGCGCCCCGTCCCTTGCTCCTCACCCGCGCTGGGCTGCCTGCTCGTCGCGCTGGCGCTGGACCTCGCGGCGCTTGTTGGCGATCGAGGCGATGATGACGCCGATGGCGACCACGGCGATCAGGATGGTGCAGGCGGCGTTGATCTCCGGTGTCACGCCGAGGCGCACCTGGCTGTAGATCTTCATCGGCAGCGTCGTGGCGCCCGGACCGGAGGTGAAGGAGGCGATGACCAGATCGTCGAGCGAGAGCGTGAAGGCCAGCATCCAGCCCGAAATGATCGCCGGCAGGATGACCGGCAGCGTGATCTGGAAGAAGGTCTTCACCGGCGGCGCGCCGAGGTCCATTGCCGCCTCCTCGAGCGAGCGGTCGAAAGTGACCAGACGCGACTGCACGACGACGGCCACGAAGCACATGGTGAAAGTGGTGTGGGCAAGCGTGACCGTGAAGAAGCCGCGGTCGAGCCCAACGGCCACAAAAAGCAGGAGCAGCGACAGGCCGGTGATGACTTCCGGCATGACAAGCGGCGCAAAGACCATGCCGGAAAACAGCACCCGCCCCCTGAAGCGCGTGTAGCGCGTCAGCGTAATCGCGGCCAGCGTACCGAGCACCGTCGCAGCGGTGGCCGAAATGACGCCGACGCGCGCCGTCACCCAGGTGGCGTCCATCAGGCCCTGGTTGTGGAACAACGACACATACCATTTGGTCGAGAAGCCGCCCCAGACGGTGACGAGCTTCGATTCGTTGAAGGAAAAGACGATGAGCAGCATGATCGGCAGGTAGAGAAAGGCAAAGCCGAGCACGATCGAGGTCATGTTGAAGCGGCTCCAGGTGGCGTTCATTTGCCTTGCTCCTGGGCGCGCGCCTGAGCCTGCTGGAAGAACATGATCGGAATTATAAGCACCAGGAGCAGGATGACGGCCACCGCCGACGAGACCGGCCAGTCGCGGTTATTGAAGAACTCGTTCCACAGCGTCCTGCCGATCATCAGCGTCTGCGAGCCGCCGAGGAGATCCGGAATGACAAACTCGCCGACGGCCGGGATGAACACCAAAAGACAGCCGGCGATCACGCCGGGCAGCGACAACGGGAAGGTTATCTTCCAGAAGGCGCTGGTCGGCGGGCAGCCGAGGTCCTTGGCCGCCTCGATCAACAAGTAATCCATCTTCTCCAGCGACGAATAGAGCGGCAGCACCATGAAGGGCAGGTAGGAATAGACGATGCCGATGAAGATCGCGTTGTAGGTGTTGAGAATCTGCAGCTTATCGCTGACGATGTGCAGCGACAAAAGTAGCTCGTTGAGGAGCCCTTCCGGCTTGAGGATGCCGATCCAGGCATAGACGCGGATCAGGAACGAGGTCCAGAACGGCAGGATCACCAGCATGAGCAAGATCGGGCGGACCGTTGCCGGGGCGCGCGCCATGCCATAGGCGATCGGATAGCCGACGATCAGCGTGAGTATTGTCGAAATCCCGGCGATGATCACGCTCGTCACATAGGCGTTGAAGTAGAGCGCATCCTGGGTGAGCAAGGTGTAATTGTCGAAATTGAGCTCCCGGAAGCCTGCGAAGTATCCGGAAATGCCGTCGCTGAAATCGAGCACCGGCATGTAGGGTGGCATGGCGATCGCCGTCTGCGACAGCGAGATCTTGAAGACGATGATGAACGGGACGAGGAAGAAGAACAGCAGCCAGAGATAGGGAATGATGATGACGAGGCGATCGACGAAACCCTTCGCCAGTTGGGTCGGCAATGCAGCTGTTTCGGCTGACGGAGAAGCGGCGGCGGCGATGTTGGTCATGGCTCGCTCCTACCTGGTCAGCACGACGCCGGCGTCCGGCCGGAAGGAAACCCAGGCGCGGTCGTTCCAGGTCAGCGGGTCCTCGGTGACGCGCGAGGCGTTCAATGCGCTTGCCCGCACCATCTGACCGTCATCGAGCTTGATGTGGTAGACGGTCATGTCGCCGAGATAGGCGACATCGTAGACCTCGCCCTCCAGCGCGTTGACGGCGTCGGCCGGCTTTTTCGACGAGACCTTGATCTTTTCCGGCCGGATCGCGAAGACGATGTCGGCGCCATTGGCGGTTTCGGCGGCGTTCTCGACGACGATCTGCGCACCGGTCGCGCCGGTGATGCGCGTCGTGTTCGCCGCCCGCTCGGCGACCTTGCCCTCGAACATGTTCACATTGCCGACGAAATGCGCCACGAAGCGCGAGGTCGGGGCCTCGTAGATTTCCGCCGGCGTCGCCACCTGCATCACCTCGCCCTTGTCCATGATGGCGATTCGGTCGGCCATGGTCATGGCCTCCTCCTGATCGTGGGTGACGACGACGAAGGTCAGGCCGAGTTCCTGCTGCAGGTCCATCAGCTCGAACTGCGTCTCCTCGCGCAGCTTCTTGTCGAGCGCGCCGAGCGGTTCGTCCAGAAGAAGGACCTTCGGCCGCTTGGCGACCGAGCGGGCCAGCGCCACGCGCTGGCGCTGGCCGCCGGAAAGCTGATGCGGCTTGCGCTTGGCGAACTGCTCGAGCTTGACCAGCCTGAGCATCTCGGCGACGCGTTTTTCGATATCGGGGGCAGGCATGCCTTCCTGCTTGAGGCCGAAGGCGATGTTCTTCTCCACCGTCATATGCGGGAACAGCGCGTAGGACTGGAACATCATGTTCACCGGCCGCTTGTAGGGCGGGATGCCGCGCAGGTCCTGGCCGTCGAGCAAAATGCGGCCGGCCGTCGGCTCCTCGAAGCCGGCGAGCATCCTGAGCAAGGTCGACTTGCCGCAGCCTGAGGCGCCAAGCAGCGCGAAGAACTCGCGTTCGAAGATGGTCAGCGACAGATTGTTGACGGCGGTGAAGTCGCCGAACTTCTTGATCACCTTGTCGAACTGGATATACGGCTTGGCGTTCGGATCATTCCATGGCGCGAAATCCCTGCGGATGCTGCCAAGCGATTTCATAGTCCCCACTCCGGTTCTGCTTGATAATCAAAAGAAAGCGACCCCGGCAGTTGGCTGCCGGGGTCGCGTCTCAGTCCTTATTGGCCGGTGACGATCTTGGTCCAGGTGCGCGTGATGATGCGCTGTGTCTTGGGATCGTAGGGCTGAACGGTATAGAGCTTCTGCACCGTCGCATCGTCCGGATAGATTGCAGGATCGTCCAGGATCGCTTTGTCGACGAATTGCTGCGAGGCCTTGTTGCCGTTGGCGTAGAGCACGAAGTTCGAGGACTTGGCAATCACTTCCGGCTTCATCATGTAGTTGATGAGCTCATGCGCCTCGGCGACATGCGGCGCATCGGCCGGGATCGCCATCTGGTCGAACCATATCTGGGCGCCTTCCTTCGGCACCGAGTAGCCGATCTCGACACCCTGCTTGGCCTCCTCGGCGCGGTTGCGCGCCTGGAAGACGTCCCCGGAGAAGCCGATGGCCAGGCAGATGTCGCCGTTGGCAAGCGCGTTGATGTATTCGGACGAATGGAACTTGCGGATATAAGGCCGGACCTTGAGCAGCGCCTCCTCGGCCTTGGCAATGTCGTCGGCAGACGTGCTGTTCGGGTCAAGGTTAAGATATTTCAACGCCGCCGGTATCATGTCGGCGGGCGAATCCAGGACATAGACGCCGCAGTCTTTCAGCTTGGCCAGCGTGTCCGGATTGAAGAATACGTCCCAGCTGTCGATCTTGTCGGTGCCGAGCGCGGCCTGCACTTTCTTGACGTTATAGCCGATGCCGACGGTGCCCCACATGTAGTTGACCGAATATTCATTGCCCGGATCGTATTTGGCGGTGCGCTGGGAAATGACGTCCCACATGTTGGAGATATTCGGCAGCTTCGACTTGTCGAGCTTCTGGAACACCCCGGCCTGGATCTGGCGGGCAAGGAAATTGCCGCTGGGCACCACGACGTCGTAGCCGCTGCCGCCAGCCAGCAACTTGGTTTCGAGGATCTCGTTGGAATCGAAGGTGTCGTAGACGACCTTGATGCCAGTCTGCTTGGTGAAGTCCTCGATGACGGAGCTGTCGATGTAGTCCGACCAGTTGAAGACGTTGACGACGCGGTCCTCGGCGTGACCGCCCATGGTGAAAAGCGTCAAAAATGCCGACGTCGCCGAAAGCCAGAGCGCTTTGCGGATCATACTGTTCTCCTTTGGTGAGTGTTCCCGTGCCGGCTCGTCGCGACATGGGCGCGGGACGGCGTTTGGTTCAGACTATTGAGCTTTCCGGGGAGCGAGAAGCGAGCGCGCCCGGCGGTGCTTCGGATCGTTGAGTAGCGGTTGCGGCCCTTGCATCCCTTCCAGGAAGGTGCCCGGGCGGCGTCAGCGGCATTCGCCGCGGCGTAAGCAGAGATATAATGATGCGGTCCGGCCCCGATGAGGCCGGCGGAGACACTTGGCAAGATACGCCTGTCTTGTTGTTGCCGTAATTGCAGCCTGCCCGCCCGGCAGCGGAGTTGTCAATGGGGAAGACTCCCGAGCGTCAATTGGGAGACGGCAGCCCGGTGATGCCGGGCCGCTCGGGCCGGGTCTGCCGCTTGAATTCAAATGCGATATGCACAAGCAGCGCCGTGACCACGACCGCGCCGCCGATGATGGTGCGCACCGACGGCACTTCGGAATGGACGAGCCACACCCAGATCGGACCGAGGATCGGCTCGAAAGTGCCGAGCAGCGCCGCGACGGCCGCCGGTACCAGCCGGGCGCCCATGGCGAAGAAGGCAAGGCCGACGCCGAGATTGATCACGCCGAAGGCAAAGAGGAAACCCATGTCGCGCCCGGAGACGGCGAATTCCGTGGCCTGGGAGGCGGCAAAAGCACCGGCCAGCAGCGCGCCGAGGCACGTGGCCGGCACCATGCGCACATGGGCGAAGCGCCGGGTGATCACGGTCGCGAACGAAAACATCACCGCGATCAACAGCGCCAGCCCGTCACCGATCGGCGAGACGGCGCCGCCCAAGGATTCGGAGACCATGATGGCGACGCCGGTGATGACGGCGGCAATGGCGACCCAGGTCCTCGGGCTCACACGTTCGCGAAACAACACCCAGGCAAGCAGGGCCGCCAGAAGCGGCACGCCGGCCTGCATCAACAAGATGTTCGCGACCGTTGTGTAGGCGAGCGCGACGATGAAGCTCGTCGAGGCGGTGGCGAAGCATAGGGCGACGCCGAGCCCCGGCAGGCCCATGTCGCGGAACAGTTTCCAGGTGCCCCGCCAGCCGTCGCGCCAGAGCATGAAGGCGATGAGGAAGGCCACCGCCCAGAGCGAGCGCCAGAACACCACGGTCCAGCTGTCGCCGACATGGATGAAGCGGGCGATGGTGCCGCCAAAACTCCACATCAGCGCCGACAGGAAGACCAGCAGCATGCCGATCCGCTCCTCGCGCGGCGAGACGGCAGGCAAGGCAACGCGACGCGACGCGGTATCGGTCATGGACGGGACTGTCAGCGATTTGCGAGCGGCACGATCCACTATGGACGACCAGACTATATCCCATTCGCGTAGCGCAAATGCCGGAGCCAGGCGTGATCCAGCATCCGCTGACCTGTAGGACAAAGCCGACCTCCGCTCCCTCGGGACCGCCGCAAGCTTTGGCGGCAAGCACTATCCCTGGAAATCGAAGGCGCTGAGGCCCGTCACCATCTCGTCGAGACCGAGCGGTCGCGTCACCGGCGGCTCGGCGCGCGCCAGGCAGCCGACGCGCTCGCAGAGCCTGCAGGCCG
>NZ_JHQR01000260.1 GCF_014843825.1 Mesorhizobium silamurunense
GATCGCCGGCGCGGTCGCCTGAGCGTGCAGCATGCCGGCAAGGGCGGACGTCGCCTCCGCGCGCTTCTCGCCGCCGCCCACCGCCATATGGGTCGCCTCGTCGGCGCCGAGGATGGCCAGCGCATGCTCCAGCGCTTCGAGCTTGTGGCCGAGTTGGTCGAGTTTTTGGAAGGACATGGATGGTTTCCGGCTGCAAATGGGCTGGCGCGAAAAGATACCAAGGCATCGAGCTTGGCAACCCTGATCCGCCGGTTGCGGGTCAGCCCGTCTTGCCTTGCAACAGCGTAGCGTGATCAATGCTCGATGCGAACGAGCGGAGGGGACAATGATCGGCAATATCCTGGTCGGGCTGGTAGCGCTGATCCACTGCTACATCGTCTATCTGGAGATGGTGCTCTGGGACACGCCGCGCGGGCACAAGGCGTTCAAGCTGACGCCCGAATTCGCGAGCGCCTCAAAAGTGCTCGCCGCCAACCAGGGGCTCTATAACGGCTTTCTTGCCGCAGGCCTGATCTGGGGCCTCTATCTCGGCGACGGCGGGTTCCGGATCAAGATATTCTTCCTGCTTTGCGTTGCCATCGCCGGCCTTTACGGCGCGGCGACCGTCGGCCGGAAAATCCTGTTCATCCAGACCGTGCCGGCAGTGCTTGCCATCGTCGCGCTCTGGCTCGGCCTGTGATCAAAGGACGTGATCGAAAAAGGACGCCCTTGGGCTAAAGCGCATCGCCCTGAAACGGATTCAGGCGACGCTCTTTAGGTCTTTGTTTTGATGCATGCCGTTCCCCCAAAACCGCTGCGCACTTTGGGCGACATGCACAGGTCCCTCGGGCGCCAGGTGGTCCCTTCCGTTTCCTCCGAAGACTTCAATCGTTCGGGTAGTGACCGCCGTCGGAGCCGTCGCCCATCAGGAAGCCGCTGCCGGTGTCGACCATGAGTTTCTGGTCGACATGGTCGAGACGGCGCAGCAGGTCGTGATATTGCGTGGCGGGAATCCTGCCATGATCCGAGCCGGCGACCTTCTCGGCGGCCTGGCTGATATGAGCGGCGCGCATATGCAACTGCTGCGCCTCGGCGGCCGAGATGGTGTTGGCTTCCCGCGCATCCCTGATGCCTTGGTCCACACCCTGGATCTGCTCGATGAGGCTGGTCACGCGGAGGCATCGCCGGCGGTTCCCGGCCCTGCGCGGCAAACTAGGAGCGTCAATTTGCGATGTGTAATTAAAAAAAGATAATGTCTTCAGGCATTGTCGCCGGCCGTTTGCGCCCTAGAGTTGAGCCGGCGAACAAATTCGCGTTCGCGTGAGTTCGCGTGATGCCGGATCAACGTTCGGTGAGTTTCAGCTCAATACGGCGGTTCTTGCTGCGCGCGTCGTCGGTGTCGGCCGGATCGAGCGGCTGGAATTCGCCGAAGCCGGCGGCGACCAGCCGGTTGGCCGGCACGCCGTTCTCGATCAGGAACTTCACCACCGAGGTCGCGCGCGCCGTCGAGAGCTCCCAGTTGTCGCGATAGCGGCCGGTGCCGGACAGCGGCTTGTTGTCGGTGTGGCCGTCGACGCGCAGCACCCAGCTGATCTCGGGCGGGATTTCCTTCTGCAGTTCGATGACGGCGTCGGCGAGCTTCTTCATCTCGACCTTGCCGGCATCGTTGATCACGTCGGAGCCGGTGGGAAACAGCACTTCCGACTGAAAGACGAAGCGGTCGCCGACGATGCGGATGTTCTCGCGGTCGGCGAGGATCTCGCGCAGCCGGCCGAAGAAATCGGAGCGGTAGCGGTTGAGCTCCTGGACACGCTGCGCGAGTGCCACGTTCAGGCGGCGGCCGAGATCGGCGATCTTGGTGTTGGACTCGCGGTCGCGCTGCTCCGAGACGTTGAGCGCGTCCTCGAGCGCTGCGATCTGCTTGCGCAGCGCCGCGATCTGCTGGTTGAGGATCTCGACCTGGCTCAGCGCCTGCTGGCTGATCTGGCGCTGGTTGTCGAGCTCGCCGGAAAGGGCCGTGGCGCGCTTGTTGGCCGCATCGCCGGCGCCGGCGCCTTGCTCCAGCAATTGCTGAAGACGGCTCTTTTCCGCTTCCGCCGCCGACAGCGAGGCCTGCAGGTTGGCGAGCGTATCTTCCTTGTCCTGGCTGTTCGAGCGCTCCAGCGCGAGCAACTGTGTCAGTTCGTTGATCTGCGAGTTGAGGCGGTTGAGCACCGTGTCCTTGCCGGAGATTTCGCGGCTGAGCAGGAACTGCGCCAGCACGAACACCGTGAGCAGGAACATGATGGCGAGCAGAAGCGTCGACAGCGCGTCGACGAAGCCCGGCCAGTAATCGATCCGGCGATCGGCGCGCCGCCTTGCCAGCGCCACGTCAGTGGACCCCTTGCTTCTTAAGCGCGTCGGCGATCTTCTCCAGCGTGTTGCGCATCGCCTTCTGCTCGTCGGACTGTGCCTCGACCCAGTCGCGCATGATCTGCTGCTCGGAGCGCATGTTCTTGACCAGTCCGGAAATGCCGTCCGCCAGGTTGGCCATGGCGGTGGCAACGCGCGGGTTGGAGCCGCCGCCGTTCTCCTGCAGGCTGCGCAGCCGTTCCGACAACAGGCGGATTTCCTCCGACGGCTCGGCGCGGGCCTGGTCGGAGACCACGATGTCGGACGACAGGTCGGTGACCGAGGACAGCCAGTTTTCGAGCTCGGTGTAGAAGCGGGTCTGGGCGCGGCCGGCCTGCAGGTCGAGGAAGCCGAGCACCAGCGAACCCGAGAGACCGAACAGCGAGGACGAGAAGGCCGTGCCCATGCCGGCGAGCGGCGCAGACAGGCCCTGCTTCAGCGCGTCGAGCACGGCGGCGGCATCGCCGCTGCCGGGGTCGAGCGCCTCGATGGTCTCGCGGATCGAGGCGATGGTGTTGAGCAGGCCCCAGAAGGTGCCGAGCAGGCCGAGGAACACCAAGAGCCCGACGAGATAGCGCGAGGTGTCGCGGCTTTCATCGAGGCGGGTGGCGATGGAATCGAGCATGGTGCGCATCGAAGAGGTCGAGAAGGCGATCGTCGATGAACGGCCGATCATCGCCTTCATCGGCGCCAAAAGCACCGGCTCGGTTGTCTCGGAGCCGGCGCGGAAGGAATTGACCCAGCGCACTTCCCTGAACAGCCGGCCGACCTGGGTGAAGGCGAGCAGGATGCCGACGACAAGCACGCCGATGATCAGCCCGTTGAGGCCGGGATTGCTGGAGAAGGCGGTCGAGATCTGGCGGGTGAGGATGGCGGCGATGAAGGCTACGATGATCAGGAAGATCACCATGGTGAGCAGGAAGACCTGCGGGCTCGACAGTTTGTGCGGATCGTAGACCAGGACATCCGAGCGCCTGCCGAAGGATCTGAGAAAAGCCATCCGTGCCCCGTTTCCGATGCCACCCGCCGCAGAATTGCCGCGACTCTAAACGGAATTGTGACCAAATTGAATGGCGCTTGGCAATATCGCCGCCAGCAAGGTTTAGAACCTACTGATGACCAGGCAGTCGACCATGGCGGCCAGATGCAGCCCGGCGCCGGTGACGACGAAGCCGTGCCAGACGGCATTGTGGAAGCGCAGGCCTTTCCAGGCGAAGAAGATGACGCCGCAGGAATAGACGATGCCGCCGGCAATGAGCAGCACGACGGAGGTCGTCGGCAGCGTCTCCACCAGCGGCCCGGCCAGCACCACGCCGCTCCAGCCGATCGCGAGGTAGAAGACGATCGCCAGCCGGTCGTAGCGTCCGGGCAGGAACATCTTGATCGCGATGCCCGCCGCCGCCGCGCTCCACACGATGACGATCATGGGCAGGGCAAGCGGCGAAGTGTTCAGCTGGGCCAGGAAAGGCGTATATGTGGCGGCGATCAGGAGATAGATCGCGGCATGGTCTAAGCGGCGCAGGATCCACTTCGCCGGCCACGATATCGGCCACAAATTGTAGGCCAGCGACACCGACAGCACGGTGAGCAACGACACCACGTAGAAGACGGCGGCGACATATTCGCCCGGGCCGGAACGGAAGGCAGCGAGCGCCAGGAAGGCAGAACCGGCCGCGATCGCCAGCACGATGCCGACGGCATGGACGATGCCATCGGCGATCATCTCGCCGCGCGAATAGTGCCAGCGACCCACAAAAGGGACTTCGATCTGAGTCCCGATTTCGAGATGGGACTTTGCGCGTGCGTCGTTCATGGTTGGTCCTTGAAGCCCTATCTGGGCAGTCGTGGACCAGTATTTCAAGCTTCGGTTGCGGTTTTGCGACTGCGGCGCTTCAGCGCGCCGGGCTCGCCGGTGCCACTTCTCAACGGGACGGGAGCGGCTTCTTCACGGTCTTGAGCAGCGCCCGCTGGATGACCTCGTTGCCGGCGACGACCGAGCCGCGCTCCAGCATTTCCTGTCCGCCCTCGAAGTCGGAGACGAAGCCGCCCGCCTCGCGGATCAACAGCAGGCCGGCGGCGATATCCCAGGCGGAGAGGCCTACTTCCCAAAACCCGTCCATGCGGCCGGCCGCGACATAGGCGAGGTCGAGCGAAGCGGAGCCGAGACGGCGAACGCCGGAGACTTCGGCCATGACGTTACGCAATTCGATCAGGAAATTGCCGTGCTGGCCGCGCCCGAGATGCGGCACGCCGCAGCCGATCACGGCATCGGTGAGCTTGCCGCGCCCGGCAACGCGCAGCCGGCGATCGTTCATGAAGGCGCCGCCGCCGCGCTCGGCGGTATAGAGCTCGTCCATGGCCGGATTGTAGACGACGCCGGCGACGATCTGGCCCTGGCGCTCGAGCGCGATCGAGACCGCGAAGAGCGGGATGCCATGCAGGAAGTTGGTGGTGCCGTCGAGCGGGTCGACGATCCAGCGATGCTGGCCGTCCTCGCCTTCGACGGCGCCGCGCTCCTCCATCAGGAAGGCGTAGCCCGGCCGCGCCTTCGACAGCTCGGCAAAGACAATCTCTTCAGCCTTGCGGTCGGCCTGGCTGACATAGTCGCCAGGTCCCTTCATCGAGACCTGCAGGTTCTGCACCTCGCCGAAATCGCGCGACAGGGAGCGGCCGGCCTTCATCGCGGCCTGGACCATGACATTGAGGAGAGCGGAGCGCGCCATTTTTTCTTCCTGCTTCTTGGCCGTTTAGTCTGCGCGGCGCACGTAAGTGATCTCGTTGGTGTCGACGACGATCCGCTCGCCGGCCGAGATGAAGGGCGGCACCAGCACGCGGACGCCGTTTTCCAGCACCGCAGGCTTGTAGGAGGAGGCCGCCGTCTGGCCCTTCACCACCGGGTCGGCCTCGGTGATGGCCAGCGTCACCTGGTCGGGCAGCGAGATGCCGATCGGCCGTTCCTCATAGAGTTGGACCGTCACCATCATGCCGTCCTGCAGGAAAGCGGCGCGTTCGCCGACAAAATCCTTCGGCAGCTCGAGCTGCTCGTAGCTCTCGGTGTCCATAAACACCAGCGCGTCGCCCTGCTCGTAGAGGAAGGAAAAATCCTTCAGGTCGAGCCGGATCTGCTCGACGGTCTCGGCCGAGCGGAAGCGCTCGTTGAGCTTGGTGCCGTTGATCAGGTTCTTCAGCTCGACCTGGTTGTAGGCGCCGCCCTTGCCGGGCTTCACGGTGTTGGTCTTGACCGCCACCCACAGGCCGCCATCGTGCTCGATGACATAGCCGGGACGGATTTCGCTGCCACTGATCTTGGCCATGTTGAACTGATCCGGAATGAGATTTTTTCGCGCGGAGCGCGCTTTGGCGCCTCCAAGACCACAAATCGCATTGAGTGGCAAGGGAGGGCGGCAAGGGAGCATCGGATCGGCGCGGCGCCGCCAGCCGAGGTCAGCCCTCGATATCGATGACCTTGCCGACGGCCTCGGCGATGGCGGCGGCGACCTTTTCCAGACGGTTGAGATGAGGCGAGCACAACGCCACCACCGGCATGGAAAGGTCGAGATCACCGACATCGACAAGCTCGACATCGTCGGGCAGTACCCGCGCCGCCAGCCGCAGCGGTACAAGCCCGAGACCATGCCCCCGGCGCACCCATTCCATCTGCATGGTAGGGTCTTGGATCTCGGCGGCAACAAGCAGGCGCTGCCGGTCGCCCAAGGCGGACCGAAGTCTCTGGCGCGCGTCGCAAGGCTCGGGGCTCAGCACCCAGGGCATGTCTGCGAGCACAGAGTGCCTTGGATCTGAGGCAAGGCCGGCGCGCGCCAAGATGCCAAGACGTTCCGTGCCGACGATGTCACTGTCTTGATCACCGGTCGCCCGCAACACGATCGCCATGTCGAGCTGGCCGCGCCCGAACTGTTCGATCAATTCGGCGCTCCAGGCAGTCCGCAGACGCAAAGAGACTTTTGGATATGCGGCGGCCGCGCCGGCAATGGCGCTCGCTACACTGGCGTCGGACAAGCCGTGCGCCAGGCCGACGCGCAACACGCCCTGCGGCTCGGCATCCGACGCGAAGGATTTCAGCGCTTCCACCGAGGCCAGGATGTCCTTGGCGCGCGCCAGCACTTCCAATCCTGCCGCTGTCAGGCATGGCGGTTTCTGCCGGCGGTCGAGCAGCGTCGTGCCGAGCATGTCCTCCAGCCGCTGCATCTGGCGCGTCACTGCCGGCTGCGTCAGCGGCAGCCGCGACGCCACTTTCTGGATCGAGCCTTCCTCGGCGAAAAGGACAAGGGTGCGTAATTCCTCTAGCATGCGGATGTTCTCAATGCATAATAATTGTGAATATTATGAATTTGAAATCCGATGTCGCGCAAGCGATTTCTCTTCCGACGCACTCAGCGAAGGAAAACCAAATGCGCACGATCGAATTGCAAGCTCCCGGCGGCATTGAAAACCTCAGGATGGTCGAACGGCCGATGCCGAAGCCGGGTCGTCAGGAAATCATCATCAGGGTCAAAGCGAGCGCGCTCAACTACCGCGACGTCGAGATCGTGCGCGGCAGCTATCACACGATTTTCGCCCTGCCGCTGGTGCCGCTTTCCGATGGTGTCGGCGAGGTGGTGGCCGCCGGCGCGGAGGTCAGCCGGTTCAAGGTCGGCGACCGCGTATGCGGCACGTTCTGGCAGCGCTGGGTGGGCGGCAGCTTCGTCATGGCCGAGGCTTCCTACCAACGTGGCGGCCCGATCGACGGGATGCTCAGCGAATTGGCTCGGCTGGATGAGCAGGCCGCGGTTCTTGCTCCTTCTCATCTTAGCGACATCGAGGCAGCGACGCTGGCCTGCGCCGGCGTGACCGCCTGGCATGCGCTGTTCACCGAAGGCAATCTGAGGCCTGGTGAGACTGTGCTCAGCCTTGGCACCGGCGGCGTGTCGCTGTTTGCCGTGCAATTTGCCAAGGCAGCCGGCGCCCGCGTCATCGTCACCTCGAGCAGCGACGAGAAGCTTGCCCGAGCCAAGGAACTCGGCGCGCATGACGGCGTCAACTATAGCAACAACCCGGATTGGGGGTCGGCTGTGCTGGAGCTGACCGATGGGCGCGGCGCCGATCATATCATCGAAGTGGGCGGCCCGCAGAGTTTCGCGCAGTCGCTCAAGGCAGCGGCGCGCTGCGCGCAGATCAACGTCATCGGCTATCTCGGCGGCAGCGAAGGGGCGATCAATCCGCTCGACATCTTCCGTCGCCAGGTGAGGGCGCGCGGCATACCGGTCGGCTCACGCGAATCCTTCGAGGCGATGAACCGGGCGATTGCGGTCAATGGCCTGCGGCCGGTGATCGACAGGGTGTTTCCCTGGCAAGAGGCGGCGGACGCGCTTCGGTACCTCGAGCACGGCTCGCCTTTCGGCAAGGTGGTGCTCGATCACACGCTATAAGGCGGTGTTAAGGCAGCCGGTTCGCCTTCTGCAGCGCCTGCTTGGTCTGGCCGTCGTCGAGGCCCTGCAGGAAATCGTCCATCTGCGGGTCGATCAGTCCGGCGCGGCGGGCGACGATATACCAGGCTCCGGCCAGGATCAGGTCCGGGTCGGTGCCGATGCCGCCCATATAGAGCTTGGCGAGGCGGTTCTGGGCGGCGACGTTGCCGCCCTCGGCCGCCCGCTTCATCCAGGCGAAGCCCGATTTCAGATCGCGCCCGCCGCCGCGCCCCTCGATCATCCAAGCGGCGAGATCGATCTGCGCGGTGTCGTAGTTCTGCCGGGCGGCCTGCGCCAACAGGACGCGTGCCTTGGCGTCGTCGCGCAGCTTGCCGCCCGCGCCGTTGGCGTAGAGTTGCGCCATCGCGTATTCGGCGTCGGCAAGGCCGGTGCCGGCGGCGCGTTCATAGTAGACGGCCGCCTTGCCAAGGCCGGCATCGCCCGGATCCTGCTGGACGAGCAATTGCGCGAAGTTGAACTGGGCCAGGCGGTTGCCTGCCTCGGCGGCGGCCTGCATCAGCGCATAGGCTTCCTTGTCGTCCTTCTTCACATAACGGCCGTCGAGCAGCATCAGCGCATACTGGAACTGCGCTTCCGGCACGCCCTGCTCGGCGGCGAGCCCATACCATTTCGCGGCCTCTGCCGCGTTGAGCGGAACGCCCAGCCCGCGCGACAGGATCTCGGCGACCAGCGTCTGGGCCGCGGGGTCGCCGTTCTTGGCCCGGACCATGGCAAGGTTGTAGGCGGTCTTATAGAGCCCGCGCTGGAAGGCGCCGTAGGCGGCGTCCGGCGGCTTGGCGCCGAAGCGATCGGGATTGACGGTATCGGCCGATGGCGGTTGAAGCGTTGCCGGCTGCGGCAGCTGTGTTTCGATCGGCTTGTCGGCATGGACCGCGCCGGCATTCGGGGCGCCAGTATTCGGGGCGCTTGTAACAGGGGCGACCGTATTGGGAGCGCCCGTATTGGGAGGGCTTGTGTTTGGCGCGCTCGTGCCCGGTGTGCTCGTGTCCGGCCTGGGCTGCGGCACCGGCACGGTTTCCGTGCCCGCCGCCGCGGCCGCCTGGATCGTCAAGGCAGCGGCCAAGACCGTGAAGGAAAGCCGGGACCAGCGCACGTCAGTCCTCGAAGCGCGGCGCGGTTTCGTCGAGCAGCGCGTTGGCGGCGGCGATCGCCGCGCGCGGATCGAGTCCCTCGGCGAAGACGGCGCTGGAGAGCGCCACGAATTCGGCTCCTGTGGCCGCTACAGTCTCCACCGAGGCGAGCTCGGACCCGGCCATCACGATGCAGGGGATCTGGATCATCTGCGCCCACCATTCGCCGAGCGAGAGGTTGCGTGGATGCGGCTCCGGCTTGTTGTCGTAACCGAAGCGGCCGAAGAACATGTAGTCGGGCCGCTCCTCGCCGAGGCCCAGCGCCTCGTCGCGGGTCTTGGCGCCGCCGGCGCCGACCGTCATCTTGTCTGCCAGGCGCTCGATCGTCTCGGCGAGCTCCCGGCGGTTTGCCTCGACATGGATGCCGTCGGCGTGGACGCGGCCGGCGATGCGGCTGTCGCCGGCGATGATGACGGCGATGCCGGCGGCTTGAGCGACCGGCACGATCTTCTCCGCGAAGGCCTGGAAGGCGGCATCGTCCATGCCGTTGTCAGGCAGGATCAGCGAGGCGATATCGCCACCGTCGAACGCCGCGCAGATGTGCTCGGCCGTCGCAAGCGGCGGCGCGATCAGCACGATGCGGCAGCGGTTGGGCGGCGTTGCTTCATTCATCGGTCTTCGATCCCGGTTCTCGCCTATGCCGGGCGAAGATGGTTGCATTGCGGCATAGAGCAAAGCGCCTGGCTTGAACAGGAGGCCTGCGAAGATAGCCGCCGAAATGCATCGCGACAGCGGCGGCTTGCGCCAATTTCGGGGACTGGCAGACGGCCTGTGGAAACCCAGTGGAAGCCCCCGATGGAAGTCCCCAGTGGAAGCCAATGAGACGTCCGCTAGGTTGGCAAACGAAAGCACGGAAAGAGCATGGCGCAAAACATCTACGATCAGGCTGATTTCTTCGAAGGCTACAGCCGCCTCGGCCGTTCGGTGGAAGGTCTGGATGGCGCGCCCGAGTGGCCGGCGTTGCGCGCCATGCTGCCGGAAGTCGATGGTGCGCGCATTGTCGATCTGGGCTGCGGCTTCGGCTGGTTCTGCCGCTGGGCGCGCGCGCAAGGAGCCAGGGAGGTTCTCGGCCTCGACCTGTCGGAGAAGATGCTTGCCCGGGCGCGCGCCGCCGGCGCCGACGACGCCATCACCTATGAGCGGGGCGACCTCGACGAGCTCAGCCTGCCGAAGGCGTGCTTCGACCTCGCCTACAGCTCGCTTGCCCTGCACTATGTCGGCGATGTCGCGCGGCTGTTCGCGACGCTCCATCAGGCTCTGGTTCCCGGCGGGTCCTTCGTCTTCTCCACGGAGCACCCGATCTACATGGCCCCGGCCAATCCGGGCTGGTCCGTCGATGCCGCGGGCAAAAAGACTTGGCCCGTCGATCGGTATCTGATCGAGGGGCCGCGCACGACCGACTGGTTGACCAGGGGTGTGGTGAAGCATCACCGCACCATCGGCACCACGCTCAACCGCCTGATCAAGGCCGGCTTCACCATCGGACATGTGGAGGAATTCTGTCCGACGGATGCGCAGATCGCCGCCAGGCCGGAACTGGCCGAAGAGCTCGAGCGGCCGATGTTCCTCCTTGTTCAGGCGAGGCGATGAAGGCCCTGCGGCGGGTTAGAGGTCCAGCTTGTAGCCGATATGGCTGGCCTTGAAGCCGAGCCGTTCGTAGAAGCGGTGGGCGTCGAGCCGGCTCTTGTTGGTCGTCAACTGGACGACCCTGCAGCCGCGCTCGCGGCATTTCTCGATCGCCCATTCCAGCAGGCGCTGTCCCAGCCCTTCGCCGCGCCGGCTCGCCGCGACACGCACCGCCTCGATCTGGCCGCGCCAGGCGCCCCGCATCGACAGCCCTGGAAGAAAGCTGATCTGCAGAGTGCCGATGACCTCGGCGCCGTCCGTCATCACCGCCAGGAACTGGCTCGGGTTGCCGTCGATCGCCGCGAAGGCATCCTGATAGGCTTGCGCCAAAGGCACGCTCGCATTCTCGCGGGCGCGGCCAAGCGCGTCATCGGCGAGCATCGCGACGATCGCCGGGAGATCGGCTTTCTCCGCGCGTCGGATCTGGACTTCGCTCATTGTCAAAACCTCGGGCTGGGCCGGCGACTTTATGCATGGCCCCGCCGCTTGCCGCAAACCGGGAAGGCTGGGTTACGGACAGTTGATCTCGCCGGCCTGCCGACGGGGCGCATCGGCTATCGCGCTCTTCCGCTTTGTGGTCTATTGCAGGTTCTCCCGCCACCTCCAGCCGTTCCCATCCTATGTCAGGTCTGCTCAGCGATCCCTTGTTCTATGCCGCGGCCATTCCGGCGGTCATCCTCGTCGGCCTGTCGAAGGGCGGCTTCGGCGGCGCCGTCGGCTTCGTCGGCGTGCCGCCGATGGCGCTGGCCATTCCGCCGGTGCAGGCCGCAGCCATCCTGCTGCCGATCCTTTGCCTGATGGACATCGTTTCGGTGTGGACATGGTGGGGTGTCTATGACCGCAGGATGCTGATCGACATGATGCCGGGCGCTGTCATCGGCATCGGCCTGGGCTGGCTGACGGCGGCCCTGGTGACCGAGGAGATGGTGCGGCTGATCGTCGGCGCCGTCGCGCTGATCTTCGTCCTGCGCTGGATCTATCTGCAGTTCCGCCATGGCGCCCACCATGCGGCGGAGCCGAACCGAATCGCCGCGGCCTTCTGGGGCACGGTTGCCGGCTTCACCAGCTTCGTCGCCCATGTCGGCGGCCCGCCGTTCCAAGTCTACGCGCTGCCGGTCCGGCTCGACCCGAAGGTGCTGTCGGGGACGGCGGCGATCTTCTTCGCCGCCACCAATGCGCTGAAGCTCGTTCCCTATTTCGCGCTCGGCCAGTTCGACGCCACCAACCTCACCGCCTCGGCGGTGCTGATGCCGCTGGCGCCGCTTTCGACCATCGCCGGCGCCTGGCTGGTGCGCCGCATGCGGCCGGAAGTCTTTTATCCGTTCACCTACGCGACGGTGGCGGTGGTGGCGGTCAAGCTGCTCTGGGACGGTATCGCCGGACTTATGTAACAGATGGGGCGGCTCAGCAGCCGCCCCTGCAATCGCGGTCTCAGGCCGCGCTTGGCACCATCTGGCGGCCGCCGCCAAGGGCGAGCGCCGCGCCGGCCGCCACCACCAGCGTCATGCCGGCGAGGATGCCGATGTCGTGGAGCGTAGGCTTCAGCACCATGTCGGCGATGATCACCAGCATCACCGCATAGTCGAAACGCGCCCAGCTCATCATGCGCTGGCCGATGGCGAGAACCGCAGGCGTCACGCCTTCCTTGGCGACCATGGCGCCCATCCGCTCGCCGGTCGGCTTGAAGACGAGCATTCCGATCGAAAAGGTCGTCGCGTAGCCGGCGAGGCCGATGACGATCCATAACTCGGAAAAGCCGACCCAGAAGCCGCACATGATGAGGCCGAAGATCAGCGTGAGCATCGACATCGGCGCGAAGAAGCGGCCGCCGAGCTCACCGCTGGCGCGCATCGCCTGCAGCTTGTCCTCGATGTTGCCGGCACGCTCGGCAAGCATGCCGAGCAGGAAGAGGACGAAGCCGCCGCCGACCCACAGGATGGCCGAGACGACGTGAAGGAATTTGACGATCGAGTACCAGTCCATGGTGTGCTCCTGGATTTCTTGATTTGCGGCGGCGGCGATTGCGCCGACCGTTGAGAGGAGCCGGCGTTTAGCGCGGGGCGTGTTTCGGAACGATGTCGCGGCGGCGGCCAGCATGTTTCGGCGCTGCGATCAGCAGCCGAAAATCCGGTTTGCGCGCGTCGAGCAGACAGAGCTGACCCGTCCCGTTCCGGCACAGGAAGGCCCGTTCGGACAAAAATTCCGCCCGGCGTTAAGGCTTCATTAAGCTTTACAGGCGTTTACTACGACCATCCAGTTTGTCTGGATTCTTACCGAGTGGTTGGAGCCACTTTGTTTGACGCCTCCCTGTTAAACTCCTGAGAGCCGCCTTATCCGCGGCTCTTTTTTTGTCCGCCGGCGGAAGGCCAGGGGCGCGGCCCGGCGTTAACCGTTTGTTAAACATGCGCTTGCCTTCATGGGCATCGAAGCGCATTTTCAAGCCTCAGTCGTTTAAGGGTGCAGGACGTATCGGCAAGGATGCCGAATCGGCTTGCGGCAGTGCAGGGGCGTATCGATGACCGAGCCTTCGAAAGGCAGCGCGAAAACCATAAAACTCGCGGAACGCCGGGTTTTCTCCCAATCCTTCAAGCCGCTTTACCAGGAGGGCATGGGCCTGGTTGAACAGGCGGCCGAATATCTCGACGGCAAGGGCAGGCTCGAAGCCAAGAAGTTGTCGCGCACGGCGGCGACGCTCTATGCGGCCGAATCGATGCGGCTCACCACCAGGCTGATGCAGGTCGCTTCCTGGCTGCTTCTGCAGCGGGCGGCGAATTCCGGCGAGATGACCCGCGACCAGGTCGCTTCGGAGAAATCCAAGGTGCGGCTCGACACCGCTTCCGCGCATGACGAGGCGCTGGGCTGGAACGAGCTGCCGAAGGAATTCCTGGACCTGGTGAGCCGGTCGCTGCGTCTGCAGGCGCTGGTAAAGCGCATGGACGAAGAAATCTACGGCGGCGCCATGAACGACGCGCCGGCCGCCGGCCGCCGCGCCAACCCGGTTTCCGACCAGATTAGTCTGCTGAACACGGCCTTCGCACGCGGCTAACCGGCAGTTCCGCGCCGACGGGCGCAAAGCCGTTTCTGGTTTGTTCACAATTCGCTGGCATCGCCATGCGCCGAGGTTAGACTTGGCGCATGGGGGAAGTGATTCGCATCATCGGCATCGATCCGGGGCTGAGGCGCACCGGCTGGGGCATCGTCGAGAGTCTCGGCAATTCTTTGCGCTTCGTCGCATCCGGCACCGTGCGCTCCGACGACAAGGCATCGCTCGCGGTAAGGCTCTGCCAGTTGCATGACGGGTTGGCCGAGGTGCTGCATCAGGCCATGCCGCATGAAGCGGCGGTCGAGCAGACCTTCGTCAACAAGGATGCCACAGCGACGCTCAAGCTCGGCCAGGCCCGCGGCATCGCCATGCTGGTGCCGGCGCGCGCCGGGCTGGTTGTCGCCGAATATGCCCCCAACGCGGTCAAGAAAGCCGTGATCGGCGTCGGCCATGGCGAGAAGAAGCAGATCCACATGATGGTGAAGGTGCTAATGCCGAAGGCGGTGTTCGAGACCGATGACGCGGCCGACGCGCTGGCCATCGCCATCTGCCACGCGCATCACCGCCAGAGCGTCGCCTACCGGATGGCTGTTGTGGGATAGCCTGTTCTTGACTTGTTCGCGGCGAGGAAGTAAGTAAGTAATACCTACGAGGTATTACATGCGCGTGACCACCAAGGGGCAAGTGACGATCCCCAAGCAGATAAGGGACCATTTGGGAATTGGTCCCGGTTCCGAAGTCGAGTTCTTGGCAACGAACGATGGCGCTCGGCTTGTCGCCGTCAACGAAAACCTTTCGGAAGAGGAAGCGTCCCGCAGGTTCAGGGATACTCTCGCCAGCATGGTGGGGATCTTGAATCTCAAGGACATGACCGCCGATGAATATGTGGAATGGCTGAGGGGGCCGCGTGAAGATCTCGACGTTGATTGACACGAATGTGCTGATCGACGTCTGGGGGCCGGGCGGATCCTCGACGGAATGGTCGGCCAACGCCGTCGCCTCCTGTCGGCGCGAAGGCGCGTTGGTAGTAAACACAATAGTCTGGTCCGAACTTGCCCCGCTGATCGCGACGGAGGCGCAGCTTAAAAGAGCGGCCGACATGCTTGAGATCGACCGTGAGCTTGTGCCGTGGGAAGCGGCATTTGTGGCCGGTGTCGCGCACTCCCGTTACCGCCGCGCCGGCGGCGTTCGGGAGCGGACGCTGCCCGACTTTTTCATTGGCGCTCATGCCGCCGTTGCCGGGCACCGTCTTTTGACGCGCGACCCCGCTCGGTATCGTAGCTATTTTCCCGACCTCGAGATCATCTCTCCGGAAACGCACCCATGAAAGCCAGGACATGATCGGCAAGCTGAAAGGCACGCTGGATGAGATCGACGAGGATTCCTGCGTCGTGGACGTGCATGGCGTCGGCTATGTCGCCCATTGCTCGGCCCGCACACTAGCGTCGCTGCCGTCGCCTGGCGAAGCGGTGGTGCTGTTCATCGAGACCTACGTGCGCGAGGACATGATCCGGCTCTACGGGTTCCAGAGCGCGCTCGAGCGCGAATGGTTCCGCCTCTTGATGAACAATGTGCAGGGCGTCGGCGCCAAGGTGGCGCTGGCGGTGCTGTCGACGCTGGCGCCGGCCGACCTCGCCAATGCGATCGCGCTGCGCGACATCGCCATGGTTTCCCGCGCGCCGGGTGTCGGCAAGAAGGTGGCCGAGCGCATCGTCACCGAGTTGAAGAACAAGGCTCCGGCCTATGGCGGCCCCGGCAACGGCACGATCGGCCTCAGACAGGAGCTCGGCGAAGGCGTGGCGCCTGCGCCGATCACCGATGCCGTATCGGCGCTGGTCAATCTCGGCTATTCGCGCGACATCGCCGCCAACGCGGTTTCGGCAGCGCTGAAATCAGCCGGCGAGGGGGCGGATGCCTCGAAGCTGATCCGTTTCGGCCTGAAGGAGCTCGCGCGATGAGGTGATTGCTGGAAAAAGAAATTCCGACTATCATATAGATGGTAAGAAATTTTTCGGAAAGTAAGGAAATGGGTGCATTCGCCAGTCTCACGTCGAAGGGCCAGCTTACAATTCCAAAGGACGTTCGGGACGCGTTGTCGCTCAAGACCGGCGACATGATCGCCTGGACGGTTGTGGATGGCTATCTGGTCGGGACACCGCGCAATCTCGATTTTGCCGACCTCGCTGGATTTCTGGGCGATCCGCCCGGCGGCCCAGCCTCGCTGGAAGAGATTGACGCCGCAGTGCGGGATGCCGTCGGCCGACATGTAGTCGGTGACAAGCCTCGGGGTGGGCAAGAGGGCGGCGGCGAGTGACGTCGATAGGCATCGATACCAACGTTTTGCTTCGAATGGTGTTGAACGATGATGCGGAGCAAAGGGCAAGAGCCCTTGCGTTTGGCAAGGATCTCAACGAGGAAGAACCCGGCTTTGTGAGTTTGATCGTCCTGGTCGAATTCAGTTGGTCTCTGCTTTCGCGCTATAGGATGCCGAAAGAGCAGGTGCAGGCGGCAATCCAGAGGCTGCTGAAAGTCAAGACACTGGCTTTCGAGGATTTCGATGCCATCGTGGTCGCGCTCGAACGATCGAGTTCACCGCAGGTGGACTTTGCCGACGCACTGATCGCGGAGCACAATCGAAATCTGGGTTGCTCGCACTCTGTCACGTTCGATCAGCGCGCAGCAAAGTCAATTGTCGGCATGGAGCTGCTCGGATGAACCTTTCGCCCCGCCTCATTGCCCCAGACAAGCGCGGCGAGGATGCCGACCAGACCTTGCGGCCGCAGTCGCTCGACGAATTCGTCGGCCAAGCGGCGGTTCGCGCCAACCTCAAGGTCTTCGTCGACGCCGCCAAGAGCCGCGGCGAGGCGCTCGACCATGTGCTGTTCGTCGGCCCGCCCGGGCTCGGCAAGACGACGCTGGCGCAGATCATGGCGCGCGAGCTCGGGGTCAACTTCCGCTCGACCTCGGGGCCGGTCATCGCCAAGGCAGGCGATCTGGCCGCGCTGCTCACCAACCTCGAGGAGCGCGACGTGCTCTTCATCGATGAGATCCACCGGCTCAATCCGGCGGTGGAGGAGATCCTCTATCCGGCGATGGAGGATTTCCAGCTCGACCTGATCATCGGCGAGGGGCCTGCGGCGCGCTCGGTCAAGATCGATCTCGCCCGCTTCACGCTGGTCGCCGCGACGACCCGGCTCGGGCTTTTGACCAATCCGCTGCGCGACCGCTTCGGCATTCCGGTCAGGCTCAATTTCTACACGGTCGAGGAACTGGAGCAGATCGTGCGCCGCGGCGCCCGCATCCTCTCGATGCCGCTCGGCGACGACGGCGCGCTGGAGATCGCTCGCCGCGCCCGCGG
>NZ_JHQR01000025.1 GCF_014843825.1 Mesorhizobium silamurunense
TGACACAACTCGCCTCATATGAGGGGGGCCTGCGGTGGGCAATGACGGGCTGTGCCGGACCTCTGCGATTGCCGAGATGAATCGCAGTCCGCTATGAGAGAGTTCCGCCAACCATCGGGCCAAGGACATGCCATGAGCGAGCTAAAGATCAGAACCCGCACGACCCGCGCGCTTGCGGTCCTGCCGCAAGGCGGCCTGCCTGTCGTCACGACGCCGACCGGCGGCGCCGTCGATGTGGTGACGTCGGTGAGCGCGGCGGGCTTCAACCCGCTCGATCTGCTTTACGCCTCGCTTGCAGCCTGCATGGTGCTCAGCGCCCGCATCGCCGCAACGCGCCTCGGCATCGCCGACCGGCTTGGCGAGGTGAGGGCGGATGTCAGCGGCGGGAAGGCGAAGGACGAGCCCTCGCGCGTCGAGACGTTCAATATCCGGCTGGAAATCGCTGGCGATCTCGACGCGGCCACCAAGCAGCGCATCGTCGAGGATGCCGAGACGATCTGCACCGTCTCCAACACGCTGCGCGGCGCGCCCGAATTGCGCGCAACGCTGGGGTGAGGGCACCCATGGCGCATCTTGCCCCGATCGACTACGCGACCGCTTCCGCCGAAATCCGCGCCGAGCACGACCGGGAGCTCGAGCTGCGTGGTCGCATGACCAACATGAAGCGCATCCTGCTTCGTTCGCCGGCCGCGCACCGCATCTATGCCGAATGGTTCACGCTGCGCGATCTTCTCAGACCCACGCTCGACGACCGCGCCATATGGCTGTTCTCGATGGCGATCGCCGAGACGATGCGCGCCGAGATCCCCGTCACCTTCTTCCGTCGCGCGCTGATCGATTCCGGCCTCGATCCAGAGGCGATCCAGCCCACTGCGGAGGAAACCCTTCTGATCGAATTCGGCAAGGCGGTTGCTGCTGACGCCAGCACCGTTCCCGACGCGACCTGGGCCGCGCTCAAGGCGCGCTATGACGAGACGCTGCTCGTCAACCTCACCGCCTTCGCCGGCATCATGGTGGCGACCTGCGTTTTCACCAATGCGGTGAAGGTGGACCTCGATCCGGAGCTGGAGGGGTATCGTCGGAAGGTAGGCGACTAGCGACGGAGAGCCGATCCCCCCCCTTGCGGGGGAGATGCCCGGCAGGGCAGGGGGGGTGCTGTCCCGCCGGCCTCTCCTCAAAAATAGCGATCGCTTCCGGAAGTTGCTCCGCTTGGACACGATAAGCTGCGGAGAGTTGCGTTCCTTCACACCCCCCTCTGGCCTGCCGGCCATCTCCCACGCACGGGGGAGATTGCAGCTTCATCGTCGCCATCTTGTCATGAAACGGGTGGTCCGCTCCCGCTGCTCGCCCCATCTTCGGGACAAGTAAGCGATGGAGCCAAACCGATGACCATCCACTCCCTGAACACCAAGCGCGCCGGCCGTTCCGCCGAATCCCGTGTCGAAGCGCAAAACTGGCGCGCGCTGGTCTCCGAGCTCAACGCCCAGGGCTGCGCCGTCATGCTGGGTTTGCTTTCGTCCGAGGAGTGCGCCGACATCGCCGCGCTCTACCCGCATGATGAGCATTTCCGCAGCCATGTGGTGATGGCACGCCACAGTTTCGGCAAGGGCGAGTACCGCTATTTCAAGTATCCGCTCCCGGACCTGATCGAGGGCCTGCGCACCGCGCTCTATCCGCGGCTGGCCACCGTCGCCAACGACTGGAACGAGAAGATGGGCGCCTCGCTGCGCTACCCGGCCGACCACGCCGCTTTCCTGAAGCGCTGCTGCGACGAAGGCCAGACCAAGCCGACGCCGCTGCTTCTCCAATACGGTCCCGGCGACTTCAATTGCCTGCACCAGGACCTCTACGGCGCGCTCGCCTTTCCGCTGCAGGTGGCGATCCTGCTGTCGGAGCCGGGAGAGGATTTTACCGGCGGTGAGTTCGTGCTGACCGAACAGCGCCCGCGCATGCAGAGCCGCGCCGAGGTGGTGCCGCTGAGGCGCGGAGACGCGGTGATCTTCGCCGTGCACAACCGTCCGGTGGAGGGCACGCGAGGTTATTATCGCGTCAACCTGCGCCACGGCGTCAGCCGCCTGCGCTCGGGCAGGCGACATACGCTCGGTATCATCTTCCACGACGCGAGGTGACACCCTCCGAGGAGAGGCGGCTTCTTTCGCCTCTACGTTCCCGGCCGGCGATAGCGGATCGATTTCGCCTTGCCGAGCGCGTCCATCGTCTCCTCGACGCTGAGGAGGACTGTGGTCTCGCAGGTGCTGAGCGCCCCTCCGGCACCGATGGCGAGCACGACGGACGCCATCGAAACATTGTCCGGCGCCTCCCACAGGTTCCAGCCGTCGTGTTCGCCGAACGCGTACCAGAACCCATGCAGCTTTCCACCCACCGATTCTATGTATGAGCTGGCTGCCTTGCGGCGATCCTCGGGGTTTTCGATCATGCGCGCCCATGTCTCGGGCGTGTAACTGAAGCGCGTAAGGTACATGGCCATGGTTGACCTCCCTGCCAGAGCCCATCGACTGGTTGGCTCGAGCAGTAAGCGCTCGATTGGTCGGCGACGCGAATCAATTTCACCGCGGCTCGGGTGCTCCTTTCGGAGGAATAGCTTGAGCGCCGGATGCGGCGCTTCGGCCTCTTCCCTCCGCAGCCTCATTCGCGTATGGCCCCGGGCAAAATCCCTCCACCTCAGCGCAGCTCCCCGGACCGCCCCATGATCCGTCTCGAAAATATCGGCAAGCAGAACGGCCGTCAGATCGTCTTCATCGAAGCCTCGGCTGCGCTGCAGAAGGGCGAGAAGATCGGGCTTGTCGGCCCGAACGGCGCCGGCAAGACGACGCTGTTTCGTATGATCATCGGTCAGGATCAGCCCGACGAAGGTCAGGTCTCGGTCGATCGTGGCGTCACCATCGGCTATTTCAGCCAGGATGTCGGCGACATGGGGGGATTAAGTGCCGTCGCCGAAGTCATGGAGGGTGCGGGCCCGGTCAGCGCGGTGGCCGCCGAGATGCGCGAGCTCGAGCACGCGATGGGCGACCCCGACCGCGCCGACGAGATGGATGCAATCATCGAGCGCTACGGCGAATTGCAGCACCGCTTCGAGGAGCTCGACGGCTATGCGCTCGATGGCCGGGCGCGGGAGGTGCTGGACGGCCTCGGCTTCTCCCAGGAGATGATGGACGGCGACGTTTCAAAACTCTCCGGCGGTTGGAAGATGCGCGTCGCGCTCGCCCGCATCCTGTTGATGCGGCCCGACGTCATGCTGCTCGACGAGCCGAGCAACCATCTCGATCTCGAAAGCCTGATCTGGCTGGAGAAATTCCTGAAAGATTACGACGGCGCGCTGCTGATGACCTCGCACGACCGCGAGTTCATGAACCGCATCATCTCCAAGGTCATCGAGATCGACGCCGGCGCGCTCGCTTCCTATTCCGGCAATTACGAATTCTACCAGGAGCAGCGGGCGCTGGCCGACAAGCAGCTGCAGGCGCAGTTCGAGCGCCAGCAGGCGATGCTGGCCAAGGAGATCGCCTTCATCGAGCGCTTCAAGGCGCGCGCTTCGCATGCGGCGCAGGTGCAGAGCCGGGTGAAGAAGCTCGACAAGATCGACCGCGTCGAGCCGCCGAAGCGCCGCCAGACGGTCGCCTTCGAGTTCCAGCCTGCGCCGCGCTGCGGCGAGGACGTGGCGACGCTGAAGAACATCCACAAATCCTACGGCAACCGCTCGATCTATTCAGGCCTCGACTTCCAGATCCGCCGCCGTGAGCGCTGGTGCGTGATGGGCGTCAACGGCGCCGGCAAGTCGACGCTGCTGAAGCTGGTCGCCGGCGCCTCCGAGCCGGACGAGGGGACTGTCGCGCGCGGCCCGAGCGTCAAGATGGGCTATTTTGCCCAGCACGCCATGGAATTGCTCGACGGCGAGCGCACCGTCTTCCAGACGCTGGAGGACTCGTTTCCGCAGGCCGGCCAGGCGCCGCTCAGGGCTTTAGCTGGCTGCTTCGGCTTTTCCGGCGATGAGATCGAGAAGAAGTGCCGCGTGCTGTCGGGCGGCGAGAAGGCGCGGCTGGTGATGGCGCTGATGCTGTTCGATCCGCCGAACCTTCTGGTGCTCGACGAGCCGACCAACCACCTCGACATGGCGACCAAGCAGATGCTGATCGAAGCGCTCGCGCAATATGAAGGCACGATGCTCTTCGTCTCGCACGACCGCCATTTCCTGGCGGCGCTGTCGAACCGCGTGCTGGAGCTCACACCCGACGGCGTCCACACCTATGGCGGCGGCTATACGGAATATGTGGCGAGGACCGGCCAGGAAGCGCCGGGGCTCAGGGGGTAGGGGAGAGCGGGTGTCGGCCCAAGGCGGGTACCAGCCCTTGGCCGCTTTGCGCGAGATCCAGACATTCGAGCGAAGTTTGACCGTGCGTTGCCCCGCCAACCTTGACATTGCCGCGGCTCACCCATGCAGTCTGGTGGCGCTCGTCACGAACAAGTCGAGATTGCCGTTCTCCGAAATCCGTGAGATTCTTCCAGAAGCCGCACGAAAATAGCGTGCGAAAAACAAAGCGTCCCGACCTTTTCGGCGGGCATCGAAGCACATCACAGGTCGTGCCCCTGATTGTCGGTCGGGTTGCTTAACCCGCCCAGGGAGGACGACAATGACCTTACGGCCGGACCCGACTTTCCACGCGACCGCCAAGCTCGCAATGCAGGCGCCAGTCGAAAACTTTGCCTACACTTTGATGTTGAGTGCGGACTTCTCTCAGCCTGATGGACTCGCAATAGTTGACGTAAACCCGGAGTCGAAGGACTGCGGCAAGATCGTCCACAGCGTGACAATGCCGAACAAGGGCGACGAGTTTCACCACTTTGGCTGGAACGCTTGCTCTTCGGCCCTGTCGCCGCTGAACGGCCATCCGTTTCTCGAGCGCCGCTTTCTAATAATCCCCGGCATGAGATCTTCGCGCATCTACGTTGTGGACACCAAGGGCGGCCCGAGCAAGGCCAAGATCCACAAAATCATCGAGCCGGAAGAAGTATTTGCCAAGACCGGCTATTCCAGGCCTCACACGATTCACTGCGGCCCGGAAGGCATTTATGTCTCGACCCTTGGCGGCGGTGGCCCTGACGGCACCGACGGACCTCCCGGCATCTTTGTCATGGATTGCCAGACGTTCGACGTCATCGGGCGCTACGAGATCGATCGCGGGCCACAGAACAAGCAGTATGATTTCTGGTGGAACCTGCCGCGCGACTACATGGTGTCGAGCGAGTGGGCGCTTCCGCCCCAGTTCGAGAAGGGCATCGTCCCGGAAGATCTCCTGTCGAACAAATATGGACACCGGGTGCATTTCTGGAATCTGCGCGAACGCAGGAACGTGCAGACCATAGATCTGGGAGCCAATCACCAGATGGCACTGGAAGTCCGCCCCGCCCATGACCCGGTAAAGGAATACGGTTTCATTGGGGTGGTCGTCGACACGACAAACCTCGAGGGATCGATCTGGACATGGTGGCGCGAGGACGGCAAATTCCATTGCGAAAAGACGGCCACTATCCCGCCCGAGCCAGCCGCGAAGGATGACCTGCCCCCGCTTCTGCAGGGCTTCGAGGCGGTGCCGCCGCTAGTAACTGACATAGACCTGTCGCTCGATGACCGCTTCCTCTACGCATCCTGCTGGGGCACCGGCGAGATGCGCCAGTATGACGTGGCCGATCCGATGCACCCCAAGCTTGCGGGGTCCGTCCATATTGGCGGCATCGCGCGCAAGGCCAAGCATCCCGGCGGCGACTACAGGGGCGGACCGCAGATGGTCGAGATCAGCCGCGACGGCAAACGCGTTTACTGGACCAACTCGCTCTATTCGACCTGGGACGACCAGTTCTATCCCGATGGTATCCCGGCAGCCATGGTCAAGGCCGATGTCGGCGAGAACGGCGGGATCACCTTAGACAAAGACTTTTATGTCGAGTTCCCCGAGGGGTATCGCTCGCATCAGATTCGTCTGGAAGGCGGCGATTGCTCGACGGATTCATTCTGCTATCCGTCGGTGTAACCGGCTGCGCGGGTCGATGAAGCGATGGTCGAGTTGACGACGGCCGGCCTCTGGCTGGCGGTCATCGCCAGCGGCATTTACCACGGCATCAATCCCGGCATGGGCTGGCCGTTGGCCGTCTCGGCCGGACTGTTTAGCAGACGTGCCGGCGGATTGTTCCGGGCGCTCGGGCTTTTGGCCATGGGACACTTTGCGGCCATGGTTGGTATCCTGCTGCCCTTCGGCGCGATGCTGACGCTGTTTGTCTGGGAACGACAGGTCCGCATCGCGGCGGGGTTGATCGCGATTGCCGCCGGCATCTATCTCCTGATCAACCGGCGCCACCCGCGTGTTCTTGCCCGGATCCCGCCGGGACAACTGGCCTTGTGGTCCTTCGCTGCCGCCACTGCGCATGGCGCCGGGCTGATGCTGGTGCCGATTTATCTGGGCCTGTGCCAGGCAGGCGACCTCGACGCTGGACACCAGGCGGCTGCCACGCTCATGACCGGTAATCTGATCACCGCCACCGCCGTCTCCGTCGTCCATACGGCCGCCATGATTTCAAGCGGCGGCGTTATCGCCATTGCCGTCTATCGATGGCTCGGACCGAAGGTCATCTCACAAAGCTGGTTCAATCTCGACATTGTGTGGGCCATAAGCCTGATCCTGGTGGGAGGAGTTGGGATCGCAAGCATCGGATTCGCTCGATGAGTTGTACGCATTTGGCGAAGTCATTCTCCCTTTCTGCGAATGTCAGAGAAGGGGGGAAGCTGCCGTTCGCAAATGTCCAATCCTTGCAAAAGCGACGGAACGCAATGCCCGGCTCTTTGCCGGTGCACGGCTTCGCATCCGTAGTGATGCCAATCGGTATCAAGCCACGATGCTGTTCGTCTCGCACGACCGCCACTTTGCTGGCCGCGCACTCCAACCCACGTGTTGGAGCTGACCCCGACAGCATCCACATCTATGGCGGCGGCTACACCGAATATATCGCCAGCACCGGCCACGAAGCGGCGGGGCTGAGAGGGTAGGGGAAGACGCAGGCTCTATGCGGGTGAGCGCCAGCCCCAATCACCCCTTCGCCAACCCGCGCTCGATCAGCCGCGCAAGCCGCGCCGAGAACGCTCTGGCGTCGGCCGGCTTGTCGCCGTCGAGCACGCGCGCCTCGTCGTAGAGCAGATGCGCGGCGTCTTCCTTGAAGGCGCGTTCCTCCTTGCCGAGCTTTGCCAGCGCCGCGACGCGCTCGTGCCGAGGGTTGATCTCGAGGATCGGCTTCGCCGCCTTGTCGAGGCGGCCGGCGGCGTTGAGCAGCCGCTCGAACTGGCGATCGGGGCCGTGCTCCGGCGCGACCAGGCAGACCGCGCTTTCGGTCAACCGGTCGGAGGCCTTGACGTCCGAGACCTCGTCTCCCAGCGCCGTCTTCACAAACGCCAGGAAGGTCGCGATTTCAGAGGACATTTCGGCCTCGGGCTTCGAACCAGTGTCGAGCAGCGGGATCTCCGAAAGATCGGCGGCACCCTGCGTCACCGATTTGAACGCCTTGCCCTCGAATTCCGGCGCCATCGTCGTCCAGAAACTGTCGACCGGGTCGGTCAAGAGCAGCACTTCGATGCCGCGCGCCCTGAACCCTTCGAGCTGCGGCGAGGCTTCGAGCCGGGCGCGGTCGTCGCCGGCCATGAAGAAGATCGCCTTCTGCCCTTCCTTCATCGCGGCGACATAATCGGCGAGGCTGCGCAGCGTTTCGCCGGAAGTGGTCGAGCGGAACCGGGCGAGCTTCAGCAGCTGTTCGCGCCGCCCGTAGTCCTCGTAGAGCCCTTCCTTGAGCACGACGCCGAAATTCTCCCAGATCTTGGCGTAGCCTTCGGCGTCGTTCTCGGCTGTTTTGGCGAGGTCGCCGAGCACGCGGTTGGTCACGCCCTTGCGGATTGCGGCGAGCAGCGGGCTTTCCTGGATCATCTCGCGCGAGACGTTGAGCGGCAGGTCGGCGGAATCGACCAGGCCGCGCACGAAGCGCAGGTAGCGCGGCAGGACATCGGCATCGTCGGTGATGAAAACGCGCCGCACATAAAGCTTCATGCGGCCCTTGCGGTCCTGGTCGAAGAGGTCGAAGGGACGCGAGCCCGGCACGAAGGCGAGCACGCTGTATTCCTGCCGGCCCTCGGCGCGAAAATGGATCGTGGCGGCCGGCTCGTCATACTGGCCGGCCACGCTGCGGTAGTAGTCGGTGTATTCCTCCGGCTCGATCTCGCTCTTTTGCCTCACCCACAGCGCCGTGCCGTCGGCGATGTCGCGCGGCTCGGCGCCAGGCTTCTCGACAAGCGCGATCGGCACCGGCACATGGCCCGACTGCGATTTCGCCAGCCCCTCCAGCCGGTAAGGCGTGGTGTAGGAGGTCGCATCCTCCATCAGATGCAGCACGACGCGCGTGCCGCGCTTGGGTGCTGCGGTGAGCGGCACCGGCGCGATCTCGTAGGTGCCCTTGCCGTCCGACGACCAGCGCCAGGCTTCCTCGCTGCCTGCCTGGCGGCTGATGACGTCGACATGATCGGCCACCATGAAGGCGGAATAGAAGCCGACGCCGAACTGGCCGATGAGTGCGGAGTCTTCCGGCGCCTTGCCGGCCTCAACCCGTTCGATGAAGGCGCGCGTGCCGGAGCGGGCGATCGTGCCCAGCGCCTCGGCCATCTCGTCGCGGCTCATGCCGATGCCGTTATCCTCGACGGCAAGCTGCTTGTTGTCGGGGTCAGCTGAAATGGTCATGCGCGGCTTTGCGTCCTCGCCCAGCAATTCGGGGCGGGTGATCGCCTCGAAACGCAGTTTTTCGCAGGCGTCGGCGCCATTGGAGATCAACTCGCGCAGGAAGACGTCCCGGTCCGAATAGACCGAATGCACCATCATGTGCAGCAGCCGCGAGACATCCGCCTCGAATGTCCTGGTTTCCGTCTTGATATCCGTCATCTAAACTTTCCCACGTCTTCTTTTGCCCGTCGCGCCGAAACGCGTCCAGGATCTCATCCTTCGACCATTTAATTGTGCCGGCGGCGACCGGCCGGGACCGCCCTCGGTACGACAATATCGTGACGAGACGCGAACGCAACAAGAGGTTGGGTTGCGAGGTCGATGGCGGGTGAGCGTTCGGGCGCTTGCGAGGTCGAAAAAGGCACTTGCCGCGCCTGGCGGAGATGCCGCTGGCGGAACCTCGCGCAAGCGTCTGGAAATCCATGATAACCTTAATTTCTTCCTTCTTTTGGTCAGGCTTCCCGTGCGGGACGTAAAGGGATAAATTAGTAATTCGTTAAGTAATACGGCGGGAGTGAGCGTAAGAGGTGTGCCGTCATGAATTTCAAATCCCTGATCAAGCGTGCCGAAGACGTAGACAAGGAATTTCAAGAGCTCCAGTCGGATCTGGCGGAGGCTTTCGAGGAATGTCTTTCGGCTGACGAACAGACGTCCGTGGACGACGATGCGGCCGCCGATGTGGCGGCAAGCGACGAGGATCCGCCGGGGGAGGCCCAGCCCGAGGCTTCCGCCTCGCGGCTGACGCCGCACACCCAGACACGGTTGGCCGCCTTGGAAGCCGTTGCCGGGCTTTTCCGCGACGGACAGGGCCATCTGGAGGAGATCGGGGCGAGGCTGGCAGAGATCGGCACCGCGCATCAGATGACACGCGATATCCTGAACGTCCTGCATCGCGATGCGCTCCGCGCCAATGAGCTGGAGCTGGAGAACGCCGCTCTGGGCGCCGAACACAAGGCCTTGTCGGAGCAACTGCTCGACGCCGCCAGGAAGCAGCGCGAACGCGACGGCGCGGCCGAGGCCTGGCAACAGCGCGAGGCAAGCCTTGTCCAGGACCGGGAGTCGCTTCGCGAGGCGCTTGCGGCGGTGCGGCTTGAGCTGGTCGAGATGGGCAATGAGAGCGCCAGGCGCGAGGCGGAGTTCGGCGAGATCGTCAAGACGCTGACGGCCAAGACCGTTGAAGCCGACAAACGTGCTGCCGAGAATAAGCTGCTGCGTGAAAAGCAGGTCGGCCTTTCGGTCGACCTTGAGCAGGCGCAAAAGCGCGAGGCGGAAGCCCGGCACAAGTTCGAGGAGTTCGCGGCCACCCACGCCAACGAAACCGCGCGAATTGCCGAGCTGATGGCCCAGATCGGCAATCACGAAAAGGAAGAGGCGCGGCTGCAGAAGTCGCTCGAGATCACGCAGGCCAAGCTTGCAGAGATAACCGAGGCGGCCAGCATCGCCGAAAGCGATGGTGCGTCGGAGCTGGCGCGGATTCAGGCGGAGCTGCGCGGCTTGCGCTCCGAGATCCAGGAGCTGCAATCGCGGCTGGAGCAGGCCTCCAACGACAAGACCGAAGCCGCGGCCGAGAAGATGAGGCTCAAGGCACGGTTGAACGATGCCGAGACAGAACGGCAGATCGCTGAGGAAATGCTTGCCGTTCTCAGGAACGAGAGCGAAATCGACAAGAAGAACCTGTCGGTGGTCAGCACCAACCTATCGCAGCTTTCGCTGCAGCAGGCGTCCGAGCAGATCCAGCTCGATATCCAGAAGCAGGAATGCGAGGATCTGCGAGCCGAGATCGCGACGCTCAATGCCCGCATCAAGGAGCTGCTGCCTTACGAGCGGCTGCACCGGGTGACGGATGCGAGGGCGCGCAAGGACATTGTGCCGGTGAGCAACGGGATCATCGCCGAGGCCGCGCGCCCGACCCCACGGCGCAACAGCCGACGCATGCGCGCCAACGCAAGCTGAGATCGGGGAAGCGCCTGCGTTACTGGCCGGCCATATGGTCGGCCAGTTGCTGCACCTCTGCAAGCAGCGCCGGGAAAGCCGCATCGTTGGGCAATCGCTCACCCATGCAGGCGCGATAGTCGCCGTCGCCTTTTTCCCAGGCGGCATTGGCGGAATCATAGGCCTGCTGGTCCTTGAGGTCCGACCCCTGATAGGTCTCCTGGAATTTCTGGGCAGTTGCATCCGCCGCGGTCCAAAGCGCCTCGCAGGCGGCGATCTTTGGCACGGGCGGTGACGCGGGCGCCTCGGCGATCAGGATGCGGTCGCCCTTGACCACCGCGACGACGACCTGCTGGTCGTAGATCGGCCCGACGTCCTGCGTCCAGCCGCCAAGCCGGGCGACAGCGATATCGGCGCCGTCAGGCTTCTTCAGCGAAAAGTCGAGCGTCTTCACGAAAGCGGCGTCGGCGCCGATGGCCTGGGTGTAGAAGGCATCGAGCTTCAGCGCCTCGTCGATGCCCGTTGGCAGCCTGAGGCTTTCATCGTCCTCGTCAGCCTTGGACTGCAGCCAGCGCCCGACGAGCCCGCGCGTCGTCGCCACGATGCTCGGGCCTTCGTCGCTCTTGGCGTAGCGCAGCCCGTCGAGCATGCCGAAGCCGATATCGGTAGCGCTGAGGCTTTCGAGGTTGATCGTGCCGGTTGCCGGAAAATCCTTAACGGAAAGCGGACCGAGAACGGCGGAAAGACGCTTTTCGAGATCGGCCAGCGCCTTGGTGTTCGCGGCATCGAGCGTTTCCACCTCAGCGTTCGAGCTCTCCAGCGCCGCGATGTCGGAAATCGCCTTGTCGCGCGTGGCGATGTAGTCGTCCTCCGGCGAGGCCGCGAAACCCACGCCGCCCGCGAGCGCGAACAGAAGCGTCCAGACCAGCCGCATTTGCACAACCCCAATTCAACGATCAAAGCCCTTGCGAGCCTTCACCCGACTTGGCGGCTTTTGCGTGGCGGAAACCAAGCGAGAACCCGAATCTTTATCCGACCTTTCGCTTCTCCACCTCGGCCTTCCTCAGCAGGAACCGCTGGATCTTGCCGCTCGGCGTCTTGGGCAGCTCGGTGACAAACTCGACCTCGCGCGGATAGGAATGCGCCGAGAGCCGTTTCTTCACATGCTGCGCGAGCTCCTCCGCAAGCGCCTCGCTGCCCAGGAACGCCGGCGCCAGCACCACGAAGGCCTTGACGATCTCGGTGCGCTGAGGGTCGGGCACGCCGACCACCGCCGCCTCGTTGACCGCCGGATGCTCGATCAGCGCACTTTCGACGTCGAAGGGGCCGATGCGGTAGCCGGCCGAGGTGATGACGTCGTCGGCGCGGCCGATGAAGGAGACCGAGCCGTCCGGCTCATATTCCACCGTGTCGCCGGTGCGGTAATAGCCGCCGGCGATCGCCGGCGTCTCCGCCTGGTGGTAGCCGTCGAACCAGCGCAGCGGCGAGTTCGCGATATCGACCGCAAGCACGCCCGGCTGGTTGGGGCCGAGCTCGTTGCCCGCCTCGTCCAGCACCACCATGCGGTAGCCGGGCATGGCGAAGCCGGCCGAGCCCGCGCGCACGGTGTGCGCCAGGCCGTGATGGTTGTTGATCATCATGCCGTTCTCGGTCTGGCCGTAATGGTCGTGGATGGGCGCGGCGAGATGGGCGTCGAACCAGCGGATCACTTCCGGGTTGAGCGGCTCGCCGGCGCTGCTCACCACGCGCAGTTTTCCTTTGACGCGGGCCGCCGCTTCGGGCCCTTCCGCCATCAGCAGGCGATAGGCTGTGGGCGAGCCGGCGAGGCTGGTGACACCGAGCCGCTCGATGATGTCGTAGGTGCTCTTGGCGTTGAAGGCGCCTTCGTAGAAGGTGGTGGCGATGCCGAGCTGCAAGGGCCCGGTGATGGCATAGTAGAGCCCGTAGGCCCAGCCAGGGTCGGCGATGTTCCAGAAGACGTCGTCGGCGCGCAGTCCGATCGCATCGCGCATATAGGTGCCGAAGGCGAGCAAGGCGTTGAGCGGCACCGGCACGCCCTTGGGGTGGCCGGTCGTGCCGGAGGTCGACATCATCATGAAGAGGTCGGAGCCCTTGCGCATCACGGGCTCGCAGTCGGGGGAGGCGGCGGCGGTTGCTGCGCGAAAATCGATGTCGCCTTCGGGCAGGGTGTCGCCGGGGGCGAGGATAGTCGCGATGCGCGGGTGATTTTCCACCTCGTCGAGCTTGCCGCGGTTTGCCGGATTGGTCACCACCAGCTTCGCCTTGCTGTAGCTCAGCCTATGCTCGATCGCCTTCGGGCCGAAGGCGGTGAACAGCGGCTGGTAGACCGCGCCGACGCGCCAGGCGCCGAGGATGAGCGCGACCAGTTCCGGGATGCGCGGCAGCATGCCGGCCACGACATCGCCGGGGCGGACGCCGAGGTCCTTCAGCAGATTGCCGAGGCGGCCCGACCTGTCGGCCAGGTCGTCGAAAGTATATTCGCTGAGTTCGCCGCCGGCCGAGATCGCGCGCAGCGCCAGCCGGTTCTCGCCGGTATAGCGGCCGCAGCATTCGAAATAGGCGTTGATGCCGCTCGCCGGATCGCCGTGGAGCCTGGCGATCTCGTCCTCGATGCGGAAGCGCCGCACTGCATCCTCATAGCGCGGCACCGCCGCTGGCGTCCTGGTCATGGCAATCCTCCCTGGGTGGCCTGCCATCTCCCCATGGCGGGCTGCTTAGGCAAGGAGATTGCCCGAAAACGGCGCGCGGGTCGATTGCGGCGAAAGTCGGGGAAGAGCGTCGTTCTCCCCGTTAACGGGGAGAAATGCCCGGCAGGGCAATGAGGGGCAGCGCAGGCGCTGATGATTGGCGGCCAGCCTATTTTCGAGACTCGGCGCCGCCCCTCACCTGCCTGCCGGCATCCTCTCCCCATGAACGGTGAGAGGGGGCGCTCGCGGGCTTTCGCCACGCCTCCGATAAAGACTGATCGTCATCTCCTTGCCGACACCCGCCGGCGTCAGCACGAAATAATCATAGGTTACAATCTCGCCCGAAGCACTCCTAAGCCCCTTCGACCAGATCGGTGCTTCCTCGACCCGCATCTCGTCCCATTGCCGCTCGAATTCCGGGCTGAGCGCCATGAGCGGGTCGATCACGGCCCGGATGTCGGCCGCCGCCGCGAAGCCAACCGTCGCGGCGCGGAATTGCGCGATGGCAGATCGCGCCACGACCTCCCAGTCGGCGAACAGGGTGCGCCAGGCCGGATCGAGGAAGAACCGCTTGAGCAGGTTGCGCTGCGCCGGATCCTCCGGATCGAAGCCGCCGAACAGCGCTGCCGCCTCGTCATTCCATGCCGCGAAATCCCAGGCGCGGTTGAGCGCATAGGCCGGATTGGGCGAGAACGCCGCAAGCAGCTCCGCTATCCGCGGGTCGGGCGAGGGGCCTTCAGACCGGGAAGCCTCGGGCAGCCATTCCGGCTTCGCGAGCTTGAAGAGGTGCTCGCGCTCGACCGGCAAGAGCTTCAGCACATCGGCGAGCGCATTGAGCACATGCGCGGAGGGGTTGGCCTCGCGCCCCTGTTCCAGCCATGTGTACCAGGTGGCGCTAATGCCGGCGAGCAGCGCTACCTCCTCGCGCAGCAAACCGGAGGCGCGCCGTCGCGTGCCGATGCTGATGCCGTGTCGCGAAGGTTCCACCCGCTCGCGCATGGCGCGCAGGAAACGGCCGAGCTCCTTGCGCCTGTCCGCCTCAGCCGTCCGTTCCAGCATGTCCGTACCTCGAAAGGAGTAGCGGCGCTACCAGCAGCGCCACTCATCTTGTACCACCTGACTACCAGCATAAATGGAACGGCGCATCGGACAACATCGTCGCGTCACGGCGCGGCGACCTGACAAGGGACACAGGAATGAATGCGCTGAAAAAGATCAGGAACATCGACTACACCGTCATCTTCGCGCGCGACATGAAGCAGATGCGGCGCTTCTATGAGGACGTGATGGGCTTTCCCGTCCATTCGAGCCTGGGCGAGGGCTGGACCGCCTATCAGGTCGGCTCTTGCCTGCTGGCCCTGACCCAGCGCGGCATGATGTTCGACGATGCGCCGACGCCGGCGGCCGCGCTCTCGCTGCAGCTCGCCTTTCGCGTCGCGCCGGCCGAGGTCGACCAATGCGCGGATGAGTTGCGCGCGCAGGGTGTCGCCATCGAGATGGACCCGACCGACCAGCCCTGGGGCCACTGCACGCTGTTCTTCCGCGACCCTGACGGCAATGTGCTGGAGATCTATGCTGAGATCTAGCGATTAAGGCAGGGGCAACCCTTGCGCCTCCATGTGCCGCTTCCAGCGGCTGCGCAACTCTCCCGGCCGACAGCCGATACGTTCGTCGAGGAAGGTGGCGGCGATGATGCGGTCAGTGCGGAAATGGCGGAAGTCCTGGCGCAACTCGCACCAGGCTGCAAGCAGCCGGACTGTCTCGGCGTACCCAATCATCGTCGGCCAGATCACGCGCTCGCTCTCCTCGCGCAGCTCGTTGCGGTAGCGGATGCGGATCTTGTAGCCCTTGCGGATCGATGCGCGTGCCCGCGCGATGTCGAGCCCGTCCGGCAGGCTCGCCCGGCTGAGCGGCGCCCCGACGCTGGGCTGGCTGACGAAGGGGCGCAGCCTCTCCGGCACGACGGTGGCAATCTTGGCAATCAGGTCGCGCGCCGCACCCGCCAGCACCGCATCGCCCTTGTCGGCTACCCACTGCGCGCCGAGCACCGCCGCTTCCAGCTCGTCCGGTGTCAGCATCAGCGGCGGCATGTCGTAGTTGCGGTCGAGCACATAGCCGAGGCCGGCCTCGCCGCGGATGGGCACGCGCTGGCCGATAAGGTCGGCGATGTCGCGATAGACAGAACGGCGCGAGGTCTCGAGCTCCTCGGCGATCCGGCTGGCGGTGATCGGGCGGGTCGAGCGCCGGAGGATCTGGATGATCTGGAACAGTCTGTCGGCGCGGCGCAAGGCATGTCTCCTGTTGCCACTATGGTGGCAGCAGGGCTGGTCCACAAGTCGGGCATGGCGCCTCAAAAGGTGCGAACAACCGACGGAGAAGACTCATGAATTTCGTCTCGACCCGCATCATCACCGCCGACGTCAGGCGGCTGGTCGGCTTTTACGAGGAGGTCACCGGCTCGAAGCTCACGCTTTACACCGAGGATTTCGCCGAACTGATTACAGAGGCCGGCACGCTTGCCATCGGCAGCACGCGGACGCTGCAGCTCTTCGGCGGCGATCATGTCGCGCAGCCCGCTGCCAACCGGACCACGATCATCGAATTCCGCGTCGCCGATGTCGATGCGGAGTACCGGAGGCTCGCCGATCGCATCGCGGGCTCACTGGTGCAGTTGCCGACCACCATGCCCTGGGGCAATCGCTCACTGCTGTTCCGCGACCCCGACGGCAACCTCGTCAATTTCTTCACGCCGGTGACCGCCGAGGCGATCCGGAAGTTCGAGAGGTGACAAGGATTCTCGGAACTGCATCGCCGGGTCGATTGCGATGATAGTCGGGACAAGACTTGGCCCCGCCGGCGCCGGCCTGTAGCATGGCCAGGTGAATGCAGGGAGGGGACGCGAGCATGCGGCTTGATCGGAATCTCTGTCATTTGAGGATTTGGGCCTTCATCGCCGTCCTGGCGCTTTGGCCCCATGCGGCGCCGGCCGACCCCATCACGCCCGAGCGGATGACTGCCGCCCTGTCGAAGCTCCAAGCGCTGGCGCAAGGCATTGTCGCGGACGGTGCGGTGCCCGGTCTCGCCATCGCGGTCGTGCATGGCGACGAGGTTATCTTCCTCAAGGGGTTCGGGCATCGCGAGGCCGGCAAGCCGGAGGCCGTCGACGCCGACACCGTGTTCCAGATCGCGTCTCTCTCCAAGCCGGTCTCGGCAACCGTCGTGGCGGCGCTGGTCAGCGACGGGATCGTGTCCTGGGATTCCCGGATCGCCGACCTCGATCCGGCCTTCCGGCTCGCCGATCCATATCCGACCAGCGAACTTACCGTCCGCGACCTGTTCGCGCGTCGTAGCGGCATTCCGGGCACCGCCGGAGACGGTCTCGAGGACATCGGCTACGCCGCGCCGAGATCCTGCACCGCCTGCGCTTCGTGCCGCCATCGTCGAGCTTTCGCGCAGGCTACTCCTACAGCAATTTCGGACTGACCGAGGGTGCCGTCGCCGCCGCCAGACCGACGGGCAAATCCTGGGAGGAGGTCGCCGATGAAAAGCTTTATCGCCCGCTCGGCATGGCCACGACCAGCTCGCGTCACGCGGACTTCGTCAAGCACGCCAATCGTGCCGAACTCCACGTCAGGGTCGACGGCGCCTAGGCCCCGAAGATCAAGCGCGATCCCGATGCGCAGGCGCCCGCCGGCGGCGTCAGCTCCACCGCACGCGATCTGTCGCAATGGGTGCGGCTCGTCCTGGGCAATGGCGTCTATGCCAGCAAGACGCTGATTGCGCCCGATGCGCTCGACCAGACGCATGTGCCGCTGATGACGCGGGGCAAGAACCCCGTCTCCGGCGGCGAATCCTTCTACGGCCTCGGCTGGAATGTCGAATTCGGCCGGCACGGCCTGAGCTGGGGCCATGCGGGCGCCTTCAGCGTCGGCGCGCGCACCCTGGTGACGATCTTCCCTGAGCAGAAGCTCGGTATCGTCATCCTCACAAACGCTTTTCCGACCGGCGTGCCGGAGGGACTTTCCGACAGTTTTGCGGACCTTGTCTTCGACGGCGCGGTCAAGAAGGACTGGATCGCGGCATGGGACGGGATTTATGTCAGCTTGTTCGGTCCGGCGGTCGAGGCGGCCAAGGCCGCCTACGCCAAGCCACCGTCACCGGTACGACCGGCCGCGCCGATCAGCGCCTATGCCGGCCGCTACGCCAACGACTTCATCGCCGATGCGGCTGTGTCGGGTGGGGGAGACGGCCTTATCCTCAAGGTACGCCCGGCCGGCGCCCGGTCCTATTCCCTGACGCATTACGACGGCGATCTGTTCCTGACCTACCCCGATGCCGAGACGCCGGACAGACCAACGGGCGTGAGCTTTGTCGTCGGCCCCGACGGCAAGGCGTCGACCATGACCATTGATTTTCTGGACGAGAATCATCTCGGCACGCTGCTGCGCACCGGGGACTAAGTCGGCCCGATGGTCAGGATGCCTTGCCGTGCTGAAGCAATTTGAAGCAGTCGCCGCTGCCTGACCTCGATTGCGCGAGCACCGGTTTTGACCGGTCGATCCATTCCTGGTGCGACCTGGCATCCGCTTCGATCGCATCGGCCGGCGCAACGCTGACGAAGCCGCGCCCGTGGCTGAACAGCCAGCACGCGCGGCCAAGATGCCGCCTGGCGCGCTGGCGCAGCAGGTCGGCATCGTAGAAGATGTCGAGCACCTCCTGCTTGATCTTGCGCTCCCTGTCGGGATTGGCGACCGCAACCTCCACTGGATCGCCGCCGATCGCGTCCCGCAGGTCCTTGTAGTCGAGCGCGAGCTGGGTGGTGGCGTATTTGATCTCGCTCTCGTCGCGCACGATGTCGAACCACAGCCTGGGATCGAGCTCGTTGACGACGAAGGAGGATTCGAAATCGCGCGACAGGTTCAGCACCTCGAAGTCTCCGAGATCGATGTCGCGCTCGACCAGAAGGATTTTGGCCGCCTGCTTGCCAAGCTCTGCCCCGTGAATGCTGACGGCGGTGTTCTTCCCGCCGAGCTCGGGGCTGAGATAAGGTCCGCCCTCATCCAGCAGTTCATCGAATTCCCCAAGCGACTGAATGACCGGGGTGCCGCGGGCAATACGCGCGGCGAGCTTGGCGAGCACTTGCTGCAGCTCGGTCTCGCGTTTGCGCTGGTCTTGATAGTTCTGCTGGAAGAAGAAGATGAACAGCGAGACGCCGATGCCGATCAGGATCACGCCCAACTGCGAAAAGATGTTGCGGTAATATTCCAGCAGCTTTTCGCGATGACGCACGTCGTGGCGCACGCTGTGGGCCACGCGAAGGTTGACGATCAGCGACAGGATCAGCAGCCCTGCGCCGACCAGGACGAGCCCGCCGATGAGAAGGTAGCCATGGCCTGTGCTGAAATCCATTCGTGTCGCCCCGAAGCCCCGGATAGCGCAGACTAATAGCATTTCGCTAAAACAACTATCCGAATGGCGGAGGGCAGGGGAGCGAGGCGCAGCGTCTGCCTGTCTGCGGCAACCGCGGCGGTTGACCCCGCCACTTGTTCGGTCGATAGCTCCGCCGAAATTGCTTCCGAGAACTCCAATGACCTCAGACGCCAACCTCAAACAACCGGCCATCGCGACCGGTACCGCCTGGCAAGCCGACGTCCGCGCCGGCGTGCGCCATGTGCGCGACCTCGACCGGCTGCCGCTCTCGCCCGCCGAGCGCGCCGCCGCTCAAGCTGCCGCCGCCAGTCACAAGGTGCGCGTGCCGAAACCCTATCTCGACCTGATCGACTGGGATGATCCGAACGATCCGATCCGCGCCCAGGTGATCCCGTCGCCTGACGAGCTGATCGCCGCCGAAGGCGAGCTAGGCGACCCGATCGGTGACCATGCCTACAGCCCGGTGCCCAGGCTGACGCACCGCCATGCCGACCGCGTGCTTTTGTTCCCCACCTATCAATGCGCGGTCTATTGCCGTTTCTGCTTCCGCAAAGAGTCGCTGACTTCGATCGGCCGCGGCTATACGCGGGACGCCCTGGAGCCGGCGTTGGCCTACATCGCCGGGCACCCCGAGATCCGCGAGGTGATCCTGACCGGCGGCGATCCGCTGTCGCTGCCCGACAAGGCCCTGGCCGAAATCCGCGCCCGCATCGAGGCCATCCCGCATATGCGGCTCTTGCGCATCCACACCCGCGTGCCGGTGGCGCTGCCGTCGCGCATTACGGCGGGCCTTGTCGCCGCCCTGCAGGGAAGGCTGATGGTGACGGTGGTGACCCACTTCAATCATCCGCGCGAGATCACGCCGGACGCCGAAACGGCCTGCCGGACGATGCGGCAGGCGGGTTTTGTCCTGCTCAACCAGAGCGTTCTCTTGAAGGGCGTCAACGATCATGTCGAGGTGCTGGAAGAGCTCTGCCGCGAGCTGATGTATCGCCTCGGCGTAAAACCCTATTACCTGCACCATGGCGACCTGGCGCGCGGCATGGCGCACCGCCGCACCACGATTGCCGAAGGCCAGGCGCTGGTCGCCGAACTCCGCCAGCGCCTCTCCGGCATCTGCAACCCGACCTATGTCATCGATTTGCCCGACGGCGGCGGCAAGGTGCCGCTCGCGGCAAGCCATATCGAGGGCCGCGACGGTGAGACTTGGCGGATTCGTGGGCAGGACGGGAAGGTGAGGGACTATCGCGAGGTGGTCGGCTAGCGCCTTTCCTCTCCCCCCATTTCATGGGGGCGAGGAACTTTCACGGGGACGGGAACTTCCGTCCCGTGCCTGGCATTCTATGAGCGGGGCTTAAGGAGCGCAGCGTGAAGGCTTTGTTGGGAATTGTCGGCGGCTTCGTGCTGACCCTGGCCGTGTTCGTCAGCGGACTTGCCTTCGCCACCTGGCTGCTGGCCGCCAAACCGGTGCGCCAGGCGACGCCGGCGATCGGCGTCTCCGAATTGTGGACCAAGGACGCCCAGCCGGTCGATCCGGCGAAGCAGGATCTCGAGCGCATCCCGGCACAGCAGGCGGCCGGCGCGCCCGCCAAGGCCGGCGCCAAGGCAGATGCCAGCATGCAGACCACTGCTCTCGCAACGCCGCAACCCGCCGCGCCGCGGCAATTGCAGCCCTTGCCCGGTGTCGCCCAGCCCAATGCTTCACAGATGAGTCAGCCCGATGCCAATGCGGCCGCCCAGCCCTCCGAGCAAGCACCGGACCGGCAGGCCCGATTGCCCGCCGCCCATCTCGAGTGGTGCGCCAACCGCTATCGCAGCTATCGTCCGGAAGAAAACAGCTACCGCTCCTACAGCGGCGAACTGCGTCCCTGCGTCTCGCCTTATTTCGATCCGGGCGGCGACACTACCGCTTCGACCGACGCAGGTCAGAATGACCAGGCCGATCAAGGCGAGGTGACCGACGACCAGGCCGAGATGGAAGGCTACGCCCCCGCGCGGGACGGCTACGCCACCACCTATGGCGGCCCGCCAGAAGAGATTTCACCCGACGAGCAAGCCCCCAGGGATCAGCTTTTGGGTCGGCAGTTTTCGGGCGACCATATCGACTCCTGCTTCAGCCGCTACCGCTCCTATGATCCGCAGGACAACACCTACCAGCCTTTCGATGGCGGCCCGCGCCGGCAGTGCGAATAGCGCCGACGCCACTTCAGCGCGCCCCTGGACGTCTGCGATCGACGAAACCGTCGGCGAGAGCCTTCCTCTCCCCGTCTCTATACGGGGAGGATGCCGGTCCACCCTCCGCAGTTGCTGCGGAGGACGGGCAGGCAGGTGAGGGGCAGCGCCGTCGTTCGAGAGCTTGCGCTTGTTGTGCGCAGCCGCCGAGGTTCGCCCCCCACGGCTGCAGTGGACGCGGCGAAGCGGTTGTTGGCGGAGAGCGATTCCTCGCCGCCGATGCCGTGAGGACGGGAATCCAAGCTCAAGCAGCGTCGCGCTCCGTCACGCCCCCCTCTGTCCTGCCGGACATCTCCCCCGCAAGGGGGGAGATTAGCAGTTCGGCCGCGGCGCTTCTTCTGCAACGCCGGTGATTGGCGAGAGCCGATGCGACATCCGATCTCCCCCCTGTCCCGCCAGCCTCCCAGTGGTTGCTCTCGCGCTGGACGTGAGAAACCCTCCCGCAACCCGATACCGCGCAGAGACACGCCTGAAACACACCGGCGCCACAACCGGCATTCCTGCGAAACGCGGGAGCCGGATGCTCGCAGGCTAGCAACGCGGAGGAGCGCGCCGATGACACCCGACCAGATCAAGCTTGTGCAGAATAGTTTTCGCGAGGTGGTTCCGATCAAGACGGCCGCCGCGGCCTTGTTCTATGAGAAGCTGTTTGCCATCGACGGCAGCCTCAAGGCGCTGTTTCGCACGACCGACATGAGCAATCAGGGCGCCAAGCTGATGGCGGCGCTGGGCTTCGTCGTGCACGGGCTTTCCCGCGCCGAGACGGTCCTGCCCACTGTCCAGGATCTCGCCAGGCGCCATGTCGGTTACGGCGTTATCCGATCGTCGGCCAGGCGCTGATCGAGACACTTGACGCGGGCCTCGGCCCGGCCTTCACGCAGGAGGTTCGCGAGGCCTGGGAAGCCGCTTACGGCCTGCTCGCCAGCGTCATGATCGCCGCCGCCCGCGAAGTGCAGTTGGCGGCCTGAGTAAGCTTCGGTTCCCCGCCCGCTGGAGCGAGGGGTCGAGCCAAGCCGAGGCGGAGAGGGGGCTTTCGTACGGCAGTTCCTCCTCTCCGTCTTGGCTTTCGCTGAAGGGTTCTCCCCCATTTCATTGATTCGAGGAATGCAAGCCAGCGCCGCGTTCCGTCACACCCCCCTCTGTCTTGGCGGCTTCTCCGAGCGCAACGCCCTCACTCCCCCGAAACAATCTTCCCCGGATTCATCACATTCGCCGGATCGATCATCGCCTTGATCATCCGCGCCAACTCCCGCTTCACCGGGACGGCGTGGCGCTCGTAGGCCTCGCGCTCGTCGAGCCCCACCCCGTGCTCGGCCGAGAACGAGCCGCCGGCCTCGTTGAGCCCGGCATAGAGCACATCCTCGATCGCCTCGTGCCGCTCATGCGAGAGCGGCCCGTCGGTGTTGATCGAGATGTGCAGATTGCCGTCGGCGAGATGGCCGAACACATAGGGCGCGTAGGAAGCGTCGATCCGCTTCAGCCCCGCTTCGATGCGCGCCACATAGGCGTCCAGCGCGCCGCCCGGCACCGATACATCGAAAGAGGGCGGCAGATGGTGCATGCCGCTCGATCTGCTCCGTCTCCTCGCGTAGCCGCCACATCGCGGCCGCCTGCGCTTCAGAAGTTGCGACCAGCCCGTCGACGATTGCTGCCTCTTCCCAGATCGCCGCCAGCCCGTCCTCGAGCGTCGCCCGCGCCGCCTCCACGCTGTCGGCGCCCAAGCCCAGCACCAGCAGGCAGGGCGCCTCGAGCGGCAGGCT
>NZ_JHQR01000263.1 GCF_014843825.1 Mesorhizobium silamurunense
TGTGCTGCAGAGCAGCGGAAGGAGTTCAATATGAACTAAGACCGTAGTGTAAAGCTGCGTGAATGATGGGGGACGGCCCTCCGAGATCGGCTTTCAGGAGCAGGTCTCAAACCAGTCCAAGCTGCTGCGGTAAAGAGCCGTGGTGGTGAGCGTTGGATGAAAAGTTCGGACGAGATCCGAGCAGGTGGGTGTCCGAAAGACGAACGAAAGTGAACCCTTCGAAGACGCGTCGTTATGAACGTAAGTGTCGCCGAAACCAGGACCGTCTCGTCGTCCTGGGACAAGTCCGCCGGGTGCCTGATGACAGGGCGGGCGGCGACCGGCGTTGAGGGGGCGTGAGTCGGACACAGGCATTCGCGCGGAACTGCAGGAACCAGGCTCCTGATGCAAAGGGAGAAGCTCAAGCGGGCCAAACCGCAAGGCGAGAGTACCGATGCAGGAGACTGGGGCGGACCGGCCCGTATGAGCGCTGAAGGCCCTGTAATGGGGCCGGAGCAAAGGGGTCGGATCAGGTGGTCGTATTGTTTGGAACAACTGGAAACAGGATGACTTCAGAAGATACGACAGACAAGCCGTTTCGAATTGCGAAACGACAAGTGTACGAAGCTTACAAAGCGGTCAAAGCCAACCAGGGCGCAGCCGGGGTGGACGGGCAGACCCTGGAGATGTTCGAGAAGGACCTTGCAGGAAACCTCTACAAGGTCTGGAATCGGATGTCCTCAGGGACGTACTTCCCACCGCCGGTTCGCGCTGTCTCCATTCCGAAGAAGAGTGGGGGCGAAAGGGTTTTGGGTGTGCCCACCGTCAGCGATCGGATCGCACAGATGGTAGTCAAGCAGATGATTGAGCCGGATTTGGATATCCTCTTTCTTCCAGACTCCTACGGCTACAGGCCGGGAAAATCGGCTCTGGATGCAGTTGGCGTCACGCGTCAGCGATGCTGGAAGCATGACTGGGTTCTGGAATTCGACGTCAAAGGGCTGTTTGACAATCTTCCGCACGATCTCCTGCTGAAGGCGGTCAGAAAGCACGTCACATGCAAATGGGCTCTGCTCTACATCGAAAGATGGCTGGCAGCGCCGATGGAGAAGAACGGGGAAGTCGTCGAGCGCACACGCGGTACCCCGCAAGGGGGCGTTGTTAGCCCGATCTTGTCGAATCTCTTCATGCACTATGCATTTGATCTGTGGATGACCCGGACGCATCCTGACCTTCCATGGTGTCGATATGCGGACGATGGCCTTGTGCATTGCCGGAATGAGCAGCAGGCAGAAGCCCTCAAGGCGGAGCTTGGTGCTCGACTGGCAGCATGCGGGCTTCAAATGCATCCGACAAAGACCAAAATCGTCTACTGCAAAGACCAAAGGCGCAGGGGGGAATACCCGAATGTCGTGTTCGACTTCCTCGGGTATCAGTTCCGGCCGCGACGCGTGGCGAACACACGGCGAGACGAGTTCTTCTGTGGTTACACGCCTGCGGCCAGCCCAACGGCAATGAAGTCGATGCGGGCCACGATCAAAAGCTTGAACATCCCGCGGCAGACGCCGGGGACGCTGGCTGAAATCGCCCAACAGCTCAATCCACTCCTTCGCGGATGGATAGCCTATTATGGCCGCTACAGCCGTTCGGCCCTGTCCACTCTGGCTGACTACGTTAACCGGAAGATCAGGGCGTGGATCATGCGTAAGTTCAAGCGCTTTCAGTCCCATAAGACGCGTGCCAGCCTCTTCGTGAGAAAGCTGGCGCGGGAAAATCCAGGACTGTTTGTGCACTGGAAGTCGTTCGGAACGAATACGTTTGCCTGATGGGAGCGGTGTGAATCGAGAGGTTCACGCACCGTTCTGCGAGAGGCCGGCAGGTGAAATCCCTCCGGCCTACTCACCCCTGGATCAAAACCAACATGGCTCCGCTGCGTGGCTGGGGGCCGAAGGGCAAGCGGCTGCGCGGCCTGGCTCCGTACGGCCACTGGCGCACGCTGACCTTCCTCGGCGCGCTGCGCTGGGATCGGCTCGCGGCACCTTGCGTCTTCGACGGCCCGATCAACGGCCAATGCTTCCGCGCTTATGTCGAGCAACAACTCATCACCGTGCTGAAGCCCGGCGATATCGTCGTCATGGACATGTGTGGACGCCCCCGTTGGTGCAAGAGAATCTTTCGAAGAGCACGGAGCGTGGTCGGTGCTGACATGTGTCCGGCCTCTGTTGCGGCTGTCACATGCCGCGGGCCTGTATGGGAGTTCGCGGAGCGGGTCCAAAACAATCTGGCGCGCTCAAGGCGCGTATCCATGATCTGGTTTTCCCGATCCCGTCTCGTTGACCGTGGCGCCATACTCTCCTTTGGACCTTCTCACACCTTCAAGCCCAGCAGCGATATTGTCCCGCTACCGCCGGGCCCGATAAGTTCCCCCTTTCGCCATCAATGCCCACACGATGCGCGCCGTCTTGTTGGCCAGGGCGACGATCACCAGCATGGGCGGCTTGCGCTCAAGCGTCCGCGAGAGCCAAGGATCCCCCGTCGATCCCTTCCGCATGGCCCAGCGCACGGCGGCGCTCGCCCCGATGATCAGCAGCCGACGCAGGGTTCGTTCACCCATCCGGGACGTCTCGCCGAGCTTCTGCTTGCCGCCTGAGGAGCGTTGCAGCGGCGTGAGGCCGAGCCACGCCGCAAAGTCTCGCCCCCTCTTGAAGGTTGTCGCGATGGAGCCAGAGCAGCAAGTGCCGTCGCGGTGATCGGCCCTATGCCGGGAATAGTCATTAATCGCCTGGCTTCTGCATCCTCCTTGGCACGCCGGGCGATCTCGCGGTCGAGCACGGCCACTCTCTCATCCAGCGCCCGCAGCTGCGCAACGAGCAGAGACAGGATCGGACGGGCAGCTTCGGGGATGGCGGTACCTTTGTCCTCAATCGCCGCGACAAGCTTGGCGGCATGGAAGAGACCCTGTGCAGCCACGAGTCCGAATTCGGCAAGATGGCCCCGTATCGCATTGATGGTCTGGGTCCGCTGACGAACCATAAGATCGCGAACGCGGAACACCATTGCCGCGGCCTGCTGCTCTTCGCTCTTTGCCGCTACGAACCGCATGGTAGGCCTCTGGGCTGCTTCGCAGATCGCCTCAGCGTCAGCGGCATCGTTCTTCTGCCGCTTCACGAAAGGCTTCACATATCCCGGAGCGATTAGCCGGGCATCGTGCCCAAGCTTCGCAATCTCCCGCGCCCAGTAATGACCGCCGGCGCAGGCCTCCATGGCCACCGTGCAAGCAGGCTGCGCGGCAAGAAACTTGAGCACCTGGTCACGACGCAGTTTCTTGCGGAAGGCCACGGCTCCCGATCCATCCGCGCCGTGCATCTGGAACACGTTCTTCGCCAGATCCAACCCGATTGTGCTAACTTCCAACATGGACGCCTCCGTT
>NZ_JHQR01000269.1 GCF_014843825.1 Mesorhizobium silamurunense
CCGTCGGTCACCGTGTAGGTGGCGGAGGCGGCGCCCGTGCCGATCACCGGATTGTCGGCGGTGAAGGAATAGCTGCCGTCGGCCTTGACCTTGATGAAGCCGTCGCCGATGTCGATCGCCTGCGAGTAGCCGTCTTGGCCGAAGACCAGCAGCGTGCCGTCGATATGCGTCACCGTGGCGCCATCGGCGCCTGCGACGAAGTCCAGCGTGCCGGTGATCGTCGCGCCTTCGGCGATGTTCTGCGAGGCTTCCGTGCTAGCCGTTGGCACATCATCGACGATCTTGACGCTCAGCGTGCCGTTGTCGCTCTGGCCGTCCAGGTCGGTCAGCGTAACGGTGAAATTCTCGAACAGGCTGTTGGCGCCCTGAACCGGGTCGTGCGCCTCGTTGTCGACGAGCGTGTAGGTATAGGTGACCTGGCCGGTGCCGGCATCATAGCCGGTCACCGTCAGTGTGTTGCCGAGCGCCGTCGTGAAGGAACCACCGGTAAACACGCCGTTGGTGATGAAGTCGTGTCCGTCGATCTTCAGCGAGGCGATGCCGTCGGGCGAAGAGATCGTGAATGTCCCGGTATTGGTCTCGGATTGGTCGGTCTCGGGTGCAGGATTCTGCGCTTCGCCGGAACCCTCCGATCCTGAGCTTGCTGGCAGGCCCTTCTCGTAAACGATCGTGTCGCCTCCGTTGGCCTCCGGCGTCAGGTCGCTGATGGTTGGCGTCGAGTTGCCGATCGCGATCGTCAGCGTGGTGTGCGAGGTGTCGCCGTCGCCGTCCTTGATCGTGTAGGTGAAGACGTCGTTAACGCCGCCGGGCGTGTTGGCGTCGCGCGCATAGGTGTAGCTGCCGTCGGAGTGGAGCGTCAGCTTGCCGTAGGCACCCTGGACCTGCACGTCGAGCGTGCTTGCGTCGACCAGATCGGCATTCGTGGTACCCTTGGCAACGCCAACCACCGTCGCGCCATCGGCGCCTTGGGTATCGGCAACGCCGTCCGTCGTATTGGTATCGCCCGCATCGGTGCCGCCAACCAGCACATTGCCCGTCGCCGGGCCGACCTGGCCGGCCGCGACGCTGTCGGTGTCGGCGATCGCCGTCGGCACGTCGTCGATGATGGCGACGGCAAAAGTGGTGCTGGCCGTATCGCCGTCGGAGTCCGTGACGGTGATGCTGAAATTGTCCGGAACCGTATCGTTCTGATCGTATCCGTTCGTATGTTCGGGATGGGTGACCGACTCGGTCACCGTGTAATTATATTCGATAGCACCGGTGCCCGGATCGAAGGAGACGATCGTGATGTAGCCGAACTGGCCCTGGATCTGCTGGCCCGTGCCGGTGACGATGACCCCGTTGATGACGATCGATCCGATGCCATCCGGCGCGTCGATAGTGATCGTTCCGATGCTGGACGTTTCCGCGTTACTCGGCGCGTCGCTGCCCGGTGACTGTGTCGGCCCGCCGTTCAAGCCGGTCTCGCTGGCCGCCTCGTCCGGGTTGAGCAGCGACACTGCCACAACGGAAACGCCCTTGTCGGTGGCGACGGAGGGAAACAGCTCACGGTTCTCCGGCTGCCCGAACTGCAATGCGGTCGGCGGCAAAAGCGCCGTCAGGCCGAATCCGTCGCCGATCCCGCCCGGAGGCTGTTCGAAATTTCCACCGGCGCTGCTTGGCGACCCGTTTCCGCCGGCCGAGATCGAGCCGTCGGCGCCGAAGGCGACATCGACATGGCTCGCTTCAAGGGTCGCGATCAGGGCAACGCGCGGCACCTCGACGTCGCCGATGATGAAGGTCGGCACGTTCAGCGCGCCGTCCTTGATGACGATCTCGGATCCGTCGGGCTGCACCAGCACCAGATTGTGGCCGTCGACCTTGATGTTGTCGATAGAGACATTGGCCGGAAGCTTCACGACATTGCCGGCCTCGGCGTGATATTCATGTGGAACATTCGAGGCCGCTGCGTTCGCCGCCGGTGCGTTTCCGGCAGGAGCGTTGGATGCAGGGGCGTTGGCGTCGGCCGCCGGCTTGTCTGCCCCCGGCTTGTCTGCCTCTTGTACGTTCTGTGCGTTGGCCGCGCCCTGCGCCGGCGCGCCGCTTCCCACATCGACCGGCACAGGCTCGCCTGCTGCGGGTGCCGCCTGGCCGCCGGAGGCCTGTGCGACTTGGACACCCGAAATCGGGTGTTCGCCGACAGTCGCGTGCTCGTCCCAGGAATTGGAAACGGTGTCGAATTCGATACTGTTCGTCATAGCTCAAGCCCCTCTGGCATTTCCCGGAAAGAGACATGCGAGCATCGAACTTTACAACACACCTTCAATCTTTTTCATATATCTGAATATGTATGGATTTGCATTTTTTACACTTGGTAAATCGTCATGATATACCCAGCTATGTATTCCCGAAGGTGCCTTGGGATCGGTTGAGAAGCGCGACGACGGTTCGGTAAACGAGAGTATTAATTTGAATAAAATTTGACGTAAAACAGAATAGATTGATTCGCGGAACTTTACCCACCTTCATTTCCGATAATTTGAGACAAGATTGGTAGCGTCCACAGTCAAAGGTGGGCGTTATGAAAATACAAAAAGCTGCCCCGGCGGCGTCGGGGGTCAAGGTTCTGCTGCTGGCAATCGGCCTCGCCGGTCTGCCGAATGCGTCATCCGCCGGCGCGATCTCCATTGGAAATCCAGCCCTTCAGACGGTGTCTGCGCCGGTCAATCTCGGCGGCGTTTCGCTGGCCAGATTGCAGCTCTGGCAGCCTGTCGCCGCCTACCGGATAACCGGTGTCGTCAGCGTCTATAGCCCCCTCGAAGCCCACCCGACGGCAGGTTCTTCAAACGGAGAGGCCGCCCCTGGCATCGATCCGATCCGGACGGCGGCGATCATTCCGGGCGTGTTCGGGTCGGTCGCCTTGTCCATGCACAACTTCCCGGTCGCCGCGCGCTGGGCCCCTGTCTACCAGGCGATCCTCGACTGCACGGCCGGAAGTCCCTGCGATCGCGAGAACGCCGCCTTTGCCGGAATCGTCGACATCGCCAGCAACAAGGGTTTTCGCGACAAGCTGGCTTTCGTCAACAGCAGCATCAACCGCCTGATCGCCTATCGCAAGGACAGCGTCGTCTACGGCAAGCTCGACTACTGGGCGAAACCATCGGAGATCCTCGAGCATCGCGCCGGCGACTGCGAGGATTTCGCCATACTGAAGATGGCGGCGCTGTTGCGCGCCGGGATCCCGGCGCAGAGCATGTCGCTCGTCGTGCTGCAGGATCGCCGCCGGAAATTCTTCCACGCCGTCCTGTCCGTGAGCACGGGAAGCGGCGCCTTTATCCTGGACAGCCTCAGCAACAATGTGGCGATGGATAGCGACCTTCCCGACTATGTCCCGCTCTACTCCTTCAGCACCGATCGCGCCTGGATCCACGGAAAGAAGTCCGGTTCCCAGATCGCAGACATCGCCGGCGGTTTCGCGACGGTGGCGCCCGGCGAAGGCTCTTCGCCGGATACGGCGGTGACGCCCGCAACATCTGGTTTGGGTGCGAGATAGACCGCCCGTCTAGCCGTTGAAGACGAACGCCATCAACAGTTCCGGCTCTGTGACGGGCGCGCGCACGGCGCTGAGCTGGCCCCGGTAGCGGCGCTCGCCGGCGCCGATGACAAAGCCGGTGGTGACCGGGGTGTCGCCGTTGGCGTCGAGCCGGGCAAAAACGTCGGTGACGTTCAAGTCCAGCGCCAGCTTGAGGTCCTGTTTGCCGTCTTCGCCCGGTGCGCTCGGCAACTGACGCCTGACCAATTGCTGAAACGACGTGTTGAACGCCAGGATCTTCTTGGACGACGACAGCGCGAAGGCGGGCGAGGGACAGGCGACCAGGATCGCGTTGATCGTCCGGATCGAGGCGAGCTTGCGCAACTCCGTGCTTTCCTCGGCGAGGCCACGCATGCACGCGACCCGGATCGCCGAGGTGAGATTCCCTTGGTCCGGATGATTTTCGGCGATCTCCTCGACCAGCATGCCGATCGTGCATTTGCGGCTTTCGGCCATCTGCTTCAGCGAGGCCCAGAAGGCGCGCTCCAGCCGGATGCCGCGCCGCACACCGCCGCGTGCCACGACCCGGAACTCCGGGCCGAAATCCTCGGCCACGAGCAACGGCAGCAGTCGTTCGCGCGGAGCACCGGGGCGGGAGGCGCTATCGTTCACTCATCGCCTCCTGACGCGCCTTGTTGATGGGCTTCAAAAGATAGTTGAGGATCGTCTTGCGGCCGGTCTTGATGTCGACCGAGCAGATCATGCCGGGGATGATGGAATAGGTCTTGCCGTTTCTTTGCAGCGTGGATTTCTCGGTCGCGACGCGCACCTGGTAATAGGGTTCGCCCGTCTTCTGGTCGACCAGGCTGTCGGCGGTGATGTTCGAGACCTTGCCCTCGATGCCGCCGAAGATCGAAAAATCATAAGCCGTGACCTTGATCAGCGCGTCCTGGTCCGGCTGGATGAAGGCGACGTCGCGCGGCGAGACCCGCGCCTCGACCAGCAGCGTCTCCGAGGTCGGCACGATACCGGCCACGACCGCGCCCGGCTGCACGAAAGCGCCGAGCGTGTTGACGTCGAGCGTGTTGACGATGCCGTCGACAGGCGAGCGGATATCGGTCCGCGCCACCTTGTCGGTGGCGCCGCGGATGGTTTCGTCCACCACCGAGAGGTCCGCCAGCGCCTGCGTCAAGTCGCTCAATGCTTCCTGCTGCAATTGCAGGCCGAGTTCGTCGACTTGAAGCTGCGCCTCGGTGATGGCCGCCTTGCTCTTCTTGATGGTCTCTCCGGCAAGGTTGAGCTGCCCACGCAGATCGGTCTGCTCGCGCTCGACGCGGATCTGTTCGGTCCTGGCCATCAGGCCCTTCTTGACCATGGGTTCGATCAGCGCCGTTTCCTGGTCGCTGACGGCCAGGCTCTTGGACAGGCGGTCGGAATTGGCGGTCGCCTCGTCGAGCTCCTTCTCGCGCTGATCGAGACGCGACTTCAGCACCGACAGCTTCACTTGGAAGTTGTCGCGGCGCGCAATGAGCAGCTTCTGCTCGTTGTCGCAGATTTCCGGCGCGATCTTCTGGATATTGGACGGACAGGGGAACGCGCCCTCGAGGGTGCCGCTCTGCTCGAATTTGAGCCTGGCGATGCGCGCCTGCAGCGCCCGCGCCTTGGCCTGCTCCTCGCCCAGGCTCGAAGTGTTACCTGTGTTATCGAGGCGGATGATCAGGTCGTTCTTCTTGACCGTCTGGCCGATCTTGACCGCGATTTCCTGAACGACGCCGGCTTCGCTCGCCTGTATGATCTGGGTCTTGGAAGCGGGAATGACCTTGCCGTCGCCGCGCGCGATCTCATCGACCTCGGCAAAGGATGCCCAGGCGGTGAAGGCCGCGAACAGCGCCCCTATGATGTAGACGGACGCCGATGCGAAAAGCGGCGGCCGGTCTTCTTTTGCAAACATTCCCCAACGTGCCCCGGTCAGGCATTCGCCTTTTGCAATGCCTGGATGACTTGTTCCTTCGCTCCGTCCGCGACTACACGGCCCTGCTCGATGACGATGAGGCGGTCGACCAGCTCCAGCATGCTGTAGCGATGGGTCGACACGATCAGCGTCGTGTTGCGGTCGAACGCCACTCTGAGCTGCTTGATCAACTGCCGTTCCGAGGCGAGATCCATCGAACCCGACGGCTCGTCTAGGAAGACGATTTTCGGCTTGGTCAAAAGCAGCCGCGCGATCGCCACCGCCTGCCTTTGGCCCCCCGAGAGATTGGTGCCCCGCTCGCCGACATTCATGTCGTAGCCGCGCGGATGCCGCGAGACGAAGTCATCGACGCCGGCGGCCTTCGCGGCATCGATGATCTCCTCGTCGGTCGCTTCCGGAGCGGCCATCAGAAGGTTTTCCTTGATGGTGCCCGAAAACAGGTCGCCGGCCTGCGCGACGATGCCGACCGCGGCGCGGACTTCCGAAGGGTGGTATTGGCGGATGTCAATGCCGTCGATGAGCAGCTCTCCGGAAGTCGGCAGGAAGAGCCGGCCGATCAGGCGGCCCATCGTGGTCTTGCCGGAGCCGATGCGGCCGATGATGCCGATACGCTCGCCGGGCCGGACTGCGATGTTGAGCCCGTTCAGAACCTCGTTTTCGGTGCCCGGATAGGCAAAGCCGACATTCTTGAAGAGCATCGCGCCGCTGCGGATCGGCCGGTTGACGAAGCCGACCGTGTCGGGCCGGTCCTCCGGCTGCGCCATGATCGTGTTGACGATCCTGAGCGACAGCATGGCCTGCCGGAAGCGGGAGAGCGTGATGGCGATCTGGCCGAGCGGCGCGACCGCACGGCTCGCCAGCATGACGGTGCCGATGATCGCGCCTGTCGAGACCTCGCCTTCCGAGAAGGCGTAGGCGCCTGCAACCACCAGGGCGACGGTCACAAATTGCTGGATGGCGCCGGTGATGTTGCCGGCGGCGGCCGAAAGCTCCTTGATCTTCTCCGACGTGTTGGCCGCGTTCTTCGAGTGCTCGCCCCATTTGCGCAGCAGATAGGCCTCAGCGCGCAGCGACTTGATCGTCTCCAGCGTGGAAATGGATTCGACCAGGAGGGCCTGGCGCTGGGCTGCCTCGTTCATCGAGGCGGCGACCCGCTTGCCGATGCGCCGCTGCGTCACCAGCCCGACAATGACGGCGATCACGAAGGCCAGAGCCGGTATGATCACCAGCCAGCCGCCAATGGCGTAGATGACCAGCAGGAAGACGAAGACGAAAACCGTGTCGATGAACACGCTGATGGTGTTCGAGGTGAAGAACTCGCGCACGAACTCGTACTGCGTGACGCGGTTCGCGTATTCGCCGGTCGAACCCGGCCGCGCCGAAAGCGACGAGTTGAGCACTTTCTCGAACAGCAGATAGGAAATCCTCAGATCCGCCTTGCGCCCGGCATAGTCGATGAGCGAGGCGCGGGCGGTTTTCAGCAACAGATCGAACAGGATGGCCGCGCCGATCCCGAGCGCCAGCACCCAGAGCGTCGACATCGCCTTGTTCGGCAGGATGCGGTCGTAGACGTTCATGGTGAAGATCGGCGAGGCGATCGCCAGGAGGTTGATGAAGACGGCCGACAACACGACCTTCGAATAGGTGCGCCAGAACGCCCCCATCGTTCCGGTCAGCCAATGGCGCCTTTCGATCCTGGGCGCCGTGCCGACCGTCATCTCCTCGGCGGTGTTGGCATAGGTGATCGAGAATGAGGCGCCGCCGCTGATATAGCTCTCGGCGAGCTCGGATTTGCCGATCGAGGTGCGGCCGTTTTCCTGCGGCGCCGTCAGATATTGCCCGGACTCTGTCTCGGCGAGCAGCGCAACCGGCAACTGGCTGACGCGGAAGACGATGGCCGGAAGATCGACGCGGCCACGCACGAAATCGCGATGGCTGAACGCCTGGACCTCGAGGCCGATGCGTTCGGCCAGGTGCCTGATATCGTCCGGCTCGATGCGCGTGTCCGAAATCGGCACCCCGGCAAACAGCACGGTCTCCGCGCTCGGCCGGCCGAGATAGGCCGCAATCGCCGAGAAGCAGGCTTTGAAAGCCTCCTTGGGCGAGATGATGTTGGGCTGCTGATTCACGATCCGCCCCGAAGGACCAGAGATCGATGCTTACATCGGCTGCTTTTTCCTGACCGGCGCGAGGATGTCGAACGGCAGATCGTTCTTCTGCTCCGACGGCGTGCGCGCATAGGTTTCGGTATCGGCCGTTGCCGGCACGCCGAATTCCGTTCGCGCATAGGCCGCGGCTTGCTTGGCCGGCTGGATGTTCAGCGTCTTCAGCAACTCTCCGGTCGCGGCCAGCAGCCGGTATTCGGCAAACAGCGATGCATAGGACGAGGTGTCGGCCAGCGTCGCGGTGTTGAAGCGCGTGTTCTGCGCATCGAGCACGTCGAGCAGCGAGCGCTGTCCGACCTTGAACTGCTCGCGATAGGACGCAACCAGCTTTTCGTTGGTGGCTGCCTGCAGGCGCAGCGTCTGCGAAAGTTCCGCCTGGCGGAAGCGGCGGTCCCACGATGTGCGCACGGCTTCCTCGATCTCGCGCAGCACCTGATGCAGCGCAAGGCGTTGCTCGCTGGTGCGGCGGATCTGCTCCTGCTCGTTGGCCTTGTCGATGCCGCCCCGATAAAGGTTCCAGCGCAGCACGACCCGAGCCTGCAGGTCGCTGGTGTCGCCGTCGTCGCCGTCGATGTCATATCCGCCCCGGGCGACGCCCTCGGCGGTAATCGTGGGACCGTATTTGGCCCGCGCTGCGTCGACCAGCGAGGCGGCGGCGTCGATGTCGCTGTTGGCCATATGGACGCGCGGATTGTTCTGCCTGGCAAGCCCGATCGCGTCATCGAGCGAGCGCGGCAGCGCGCCGGCCACATCGGCCGGCCGTGACGGATTGGTCAGCGGCTTGCCGACATTCTTAAAGAAGCGGATCTTGGCCGCCTCCAGTTCCTCGGTCGCCTCCTGCATCCGCGCCTTGGCGGCGTAAAGCCGCTCCTCGGCCTGCTGCCGGTCGGCATCGTTGAGCGCACCGCCGGCGATGCCCTGCTTGATGTCGCCGAGTATAGACTGATGGAAGGCGAGGTTCTTCTTCGCTTCGGCGACGATCGACGCCTGCAGCATATATTCGAGATAGTCCTGGACGACGGAAAGCCCGATGAATTCGGACCGTTCCAGCACCCTGAAGGAAGCTCCATCGACACGCGAGGCCTGGCGGTTCAATTCGGCCCGTCTTGCGCCGCTGTCATAAAGCGTCTGCGTGACGGTGAGGTCGGCCTCGTTCGGGGAGAGGGCGTCGTTATCCTCGTCGAGCGCGCGCCGGGAAGAATTGTCGAGGCGGCGAACGCCCGTCGACGCTTCCAGATCGACACTCGGAAGATAGAGGCCTTTCGCCTGGCGCAGCTCGAATTCGATGGCTTCGCGGTTTTCGATCGCCTGCCCAATCTCAGGATTGGACTCGACGGCGACCGCTACAGCTTCCTTGAGTGTGAGTGCGCTGGCGCTTCCGCAAGCCAGCATCGACACCGTAACAGCAAGCGCAATACGCCAGCCGACGGTCACTTTACCCGTCCTGGTCATTTCTACCCCGTGACTATCCCCGCGCCCTTTTGTTTTTGTCGGCGCTTATTTGCCCAAGCCTGCCACCAGAGCTTGCGGTGAGTATCTATCAGATTTTTCGGGGATGTGAGCACTTATTGATTTAGAGTGCTTTAAAAGCGAGGATTCCAGCCATTAGTCCCGGCGGATGTAGCAAAAATGGCACAGATACGATGCCCGGCCGGGGCGCCATTCAGTTGAAACCGCCCGCGATCGCGATTTTCCTTAATAAATAGCAAGTCCGCATAGAGGAATCGCCCCAGGCGCCGCTAACCGATGCCACCCTTGGCGGTTCGATCGATTCCGTCCTCGCCCGGACATGGTCGCGCTGCAAACACGTGCAGGTTGCCGATTGCTGCGAAAAATCTGCTCCGGTTCTGCAAGGCGTGCGCTGGAAATCGCCATGCCTGGCTGGTTTTGTTGGCAAACGGGGATCGTTCCCTGTATTGCGGGCTGAAGCAAAGCATGGACGTTCTTGTATGACAAATGTCGCCCTGACCGGGCTTGCCCGCGATCTCGCCCGGCGCGCCGCCGAGGGCCGCCCCGTGCGCATCGGCGTCATCGGCTCCGGCGAGATGGGCACCGATCTGGTAACCCAGGGCATGCTGATGCCGGGCATTTCGGTTGCGGCCATCTCCACGCGCCGTCCGCACACGGCTCGCGACGCGATCCGCATCGCTTATGGCGACGATGCAATGGCTGCCGAAGCCGAGACCGCCTCTAGGGTCAGCCAGGCGATCGAAAGCGGCAGGATAGCCATTACCTCGAACGAGATGCTGGTCACCAATCCGCTGATCGACGTCGTCATCGATGCCACGGGCAAACCCGGCGTCGCCGCCGATTTCGACCTGATGGCCATGCAGCATGGCAAGCATCTGGTGATGATGAATGTCGAGGCCGACGTCACCATCGGCTGTTACCTCAAGCAGCAGGCGGATCGGCTCGGCGTCGTCTATTCGGTCGGCGCCGGCGATGAGCCCTCGAGCTGCATGGAGCTGATCGAGTTCGCCTCGGCGCTCGGCTACACCATAGTCTCGGCCGGCAAGGGCAAGAACAACCCGCTCAACCACGACGCCGTTCCCGACGACTATCGCGAGGAAGCGCTGCGCCGCAACATGAACCCGCGCATGCTGGTCGAGTTCGTCGACGGTTCCAAGACCATGGTGGAGATGTGCGCCATCGCCAACGCCACCGGCCTGGTGCCCGATGTCCCAGGCATGCATGGCCCGAAGGCCGATCGCGACCAATTGGCCAAGGTGCTCATCCCGCGCGAGGATGGCGGCATCCTGTCGAAGAAGGGCGTCGTCGACTACACCATCGGCAAGGGCGTGGCGCCCGGCGTCTTCGTCATCGTCGAGGCGACGCACCCGCGCGTTGTCGAGCGCATGGACGATCTCCATGTTGGCCACGGCCCTTACTACAGCTTCTTCAGGCCATACCACCTGACCTCGTTGGAGGTGCCGCTGACTGCGGCCCGCATCATGCTCTACGGCAGGCCCGACATGGTGCCGCTGCCGAAGCCGGTGGCCGAGGTCTGCGCGGTCGCCAAGCGTGATGTCGCCGCCGGCGAGACTTTCGACGCCATCGGCGAGACCTGCTACCGCTCCTGGACCATGACGGTCGCCGAGGCGCGCGCCAGCCGCGCCGTGCCGGTCGGACTGCTCGAAGGCGGCAAGGTGCTGAAGCCGGTCAAGAAAGGCGAGCTGTTGACCGCGGACAACGCCGCGCCTGACGAGACGACCAGGCTTTATGCTCTGCGTCGGTTGCAGGACGAGATGTTGTACGGCGTGAGCGCTACTTCCCCAGCTCTATCGACCTGAGCCGCGCCGCTTCCACCGCGTCGGTCAAAAGTTTCGTCAGCCCGTCTTCGCCCATCAGCACGGCAAGTGCGGCCGCGGTCGTGCCCTTGGGGCTGGTGACCTGCTGGCGCAGGACGCCCGGCTCCTCGTCGCTTTCGGCGGCAAGCGAGGCGGCGCCATAGACGGTCTGCATGGCGAGCAGCTTGGCAGTCTCGGCCGGCAGGCCTGCCTTCTCGGCGGCAACGGTCAGCGCCTCGATGAAATGGAAGATATAGGCAGGGCCGGAACCGGAGACGGCGGTTACCGCGTCCATCAGGCTCTCGTCCTCGATCGTCGTCACGACGCCGCTCGCCGAGAGCAGCTCGGCGACGAAGCGCCTGACGTCGTCCAAGACGAGTGGGTTGGAAAACACCACCATCATGCCCTTGCCGATCGCCGCCGGCGTGTTCGGCATGCAGCGGACAATCGGCGCGAGCTCGCCCAGGATCTCCTCGAAGGTCGCGACCGGCGTGCCCGCGGCGATGCTGACGAAGGTGGTCCTGCCGTCGCCGAAGCGCTTGTAGCTTGCCGTCACATCGCGGATGACCTGCGGCTTCACGGCGATGACGACGAGATCGGGCACCGCATCGGCCGGAATGGCGAATGCGTCGGCCGCGGTGCTGCAACCCAGATGTTCGGCGCGCTTGCGCAGTTCGGCATTGGGCTCGACCACGAACACCGCCGATGGCTCGAGCTTGCCGGACTTCAGCCAGCCGGAAAGCATGGCGTAACCCATATTGCCGCAACCGGCGAGAACGAGCCTGATGGTCATCGAAACCTCCGTAAAGACGGCTGTCTTAGCCGCTTGCGCGGCTACGGAAAAGTCCAGTCGCACGGAGATCGATCGGCCAGTTCATTTGGGACGGCGAACCGGGAGAGGTCGCAGCGACACTTGCCGCAGGCCAAGCAAGCTGAGCACGAAGAGCAGCCAGACGGGGTCGGCGCGGCGGAAGAAGAAGCTTTCGAGAAATCCGTTCAGCGCCGCAAACAGCACCACCATCATAAAGAAGTCGCCGAGATAGATGTTCTCCTTGCGCGGCGGGATGCGCATATAGTCGCGCAAGGGCGCGATGAGAAAAGTATAGACCGCGACGCAGAGCGCGGGGATGCCCATCAGCACCGCGATGTCGAGATAGCCGTCATGACCGTGCACAATGGTGCGGATGTCCCAGGGCCGGTCGAAAGGCTGGTCCTGGTTGAGCAGCAGCGGCGTTCCCCAGAAGCTTTCATAGCCGTAGCCGGTCCAGGGCTTCTTCGCCAGCATCTCGCCGGCAAACTCCCATAGCGTGGTGCGGCCGGTATAGGTGAGATCAGGGAAATAGACCGCCGCCAGGTGCTTCACCGGCGGAATGAAGACGATGCCCAGTGTGCCGACCGCCGTCGCGATGATTGCGCACAGGAATAGCACCGGCGTGCCGAGCCGCATGCCGATGAGGCTGGGCAGCACCACGATCAGGATGGAGAACGGCACCAGTCCGACGGTCGTCTTCGAGCCGGTATGCAGCACGAAGATCATCGCCGCTGAGAAGATGCCGATACCCCACCAGCGTTGCCCGCGCCGCCAGAGATAGAGCCCGGCGAAGCTGAAGCAGGCCATCACCGGTCCCGCGATGTTCTTGTGGGTGAAGACCCCGCGCCACAAGCCGGCATGTTCCGGCTCCTGCGAGTCGGCGGTGTGGAGAGCCTCGTTCGGAAAGACGATGAGGCCGACATAAGAAAGCCCCATCACCACGACGGCGGTGAAGATGATGACCCTGGCGAAGGAGTCCGCATCGCGCGGCAGCACCAGGATCGTCGCCATGGTGATGATGCCGATCATGGTGAAGGAGGCCGCTCGCATCGCCGATGGCGGATCGGTCGCAAGGATCACCGACAGGAAGAAGAAGCCCAGCATCAGCGCCCAGGACGGGCTGATGAGCGAGCGCACTACGCGCGGATCGGCGAAGGCGAGCAGCGAGAAGATCGAGATCGCGCCGAGCGAGCCGAAGCCGAGCTGGTTGACGATATCGCCGCCGTCGCCGGTGAGTTCGGCGCCGGCAGGCTGGAAGGGCCGGAACGAGATGATGATGGTGGCAAAAAGCAGCGCAGCGATCGCCGTCGCGACGCCCTCGCGCGTGAAGGCGGCGCTGAGCGGCGCGCGCTCAGTTCTTCTCAGGCTGCCGGTACTGCTCATTGGAATATCCGAATTCGGCAAGCACCCGGCCGAGCGCGACATAGACGGGATAGAGACCTGTTGCCAGCGAACCCGTGCGCGCCAGCCTTATCGCGCCGCGCAGCGGCGAGGCGGCAAGCAGCGCCAGGCTTTTCAAAATAACCTTGGTGCCGGCGAACGGCGTGCCCGCGCGCTTCTTCTTTTCCACCAGGGTCGAGATGACGCCGTTGCGCAGGCTGCGGGCGCGGATCCAGTCGGCCTCGACGCGGCGCGCTGGGACCGTTTCCTCGACCCTTGCCTCGGCGCACCAGCCGAGCGCGAAGCCCTTCTGCGCGGCGCGGCTCAGGAAATCGGAATCGCCACCGCCCATGAAGTTGAACCTCAGATCGAGGAAGGGCGACCCCATGGCCGCAAGCACGTTGCGCCCGACCAGCAGATTGCCGGACGAATAGAGCGCCGGCACGCGGCCGGTTTCACGATATGGCGGCGCGAAAACGGGATGGTCGGCCCATCTCGCATGGGAAGGATCGGCAAAGACCGGCACCTGCGGCCCGCCGACGATGTCGGCTCGAAGCGTCTCGGCGGCCTTGCACATGCGCTCCAGCCAGCCGGGCTCGGCGATCTCGTCGTCGTCGATCACCAGCAGATGCTTGAAGTTGGCGAACTGCAGCATCGCCGTCTGCCAGCCGGCATTGTAGGCGCTGCAATTGCCGCGCTCATGCGCGATGATCACCAGGCCCGGCATCTCGCCGTGCTCGAACAGCGGCAATGCCGCCTTGGCGCCCTCGCGCGCCTCGGCCTCGTTTTCCATGACGATGACGGCGAAGCGGCGCGCGGTTTTCTGGGCCTTGAGCGATGCCAGCGTTTCCAGGAGCAGCCGGGGCCGCTTGAAGGTCGGCAGCGTCACGACCGCTTCGACGGTCTCGGCGGCGAGCCCCGGAGACCGCCCCGCGATCGATACCCCCGCGGTCGATACCAAAGCGTCCGATGGCAAAGGGAGCATCCGTTTCCAGCCGAGTGGGTTCGGCTCTCGATAGCAGCCCGATGATAACGTTTCGTTAATCACCTTCACGGGCAGGCTCGGCAAAACCGGGGCGTCCGGCCTTTGACGGTGCCATTTAATCAAGGCTTCACCGCGCTTTGCTACCGGCTGCACCAAGGGATAGGTGAAATGCATCTGCTGTTCGCCACATCGATCGTGCCCGACGGCGCTCTCGCTTCGGGCTACGAGATTGCCAACGCCGCGATCATCGACGCGCTGCGGCGTGCCGGCGCGCGCGTCACGGTGATCGGCTTCAGCTGGCCGGGAAAGCCTGTCGCCGATCCTGAGAACACCATCGTGCTCGGCGCGATCGATGTGCGCACCGAGAGCGTCTCGCCACAGCAGAAGCTGGCCTGGGTGGCCAAGGCGATGCTGACCGGTCTCACCTTCGCCTCGGTCAAGCTGCGCGTCGTTTCCGATGCGGACGTGCGCGCCGCGATCGAACGCGCCGGCCCGTTCGATGGCTATGTCCTCAACTCCGTGCAATTTGCCGGCGCCTTTGAGGGCCTCTTCGGCGACCGGCGTTCGATCTTCGTCGCGCACAATGTCGAGCATCGCTCGGCCGAGGAGAACGCCGCGGCGACTGGCAGTGCCCTTCAACGCTGGCTGTTCCGGCGCGAGGCCAGGCTGCTCCAAGTCATGGAAGAGCGTCTCTGCCGCGCCGCGCGCTTCGTCTTCACGCTGGCCGAAGAGGACCGCGCAGCACTTGGTGTTGCCTCCGACGACCGTTCGGCCGTGCTGCCGCTGGTGACCCGCGCCGAAGCGCCGACGAAGAAGGGTCTGCGCCACATCGACTGCGATGCCGCGCTGATCGGTACCTGGACCTGGCAGCCCAACCGCATCGGCCTCGATTGGTTCTTGACCAAGGTCGTTCCGCATCTCAGGCCGGATTTCCGCATCAGGATCGCCGGCAACATGCCGTCGGGCGTGGCATCGACACATTCCGGCGTCCAGTTTGTCGGCAGGGTTCCGGATGCCCAGGCCTTCGTGCGCGGCGGCGCCGTCATTCCGCTGATCAGCACCGCCGGCAGCGGCGTGCAGTTGAAGACCATCGAGACCTTCGAGCTTGGCCTGCCTTCCGTCGCCACCGGCCGCTCCTTGCGCGGCATCGGCTATCGGCCGCAAAACTGTGTCGTTACCGACGATCCCGTCGCCTTCGCCTCGGCGCTCGAGGCGGCGGCAGCCGACGTGCGGGATGTCGACGGCAGCGCCTTCCATCGCCGGCAGGTGAGAGCGCTCGATGCCGCGATCGGGCTTGGGCTGGAGAAACTCGGCGCCGTCAGGCACGAGGTCGCTGCATGAACATGCATACCGCCCGCGCCGCCTTCGGTTTCGACACGCTGAGGAGGATCCTCGGCATCTCCGTGCTTGCCATCCGCTGGGACGAGGCGATAGCGCTGCTCTCGCGGCTGATCGCCGAGCGGCGCTTCACCAAGGTGAGCTTCCTCAACGCCCACAATGCCAACCTCGCCCACGGCGATCCGGTGTTTGCCGAAGCGCTCGATGACTTTCTCGTGCTGCCGGACGGTGTCGGCGTCGACATCGCCGCAAAGCTGCTCTACGGCGCGCCTTTCCCCGACAACCTCAACGGCACCGATTTCATCCCGGCTTTCCTGCAGGCATCGACGCGGCCGTTGACCGTGGCGTTGCTCGGCGCGACGCGGGTCAACGCCGAGGCGGCATCCGTCAAGCTGTCCGCGCTCGCCGTGCAGCACAAATTCGTCGTCATCCATGACGGGTATTTTTCCCCGGCCGACGAGCCGGCGATCGTCGAGCGCATCGCCAGGCTGCGGCCGGACATTCTGCTGGTCGCCATGGGTGTGCCGCGCCAGGAATTGTGGATCGCGCGCCATATCGATGCCCGCCATTGCACGCTGCCGATCGCAGTCGGCGCGCTGCTCGATTTCCTGAGCGGCACCGTGCCGCGCGCTCCGCTCTGGATGCGTCGCCTCAGGCTCGAATGGCTGTTTCGCCTGTGGATCGAACCCGGCCGCCTGTGGCGCCGTTACGTGGTCGGCAATCCGCTCTTCCTGTGGCGTGTCCTCAAGCAGAAATTATCGCACGGGCCGCGGCCAGCGGAGGCGCGCCGTTGAACAGCCGTTTCGTGCCCGATGCCGCCACCAGGATCGAGCCACTGCCGCGCACGCCTTCGGCGGCGGTCGTGACGGCGAGCTACGCGCCGGATTTCGAGCGCTGCCGGCTGCTGTGCGAAACCATAGACCGCCATGTGACCGGCGTCGCGCGCCACTACATCCTGGTCGAGCACCGCGACGCGGCGCTGTTTCGCCAGCTTGAGGGCAGCCGCCGCACGATCGTCGACGAACGGGATCTTTTGCCGCGCTGGCTGCGCGTCTTTGACGATCCGCTCAGCCTGTTTCACCGCCGCGTCTGGCTGAGTTTCAGAACCCAGCCGCTCCGCGGCTGGCACGTGCAGCAGCTTCGCCGCATCGCCATTGCCGCGCATGCCGGAGAGGACGTGCTCGTCTTTTGCGATTCCGACGTTGCCTTCCTCAAGCCGTTCGACGCGAGCGCCTTCTGGCGCGACGGCAAGGCGCGGCTGTTCCGGCGCGACGGCGTGCTGGCCGATGCCGGCCACGACGAGCATCGCATCTGGTCGCGCAATGCCGGCTCTGCGCTCGGCATCGAACCGGCGAAGCTTTCGACCCACGATTACATCTCGACCCTGATCGCCTGGCGCCGCGAGACCGTCAATGCGATGTGCGAGCGGATCGAAAAGATGCACGGCCGCGACTGGGTCAGCGTCATCGGCTCGGCGCGCAGATTCTCCGAATGCATGATCTATGGCCGATACGTCGACGACGTGCTGGAGGGCGCCGGCCATTTCCATGGTGCGGAGGAATTCTGCCGCGTCCACTGGAATGGCGAGGCGCTGTCGGACGAGGAATTCCGCCGCTTTGTCGACGCCATGGCGCCCGAGCAGGTGGCGATCGGCATGCAGTCCTTCATCGGCACCGATGTCGGCCGCATCCGCCGTTTGATCGGGCTTGATTAGGCTGCGCCGGGTTTCAGCTGGCCTCATCTGAATCTAGATCGCCTTCGCTGGACGCCGCATCGCCGAATAGGTCAGCAGCATCGAGGCGAGATAGAGCAGCAGGAAGACGATGTTGAGCGACAGCACCAGATCGGGCGTGTCGAGGATCGTCGTCAGCACGTAGGTCAGCAGCACCGCCTTCAAGCCGGCGAGCAGCCCGAGATTGATCGCCCGCACCGCGGTCTGGCCGCGCGCAAACAGAAGCTCGGCCTGGTATTCGACGAGATTACGCAGGCCCGGCACGCAGACCGCAAACGCCACCAGAGGCGCCGCCTCGGCAACGTTCCTGCCCAGCGCATTCGGGAAAAAGTGCAGCACGACGCCGAGCGACAGGAGCGCCAGCGTCGAGACCACGAACACGCCGCCTTCGATGCCGCTCTTGACCGCCAGCCGGGACAGGAGCTCGGGCGCACGCATCATGCGCTGCACCAGCATCATCGAGAAGGTGCGGATCGGAATTGCCGTGAGATCGACCAGCCGCATGATGATGGCATAGATACCGGCGAGATGCGGTCCGCCGATCGACAGCACCAACAGCTTGTCGAACTCCATCTGCAAATAGAACAGCACCTCCGACCCCGCCACATAGGCGGAATCGGCGAGCCGCCGGAAATAAAGCTCGGTGCGCAGCCTGAGCCGCTGGCGCGGGTAGAAGAAGGTGAAGGCGACGATCAGCGAAACGGCGTTGGCGCCGATATAAAACCACGACCAGACGCCGATGGTGCGTTGCGCGGCGAGCATGAACAGCACCGCGCCGATCGCCCTGAGCGCCGTCGCCAGGATTGCGAGCACCGCGGCGCGGCCGAACTTGCCAAGGCCGTTGTTGACGATCAGCACCACCTCGACCGGCCGCCACAGAAGTGCTTCGGCGAAGACGACCGCGGCAAAGACCGACAGCGGCACCGTGCTGGCGAAGAAGATCAGGTAGACGACATAGGACGCGGCGGCGAGGACCGGTAGCGAGGCCGCACCGAGGAGCAGGAAGCCGGCCGTGAAGGTGCCGATAAGATTGGGCCGGATCGTCGCGGTGCGGTAGAGCGCCGAGATGAAGCCGAAGGCAAGCACGCGCGACAGCATCACGCCCGCCGCGGAAGCGGTAGCGAACATGCCGAATTCGGCGATGGAAAGCGTGTTGGCCAAAGCCACGAAATAGGCAAGCGAGAACACCAGCCGCCCGCCGGCGCCGCTGATGGCCGAAAAATAGTCGAAAACCAGCTTCCGGCGCGCGGCCACAAAGTAGCCGATCCGCGCGAGCGTCCGCCTTTGCGGTATGTCGCTGGTCTGGGTCATGTGTCGATCAAAACTAGGACGGAAAGCTTAACGTGCCGTTCTGGCGGTTGCGCTGCCCCCTGCGCAGACGATGCAATCGGGACGAGAAACTGTGCGTTTCGAGGCCCAAAATTAACTTTTTATTTTCCATGCCTGTTTAGCGTGACTTAACGATTGGCCGACCGCCGCTCCCCAAGCCGCCAGAGAGTAAGTTCCAAGACATGGTCGACAGGGAAAACCGTGACGATTGGAGGCGCGAGCGCTCTTTGCTTGCGCTCGGCCAAGCCGTGCGCGGCGAGGACAGTTGCGACGCCTCGCTGGTCTCCATCGGCGACAAGGCCAACCCATCCTGGCGCGAGGATGCCGCCGCGCGCCATCGCGCCGCGCGCTTCGAGCGCGAAGGGCGGTCGAACGCGCAACCAGCAAACATAGACGAGCCCGATCAACCTCAGGTCGCTCCAATTTCTCAAACCATCCAGGCTCAGGACGACCGGGTAGAGCGCGAAGCCCATCCACAAATCGGAAAGCGTGAAGAGAGCCGTTCCCCCGAATATTCTTCGCAGGCTGCGTTCGAGCCGCGCTATGCGGAACCTCGCTACGCAAGCCGGCCGCTGCACGCCAGCGATCCCGACATACAGGAATGGAAGCCGCTGATCGACCCGATGCAGGTCATTCGCGGCATCACTCGCTCCAAGGCGCTGATCCTCTCGACGACGATCCTGGGCGCCGCGCTCGGCATTGCCGTCGCGCTGTCGTCGCCGAAGAAATATGAGGCCACCACCGAGGTCATCGTCGACCCGCGCGACCTCAAGCTCACCGATCGCGACCTGACGCAGAACGTGATCGCCTCGGATGCGACACTCGCCATCGTCGAGAACCAGGCCCGCATTCTTACTTCGGGTACGGTGCTCAACAAGGTCGTCACGGACCTCAACCTCACAAACGACCCCGAGTTCAACGGCCAGGGCAAGGGCGGCCTCGGCCTGATGTCGATGCTCCGCTCGATCCTGTCGCGGCAGGATGCGTCGGGGCCCGCCGACGAGGCGCGTCGGCGCGCATTGGCAGTCGGCAATCTGGCGGAGAGCCTGGACGTCGAGCGCGGCGGCAAGACCTTCGTCGTTTCGATAACCGCCACGACCGAAAGCCCCGACAAGTCGGCCCTGATCGCCAATACCATGAGGACTGCCTTCCAGCAGATCTCCAGCGACCTCCAGTCCAACACGGCGGGCCGCGCCACCGACGAACTTACGGCCAGACTCGACGAATTGCGCAAGGGCGTCGAGACGGCCGAGCGCAAGGTGGAGGATTTCAGGGCCACGCACGACCTTGTCGACGCGCAGGGTCATTTGATCAGCGACGACCAGATGCTCAAGCTCAACGAGCAGCTCTCCGTCGCCCGCGCCCGCACGCTGGAACTCAACGCCCGTGCCGCCTCGGCGCGCGCGCTGAACGTCAACGCGGTTCTCAACGGCACCTTGCCGGAAGAGATCAACTCCAACACGATGGGCGAGCTGCGTTCGCAATATGCGGCGCTGAAACAGGAGGCGGATCGGGCCGCGATCAAGTTCGGGCCGCGGCATCCGGAGCTGCAGGCGCTCAACGCCCAGCTTGCCGGCGCGCGCGAGCGCATCAGCGCCGAACTGCAGCGCATCGCGTCCTCGCTGCAGGTCGATCTGAAGCGCTCCGTCCAGCTCGAGCAGGACCTTGCGTCGCGTTTGGCGCAGGCCAAGGTGCAGAGCGGCGACGTCAACAACGACCTGGTTTCGCTGCGCGAGCTCGAGCGCGAGGCCGCCGCCAAGCGTTCGGTCTACGAGCAGTTCCTGCTGCGCGCCAAGGAAACCGGCGAGCAGAAGGACATCAACACCGCCAACATCAGCTTGATTTCAGAAGCCTCCCCGCCGCTCGAAGCCAAGGGGCCGTCACGCGCGATAACGGCGCTGGCCGGCCTGCTTGCCGGCTTTTTCGCCGGCATCGGCCTCGGCGCGCTGCGCGGCGTCTATGCCAGCCTGCGCGAGACGGCGGATACCCGCCCCCGCCGCAGCCCCGAAGAGCGTGCGCCGGCCTTCGAGGACAGGGCATATCAAGCGCCGCCGCCGAGCCCTACGCCACCCGCGTCCCCGCCGGTTGCACCGTTCACACCATCGCCTGTCCCCACCAATCATGCGGGCCGGCCGGGATTCTTCGGATCACTGGCTTCGTCGCTGCACGATTTCATGCTGCGCAGGTCGGACAAGCCAATCGGCGCCGATTCAGAGCAGTCCGCACGTGCCGGGAGCGCGCCGATATTGGATCGCAGCTTCGAGGCATCGCCCGCGCAAGGCTATTCCTATCGGCCGGACAGCCCGCGGCCTGCCGGATCATCCGACGATGCGTATTCCTCGTCGAACGCTTCTTCCCATTTGCAACCGCCGGTCGCCGAGATGCGCGAGCCCTCTGCCGACCAGCAGGGCCAGGTCGACGAGCTCCGGGCCAGCCTGCGCGAATTCCGCGAGGCGGTGCGCGACCTGACCGAGAGCCGCACGCGCCGCCGCTATTTCTAAAACGCCCCCTCTTCGATAAAAGCTGGCCTTCGATAGAAGCAGCCTCCGATAAAAGCAGCCGGTTTCGGGTTTACGGCATCCGACGACGTTTTGACGGGATTGCCCTGTCGAATTTTCGTGAAAATGCCGCGCTGCATTCGACCGCCCGCGCTCGGCGCCTGGCGGATCGCGATGCTGGATTGAGGATCAGGGCGGCGCGCGAGCGCGGCCGCGGAACAGTGTTGAAGGTGAATGATGGCCGAAGTGATCGACGGGAAGAGTGTCGCCGAAGACGTGGTTCAAAAGGTCAAGGCGCTGACCGCCGAGCTGTCGGCCAGGGGAGCGACAAGGCCTGGCCTTGCGGTGGTGATCGTCGGCGAGGATCCGGCGAGCCAGGTCTATGTCGCCTCGAAATCGCGCACGGCCAAGGAATGCGGCTTCCATTCGCTCCAGCACACGCTGCCGGCCGAGACGACTGAAGAGCAGCTGCTGAAGATCATCGGCGATCTCAACGCTGATCCGTCGATCCACGGCATCCTCGTGCAGCTGCCGCTTCCGGGCCATATCGATGCCGGCAAGGTCATCCAGACGATCGCGCCGGAGAAGGATGTCGACGGCTTCCATTTCATCAATGTCGGCAAGCTCGGCACCGGCGAGCTCGAGACGGCCTTCGTGCCCTGCACGCCGGCAGGCTCGATGCTGCTGATCGAGCGCGTGCGCGGCAAGGACCTTTCCGGTCTCAATGCCGTCGTCGTCGGCCGCTCCAACATCGTCGGCAAGCCGATGGCCAATCTGCTGCTCGCCGCCAACTGTACCGTCACCGTCGCCCATAGCCGCACGAAAGACCTGCCGGCACTGGCCCGCACCGCCGACATCCTGGTCGCCGCCGTCGGTCGCCCGGAAATGGTCAAGGGCGACTGGGTGAAGCCCGGCGCCACCGTCATCGATGTCGGCATCAACCGCATCCCCGCGCCCGAGAAAGGCGAAGGCAAGTCGCGGCTGGTCGGCGACGTGGCCTATGCCGAGGCGGCGAAGGCTGCCGGCGCCATCACGCCGGTCCCCGGCGGCGTCGGACCGATGACCATTGCCATGCTGATGGCCAACACTGTAGCTTCCGCCTACCTCGCGGCCGGATTGAAGCGGCCGTCCTTCTGATCAGAAAGCAGCATCCTTGCCGAATCTTACCGCTCCTGTTGAACGGCCGGTCATGGGCGATCCCGTTCAGGGCGGGCGGCAGTTCGGTTTCCTGCTGGTCGACAAATTCTCGATGTTCTCGCTGGCCGCGGCGATCGATTGCTTCCGCTCGGCCAACCGTCTGCTGGGCCGTGATTTCTACGGCTGGACGACGATATCGGCGGATGGCGACGCGGTCATGGCCTCCAACGGCCTGCCGCTGAAGATCGACTATTCCGTCGCCGACATGCCGCCGGTCGATATTCTGTTCGTGTCGGTCGGGCTGACCACCGAATTCCCCGGCAAGAGCAAGGTGCTGGCGGCGCTGCGCAGCTGGGGCCGGCGCGGCAATGCGCTCGGCGCGCTGTCGGTCGGCTCCTACCTGCTGGCAGAGGCCGGGCAGCTCGACGGCTATCGCTGCACCATCCATTGGGAAAATCGCGCCGGCTTCATGGAGCGCTTTCCCGATATCAATTGCACTGGCAACGTCTTCGAGATCGACCGCAAGCGCTACACCTGCGCCGGCGGCACCACCTCGATCGACCTGATGCTGGAGATCGTGCGCGGCGATTTCGGCTCCAACCTCGCCAATGGCGTGGCCAACCAGTTCCAACACGAGCGCATCCGCTCGGCCGGCGACCGCCAGCGCGTCGGCCCCGAGCGCGACCTCACCGGCAAATCCGAGAAGCTCAGGCGCATCGTCGAGCTGATGGCGGATCATCTCGACGAGCCTCTGTCGGCGGTGCAGCTTGCCAAGTCGGCGGGCCTGTCGGTGCGCCAGGTCGAGCGGCTGTTCCTGCGCCATCTCAATGTGACGCCGGGCCGTTATTACATGCGGCTCAGGCTTGAGCGGGCGCGCGAATTGCTGCGCCAGACCAACATGCCGATCCTCGACGTGGCGATCGCCACCGGCTTCACCTCGCACTCCTATTTCGCGCAAAGCTATCGGCTGCAATTCGGCCGCCCGCCGTCGGAAGAGCGTCGCACCACATACTAAAACTCCAAGCCTCCGCGAGCGAGCCTGAGCAGGAAGCGGCGCCTGCAGGCTTGTGCCGCGACGCCGCCTCAAATAGTTTTCCCGACGCGGACAGGGGGCTCACTCAGGAGATTTTCATGGCGGGACTGGCACGGAGCGTCGCTGCGGCGATCCTCCTTTTGTCGACGACCACGTTTGGCTTTGCCGCCAACAAGGTCATCATCATTCTCGATGCATCGGGCTCCATGTGGGCCCAGATCGACGGCAAGCCGAAGCTCGAGATCGCGCGCGAATCGCTGCGCACCGTGCTGCAGTCGGTGCCGGCCGACGACGAGATCGGCTTCATGGCCTATGGCCATCGCCAGAAGGGCAGCTGCGAGGACATCGAGCTGATCGTGCCGCCGCAGGCCGGTTCGGCGAGCGCGATTTCGGCCGCCGCCGACAGCATGAAATTCCTCGGCAAGACGCCGCTGACGGCGGCCGTCAAGCAGGCTGCCGAGGCGCTGAAATACACCGAGGACAAGGCGACCGTCGTCCTCATCACCGATGGGCTGGAGACCTGCGGCGGCGATCCGTGCGCGCTCGGCAAGGAGCTGAAGGAAACCGGCGTCGACTTCACCGCCGACGTCGTCGGCTTCGGTCTGACCGCCGACGAAGGCAAGCAGATCGCCTGCCTCGCCGAAAACACCGGCGGCAAATACATCCAGGCCTCCGACGAGAAGGCGCTGCAGCAAGCGCTGGTCGAGACCGTGGCAGTGCCGGCTCCCGCGCCTGAACCCGCTCCTGCCCCCGCGCCGGCGCCCTCACCCGCCAAGTCTGAATTCAATTTCACGCCGAGCGTGGTCATGGCCGAAGGCGGCGATCCGATCACCGATGGCAATGCCTGGGAGATTTATAAAGCCGCGGCCGACGGCACACGCGGCGATCAGGTCATGACAGAGCATGGCGAGCTCAAGACCAATCTCGATCCGGGCGACTATATCGTTGTCGGCCGTGACGACGAGGCAAGGAGCGAGCAGAAGATCAAGATAGAGGCTGGCAAGACCTACGACCCGCTGTTCACGCTGAACGGCGGCACTCTGGTCATCCATCCGCATGCCAGCCAGGGCTCGGAGATCAGCGGCGAGGCGCGTGTCGACTTCGCCTATCCGGGCGGCAGCACAACCCACTATGGTGATGCCAAAGCCACCGTGCCCGCGGGCGAGCAGAAAGTGACGGTCCAGATCGGTGCCGGCACGGTGACCGAGACCGTCCAGCTTGCCGCCGGGCAGACCGTGGAGAAGGACATCGTCGTCGGCGTCGGCCATGCCATGCTCAATGCCTATTACACCGCCGGCGGCGACAAGGCCGACAGTTCCGGCATCGGCTTCGAGATCGTCAAGGCAAAGAAGAAGATCGACGGCTCGCGCGAGAGCGTGGAGCATTCCTACGGGCCTGACAGCAAGTTCTGGCTGCCGCCGGACGACTACGTCGCGCTCACCACGCTCGATCTCTCCGTTGTCGAGCAGCCCTTCAGCATCAAGGCCGGCGACAATCAGGACGTGAAGGTGGCGCTCGACGCCGGCGTGCTGGCGATGTCGGCGCCCGGCGCCTATTCGATCGAGGTGTTCTCGTCGAAGAAGGACATAGAAGGCAAGCGCAAGTCGCTGGGCTTAAGCTATGGCGACAGCTGGCAGCAGACGATTCCGGCCGGCGACTATGTCGTCGTGCGTCACGCCTCCGACCAGGGCCAGGACAAGGAAACACCGGTGACGATCAAGGCCGGCGAGCGGACCGAGGTCACCGTTCAGTAGGCATCGCGGTCCGCGAATAGACGAAAAAGGGCGGCTCCGAGCCGCCCTTTTTCGTGAGGCACGTTGGGGGAAGACGTCAGGCGTTTGCGAAGGCGGCGGCGCCGTGGTCGGCGCGGCCGACCAGTTGGCGGAACCCGGCGAACAGCTCGCGGCCGAAGCCGAACTCGTTGCCGATGAGATCGGCATCGGCCGTGCGGCGCAGCGCGAATTCCGTCCCCGGCACCAGCACTTCCAGCGTGCCGGCATCGGCGTCAAGGCGGATGATGTCGCCGTCGTGGATCCTGGCGATCGGCCCGTCCTCGACCGCTTCCGGCGTCACATGGATCGCCGCCGGCACCTTGCCGGAGGCGCCGGACATGCGCCCGTCCGTCACCAGCGCGACGCGCTGGCCGCGGTCCTGCAGGATGCCGAGCACGGTGGTCAGCTTGTGCAGTTCCGGCATGCCGTTGGCCTTCGGCCCCTGGAAGCGGATGACGGCGACGAAGTCGCCGGTGAGCGTGCCGGCCTTGAAGGCATCGTTCAGTCCCTGCTGGCTGTCAAACACCTTAGCCGGCGCCTCGATGACCCGCCGCTCGGGCTTGACGGCCGAGGTTTTGATGACCGCATGGCCGAGATTGCCGGCAAGCACTTTTAGGCCGCCGGTCGGCTGGAAAGCCTTCTTGAACGGTGCCAGTACCTTCTCGTCGCCGCTCTCCAGCGGCGCCGCTTCACGCACGACGCTGCCGTCGGCGCCGAGCCTGGCCTCGACGGCATAGGGCCGCAGGCCTTCGCCCCACACCGTCTGCACGTCCTCGTGCAGGATGCCTTCGTCGAGCAGCTCGCGGATCAGGAAACCGAGCCCGCCGGCGGCATGGAAATGGTTCACGTCGGCAAGTCCGTTCGGATAGACGCGTGCGAGCAGCGGCACGGCCTCCGACAGGTCGGAAATGTCCTGCCAGGTGAGAGCGATGCCAGCCGCCGCGGCCATCGCGATCAGGTGGATGGTGTGATTGGTCGAACCGCCGGTGGCGTGCAGGCCGACCACGCCGTTGACGATCGAGCGCTCGTCGATCATGCGCCCGACCGGCGTATAGGCATTGCCGAGCGCGGTGATCGCCAGCGCGCGCTTCGCCGCTTCCTTCGTCAGCGCGTCGCGCAGCGGCGTGCCCGGATTGACGAAGGAGGCGCCGGGCGTGTGCAGGCCCATGATCTCCATCAGCATCTGGTTGGAATTGGCGGTGCCGTAGAAGGTGCAGGTGCCCGGACCGTGGTAGGATTTGGACTCGGCCTCCAGCAGTTCGGCCCGTCCCACCTTGCCCTCGGCATAGAGTTGGCGGACCTTGGCCTTCTCGTCGTTCGGGATGCCCGTGGTCATTGGTCCGGCGGGGATGAAGACCGCCGGCAGGTGCCCGAAGGTGAGTGCTGCGATCACCAGCCCCGGCACGATCTTGTCGCAGACGCCGAGGAAGACGGCGGCGTCGAACATGTTGTGCGAGAGGCCGATCGCGGCCGCCATGGCGATCACGTCGCGCGAGAACAGCGACAGTTCCATGCCGGGCTGGCCTTGCGTGACGCCATCGCACATTGCCGGCACGCCGCCGGCGACCTGGGCGATGCCGCCGGCCTCGCGCGCCGCTTCCTTGATCAGCGCCGGAAAGGTCTCGAAGGGCTGATGCGCCGACAACATGTCGTTGTAGGAGGTGATGATACCGAGGTTGGGCACGCGGTCGCCGCCGAGCGCGACCTTCTCCGACGGGCTGCAGACGGCAAAGCCGTGGGCCAGGTTGCCGCAGGACAGCACCGCGCGGTTGGCGGCGCGGCCTGATCCCTCCGCGATGCGGCCGAGATAGGCCTCGCGGCCGGCTTTCGAGCGTTGGCGGATGCGTTCCGTGATGGCTTCGATGTCGCGTCTGGCTGTCATGGCTTGTCCTTTCGAGCCCCGGAAACGTCCTCCCATAGCCTCCGGGGCTGTTCCTTTGGTGAAATCAGGGTGCCCAGAACACCTCTACCGGTATCGGCGCTGCCTCGAGCACGTTGCGGATGGGCTTCTTCATGCCCGCTCCCATCGCGCCGTCGAAGGCAATGCGCTTGTCCTCTCCCTCGATGTGGAGCGCGATGAAGCCGGCGGCAACGATCCGCGCCATCGACAGGGTCAGCCGCGGCTCGCCGCCGCTCGGCGCATGCACCGGCAGCACGATCCGTCGCGAGGAGGGGTCGAGCAATTCAGCGAGGTTGCCGGCATCGGGAAAGAACGAGGCCGTGTGGCCGTCGCCACCCATGCCGAGCACGACGACGTCCAGCGGCCAGGCCAATGACCGCAGGGCCTCGCTGTCCGAAGCGGCTGCGTCCTCGATGCTCGCCGCCTCATGATAGAGCGGCACGAAGCGCGCTGCCGCTGCCTTGTTCTGGAGCAGGTTGGCGGCCACCAGCCCGGCATTCGAGCGCGGCGAGGTGGGCGGCACGAAACGCTCGTCGACCAGCGTCACCGTGACCTTGTCCCAGGCGATCGGTATGGCGGACAGCGCGGCGAAGAATTTTGCCGGCGTCGTCCCGCCGGAGACCGCGAGCAGACCCGTGCCGCGCTTGTCGATCGCTTTGGTCAACCGCGCGGCGACTTGGCCGGCAAGTGCTGCCGCCAGCTGCTGGCGGTCGGCAAAGCCGTTCCAGGCGTAGGCGGCGCCGCTCAATTGCTCTCGTGCCATGTCCGTCCGTCACGTTCGATGAGCGCGATGGAGGCCGAGGGGCCCCAGGTGCCGGCCGTATAGCCCTGCGCTTCCTGCCTGGCGCTTTCCCAGGCGTTCTGGATCGGGTCGATCCATTTCCAGGCCGCCTCGACTTCGTCACGTCGCATGAACAGCGTCTGATTGCCGCGCACCACATCCATGATCAGCCGCTCATAGGCGTCCGGCGCCCGGCCCTGGAAGGACTGCGCGAAGCTCATATCGAGCGAAATCTGGCGCAGCCGCATGCCGCCCGGCCCCGGATCCTTGATCATGATGTACTGCTTGACGCCTTCGTCCGGCTGCAGGCGGATGACCAGCTGATTGGCGAAGATCGGACCGGCGCTGTCGCCGAAGATCGAATAGGGGATCGGCTTGAACTCGATGACGATCTCCGAAACGCGGGTCGCCAGCCGCTTGCCGGTCCTGAGATAGAAGGGAACGCCGGCCCAACGCCAGTTGCCGATCTCGGCCTTTACTGCGACGAAGGTCTCGGTGTTGCTGTCCTTGCCGAGTTCCTCGACATAGCCTTTGACGGCTCCGCCTGCCGAGGCGCCGGCGCGATACTGACCGCGCACGGTGTGCTTGGGCGCCTCGTTGCCGTTGATGCGCTTCAATGCCCTCAGCACCTTCAGCTTCTCGTCGCGTACCGCGTCTGCGTCCATCGACGATGGCGTTTCCATGGCAACCAGGCAAAGCAGCTGCAGGATGTGGTTCTGCACCATGTCGCGCAGCGCGCCGGCCTTGTCGTAATAGGTGACGCGGTCCTCGAGACCCACGGTTTCGGCCACCGTGATTTGCACATGATCGATATGCGCGGAATTCCACAACGGCTCGTAGAGCGCATTGGCAAAGCGCAGCGCCATCAGGTTCTGCACCGTTTCCTTGCCGAGATAGTGATCGATGCGGAAGATCTGGCTTTCGTGGAAATCATCGCCAACCGCGTCGTTGAGCGCCCGCGCCGAGGTGAGATCCCGCCCGATCGGCTTCTCCAGCACGATGCGCGAGTTCGGCGTGATCAGCCTGTGCTCTTTGAGCTGGTGCGAGATGTCGCCGAACAGGGCCGGCGCCACCGCCAGATAGAAGGCGCGGATGCGGTCGCTGTCGCCGATCGCCTTCTTGAGCTTGTCGAAGCCGGCGCCGGTGGTCGCGTCGGCCGAGACGTAGGAAAGCCGCGCCAGGAAGGTCTCGAGCTCCTTGGCATCGACGTCGGCCTGCTTCACGTGCTCGGATATCGCCTTCTTAGCGAAGGTCTGAAACTCGGCGTCGGTCATTTTCGCGCGCGACGTGCCGATGATGCGCGTCGGCTCGGAGAATTGCTGGCCGCGCTGGCGATGGTAGAGCGAGGGCAGAAGCTTGCGTTCCGACAGGTCGCCGGTGCCGCCGAAGATGATGAAGTCGAAGGGATCGACGGGAATGATCTGGCTGGTCATGGTCAGTCCGATTTGATGCCGGTCGCGGTAGCGCAGCTGGTATATTCTAATCGATTTAAATTTTCCAGTGCCATGGTGTCACATCCAGGACCAACCTCTTGCCATTGATTGGGTCCACATGTGTCCTTGACACTGGCGCTACCGGCAGGCTTGTCGGCAAACGATGGCTTTCCGGCAGCGTTCGCGCCTGCAACATAGAACGTGAATGTGACGAAAGCTAAGGGAGAATGGCGGCAGCCGCCCTCCTCGAGACGGGATGATCGCAATGAGCGGGAAAACCATGCGTCTGGAAAACAAGGTGGCCATCATCACCGGCGCGGCGTCGGGATTCGGCGAGGGCATGGCGAAGCGCTTCGCTGAAGAGGGCGCGCGTGTCGTGGTCGCCGACCTCAACGCCAAAGGCGCCGAGCGGGTGGCGGAGGAAATCGGCGACAGCGCGATCTGGACCCAAACCGACGTGTCGCAGCGCTCCGAATTCGACGAGATGGTCTATGCCGCCAAGAGCGCCTTCGGCCGCGTCGACATCATGGTCAACAACGCCGGTTATACCCATCGCAACGGCGACATGCTGGGTGTCGACGAGGAAACCTTCGACCTGATCACCGCCGTCAACATGAAGGCGATCTATCATGCCGCCCTTGCCGTTGTGCCGATCATGGACCGGCAGGGCGGCGGCGTCATCCTCACCACGGCCTCGACGGCCGGCATCAGGCCGCGGCCGGGCCTCACCTGGTATAACGCCTCCAAGGGATGGGCGATCACCGCCACCAAGTCGATGGCGGTCGAGCTCGCGCCGAAGAACATCCGCGTCAATTGCCTCTGCCCGGTCGCGGGCGAGACCGGCATGCTGGAGAAGTTCATGGGCGCCGACACGCCGGAGATCCGCGAGAAGTTCCGCGCCTCGATCCCGCTCGGCCGGCTCTCGACGCCGCTCGACATCGCCAATGCGGCGCTCTGGCTGGCTTCGGACGAGGCGGCCTTCATCACCGGCGTGGCGCTGGAGGTCGACGGCGGGCGCTGCATCTGAATTGACGTTGCGGCGGCAGGCCGCCAACGATGTCTGGATCAGGCGCCAGTCTTGACGTAGCTTTTGTAGATCCAGCCGCGCTTGCCGTTATAGACGATCTCGCACCATTTCTTGCAGCTTAGCACTTGCACGGAAGTTTTAGCGGGCACGGTGAGCATGGCGGCCGCCTTCTGTTTTGGACCTGCTCGCATTGTCACTGCCCGCAGGATACGTCCGTTGGCGACCGCGCTTACCTTTTCAGGGTCAGGCTTGGCCTGGTCCTCGGTTGCTGCCGTCTGATCGTCGAGAGCCTGCGGTTTTGTTGCCGATATGGCGGCGGTCTGGGAGCCGTCCATCTTGTCGTCCGCCTTTTTCTCCGTGGTCGGCGGATCATTTGTCGCAGCGGGAGCGGCCACCTTGGACAAGGCGCTCGAAGCATCATTCGCCGGCGCGGATTCGGCGAAGGCCGCAACGGCCGGCTTGTCGCTCTGCGTCGCCGGCTTATCCGCGGCCTGAGCGGACGAGGCCGGCGGAGCATCTGCCGCAGCAGGCGCAGGCTCACCACCCGTGCCGTTCCAGCGGGGGTTGTTGGATGCCAGCGCCGGAATGGTGGCTTCTCGGGCTGCAGTCACGGGCGAAACCGCATCGGCCTTGCGCGCGGCTTGCGGCGCGGCGACACTGATGGCGCTCGCCGCGGCCGGGGCGATTTTCTTCGTCTTGACTGGCATCGCGGGCACGGTCTGCTCCGCGCTTGCGATCGCCTGCCGTTCATTGGCCGGCAGGGCCAGCCAAAGCGCCACCGCCGCCACGCCAAGCAGCGCCGCGGTGCCGACGGCCGCTATCACCAGATGCGCGTTCGACTGCAGACCCTGCCAGAACGAGGGCCGCATGTCATAGCCAAACTGCACCGCGAAGCGCCGTCGTTCCGGCGCACCGAAACTGAAGGGCTCGTACACTAAACCACCTCCAACTAACGGGCCGACGTTCTTTCGATCTTGCCGCAATATTTCGCGGTTGATCGGCATCGGTCCCGAAATTCCAGCGGGCAGGCCCGCGCAAATCCCCGTGCTATCGCCCAGAACCGGCATCTTTTGCCGCCGATTATGGCATCAGTGCGCCTTTTTTCGAAATTCTGCGCGTTCATTAAGGATTCTGCAACGTGCCGCTAGGGAAGCGGCCCTGTCGAATCAACGGCTTTTGCCGATGTCCGGCCTCAAATCCTGTCGCGCAGCGCGAACCAGTTGAGCGCCAGAAACAGCAGCGGCGCGCGAAAACGACGGCCACCCGGGAAAGCGGGAATCTTCAGGTCCTCGATAAGCTTCAGCCGGTCGCGGTTGCCGGCGATCGTTTCGGCATAGAGCTTGCCGAAGAAGTTCGCGAGCATGACCCCGTGTCCGGAATAGCCGCCCATCGAGATCACGTTCGGCATCACCTCGCGCACGAACGGTTTCCTCGGCACGGTGATGCCGACATAGCCGCCCCAGCCATGGGTGATCTCGACATCCTTTAGCGCCGGAAAGAGCTCGGCGATCTGCCGGCGGATGTGGATATGGATGTCCTTCGGATCGTTGACGGCATAGACCTCGCGACCGCCGAACAAAAGCCGGCCGTCCTTCGACTTGCGGAAATAGCGCACGACGAAACGGGAATCGTCCACCGACTCGCCACCCGGCAGCACCTTGGACTGAGCGTCGAGCGGCACGGTCGCGCCGATGAAGGAGCCGATCGGCATGATATGCGCGGCGCTGACGGGCTCCAGATTGCCGCCATAGGCGTTGACCGCGACCAGGCATTTCTCGGCTGTGATGGTGCCCTTGGGCGTCGTGACCCTCACCCTGCCGCCAGCGGAAACAATGCCGGTCGAGGGCGTCCGCTCGAACAGATGCGCGCCGGCCGCGGCGGCCACTTTTGCCGTGCCGATCACCAGCTTCAGCGGGTGGATATGCCCGGTGCCGGTGTCGCGCGTGCCGCCGAAATAGCGCGTCGAGCCCAGACGCTCGGCGGTCTCGCCGGCATCCGTGAAGGAGATGTGCGGATAACCGAAGCGGCTCCCCATGATCTCGGCATGGGCCTTGTAGTCGTCGACATAGCGCCTCTTATGCGCTACCGACAATTGGCCGGGCATGTAGTCGATCTCGATCCGGTTGGCCGTCGCGAAATCGAGAAGATGCGTCTTGGCCTCTTCCGCGAGATCGAACAGCGCCTTGGCTCGTGAAAACCCGTATTCGGTCTCGAGTTCCTCAGCCCAGGCGCGCTGGCCGGTGCCGAGCTGGCCGCCATTGCGCCCCGATGCGCCGTCGCCAAAGCGGTAGGCATCGATGAGCACGACATCTGTGCCGGCCTTGGCAAGATGCGCCGCTGCCGAAAGGCCGGTGAAGCCTCCACCGACGATGACAACGTCGCACGTCCGATCGCCATCGAGCGAGGGATACTCGGGGCGGGGCCCGGCCGTATCCTCATACCAGGAACGGCCGGGGGAAATGGGGGATTGGTAGGGCATGAGAACGCCAGTGAATGGTGAATGGCTTTGCGAAGGCGCACTGGCCGCGTTCACCCGTCCAATATGAAACTACTCACCATTCACTATTCACCATTCACGCGACGAAGTCGCCGCTCACACATTCAACAACAGATACTCCCGCTCCCACGGGCTGATCACTTCCATAAAGGTCTCGAACTCGGCCCGTTTGATCGCGGCATAGGTGGCGGCGAAGGACTTGCCGAGGATCGCGCCCAGTTCCTTGTCCGCCTCGAACAGGTCGACGGCTTCAAGCAGGCTGCGCGGCAAGTCGATCTCGTCTTCGTTGGCGGTGGTCAGCACCGGTGCGGAAGCCTTGGCCTTGCTGACCATGCCGATCAGCCCGCAGGCAAGCGAAGCGGCCAGCGCCAGATAGGGATTGGCGTCCGACGACGGGATGCGGTTTTCGACGCGCCGCGCCGCCGGATCGGAGCGCGGCACGCGGAAGGCCGTGGTGCGGTTGTCGTAGCCCCATTTGTTGTTGACCGGCGCCGAGGCCGCCTGGGTCAGCCGGCGGTAGGAATTGACATAGGGTGCCAGCATCACCAGCGCGTTCGGCACATGTTTCTGCATGCCGCCGATGAAATGGAAGAACGCGTCGGTCTCGGAGCCGTCCTCGGCCGAGAAGATGTTCCTGCCGGTCTTCTTGTTGATGACCGACTGGTGGATATGCATGGCCGAGCCGGGCTGGCCCTGGATGGGCTTGGCCATGAAGGTGGCATAAATCTCGTGCTTCAGCGCCGCTTCGCGGATGGTCCGCTTGAACATGAAGACCTGGTCGGCGAGCTCGATCGGATCGCCGTGGCGCAGATTGATCTCGAGCTGGCCGGCACCCTCCTCGTGGATCAGCGTGTCGATCTCCAGGCCCTGCCGCTCGGAGAAATGGTAGATGTCGTCGATCAGTTCGTCGAACTCGTTGACGCCGGCGATCGAATAGCCGGCGCCGCCGCCGATCGGCCGCCCCGAGCGTCCGACGGGCGGCGTCAGCGGATAGTCCGGGTCGGGGTTCTTGCGCACCAGATAGAATTCGATCTCGGGTGCCACCACGGGCCTGAGGCCGCGCTCGTCATAGGCGGCCAGCACGCGCTTCAGCACATTGCGCGGCGTGAATTCCACCGAGCGGCCGTCCTGGTGGACGAGGTCGCAGATCACGGCGGCCGTCGGGTCTTCTTCCCAGGGCACGACGGTCAGCGTCGAAAGGTCGGGCAAAAGCTTCAGGTCGCCGTCGTCCTCCGGATAGTGGAAGCCGTTGCCGTCTTCGGGATAGCCGCCGGAGATCGTCGTCATGAACACCGCCGAAGGCAGCGCCAGCGATGTGTTGGAGGTGAATTTCTTCGACGGCATCATCTTGCCGCGGGCAACGCCGGCCTGGTCCGGCGTGATGCATTCGATGTCCTCGATGCCGCGCCACTCCAGCCAGGCGCTGGCTTCCTTCCAGTTCTTCACACCGCGTTCGTTTTTCAGGAAGGCAGGCATGCGGGCGCGTCCCCCCCGGCTCGACGGACGGACTCCCTTTTTTTCAGGCGGCATCATTCACCAGATTGTGTTGCGGATTTCGAAGTATAGCCGGGCGCTATAGGGGAAGGGAAGGGGAGGCCCAGGGGTTCGTCGCACCGAAGCGCCGTCCGTCTTGTCGCTGGCGGCACGGCGCAACAAAGTCTAGATGAGCCTATCCACAAAGGGTCTGCACATGTCCGCTCCACGTTTGACCACGATCGGCTTCGACGCCGACGACACGCTGTGGCAGAACGAGCAGTTCTTCCGCATGACCGAGAAGCGCTTCGCTGCCTTGCTGGCCGAACACGGCGATCATGAGCATATCGCTGCAAGGCTGCTCGAGGCGGAAAGGCGCAACCTCGCCCTCTACGGCTTCGGCATCAAAGGCTTTACCCTGTCGATGATCGAGACGGCCGTTGCGATTACCAACGGTGAAGTCCCAGGTTCGGTCATCGGCGAAATTCTGGCTGCCGGCCGCGAGATGCTCAGCCACCCGATCGAGCCGCTGCCGCATGCGCGCGAGACGGTCGAAAAGCTTGCGGGTTCCTACCATCTGGTGCTGATCACCAAGGGCGACCTCTTCGATCAGGAACGCAAGCTCGCGCAGTCGGGAATGGGCGATCTCTTCGATGCCGTCGAGATCGTCAGCGACAAGAGCGCCGCCACCTATGCCCGCATCTTCAGCCGCCATGGCGACGGTCCGCAAAACAGCATGATGGTCGGTAACTCGCTCAAGTCGGACGTGGTGCCGGCCATCGAGGCCGGCGGCTGGGGCATCCATGTGCCGCACGAATTTACCTGGGCTGTGGAGCATGCCGAGGCGCCCGTCGCGGCGCCGCGTTTTCGCGAGATATCAGATCTCGGCGATTTGCCGGCGCTGGTCGAGGCCATCGCCAAAGCAGGGTGAATCCGTTCGGTCTAGCCGCGGCCGACCAGGCGATCGATCACCGGTTGCAGTCTCTCGGGCGTGATCGGCTTGGCAACCACGGTGTCCACGAGGCTCGACAGGCCGAGGCTGTCTGGCGTGCCATTCCTGGTTGAGAGCAGGATCACGGCGGGCAGCGCCTTGCCGGAAGCGCGCCGCAGCGCATCGATGCCGGACAACAGCCTGTCGCAGTCCTTGTCGTCCGGCCCGCCGTCCAGGATCACTACGCCGGGCACCAGGCCGGCCAGGGCTTTCTCGGCCGTATCGGGCGACTCCGAAATCGGCTTCAGCCCGGATTTCTCCACGATCTTCGACACCACGACCCGGTTGATCGACGATTTGCCGACCACAAGCACCTTGGAGAAGTCCGCCGGCAGCCGCGCTGCCGCGCCACGCTCCGCCGGTTTTATTGGTTTTCGAGGATCGTCACGATTGGTGGGGCACATGGCGGGCGGGCGCTCTGGTTCAATGCAGGGTTGAAACCTGAGCGCAATTGGCGCGAGATCGCCAGCGGTGTCAAGCAGAAATAGTCGAAGACGACAATATAACAAGAAAGGCTAATATTCGTCGTAAGTCCTACGCCTTATCACGGATTGAAATTCGAAAAAAAGCGATAGTCTCCCGAACGTATAGCGCACGGGAGACACTCGCGGAGATTGTTTGACGTAACGTCAACTGTGGCTCTGGTGGGTGACGATCACTGGGATCAAAAGATCACCCCAGTTGCCGTCCCCGCCATGGTGCCTGGCGGAGCGCACCAGTTCCACGGACACGCCTGCCTCGACCGCCTTCATCACAGACTGGTTGAGCCTGTGCAGGTCGTTGGCCAGCATGCGGATCGTCGCCTGCTGATCGACGCTCATTGCGCTCGACTGTTCTTCTGCCCGTTCCTTGACGCGGCTTATCGATGCCATTGCTGTTCTCCTCGACGTAAGTGCCCTTCGGGCGTTTCCTCTGGTGTTGTCGTCACTCGGCCGCCGGCCTGAATTGGGCGTGCTCGGTCGATTCATGCATGGCGGTGGTCGAAGACTGACCGCCGGTGATCGCCATCGATACGGCGTCGAAATAGCCAGTGCCGACTTCGCGCTGATGCTTGGTCGCGGTATAGCCATGGGCCTCCGCCGCGAACTCGGCCTCCTGCAGTTCCGAATAGGCCGCCATCTGGCGATCCTTGTAGCCGCGCGCCAGTTCGAACATGCCGAAGTTCAACTGGTGGAAGCCGGCCAGCGTGATGAACTGGAACTTGTAGCCCATGGCGCCGAGTTCCTTCTGGAACTTCGCGATGGTCGCGTCGTCCAGGTTCTTTTTCCAGTTGAACGATGGCGAGCAATTGTATGCGAGCAGCTTGCCGGGATGATGCTTGCGCACGCCTTCGGCGAACTTCTTTGCCTGCTCAAGATCGGGTTTCGAGGTCTCGCACCAGATCAAATCCGCATGCGGCGCGTAGGCGACAGCGCGCGCGATGCATGGCTCGATGCCGTTCCTGACATGGTAGAAGCCCTCGACCGTGCGGCCGGCGTCATAGTCGACGAAAGGCCGGTCGCGCTCGTCGATATCCGAGGTGAGCAGCTTTGCCGCCTCCGCGTCGGTGCGCGCCACCACCAGTGTCGGCGTGCCCATCACGTCCGCCGCAAGCCGGGCCGCGTTGAGGTTGCGGATATGGGCCGCGGTCGGGATCAGCACCTTGCCCCCGAGATGGCCGCACTTCTTCTCCGACGCCAGCTGGTCCTCGTAATGGACGCCTGCCGCGCCGGCCTCGATGAAGGCCTTCATGATCTCGAACGCGTTGAGCGGCCCACCGAAGCCGGCTTCGGCGTCGGCGACGATCGGCGCGAACCAGGTGTCGACCGAAAGCCCCTTGCCTTCGGACGTCTCGATCTGGTCGGCGCGCTGCAGCGTGCGGTTGATGCGCTTGACCAGCTCCGGCGCTGCATTGGCCGGATAGAGCGACTGGTCCGGATACATGGCGGACGCGGTGTTGGCGTCGGCCGCGACCTGCCAGCCCGATAGATAGATCGCCTTCAAGCCCGCTCTGACCTGCTGCATGGCCTGGTTGCCCGACATGGCACCGAGCGCGTTGACGAAGTCTTCTTCATGGATGAGCTTCCACAGCCGATTCGCACCATTTTCGGCAAGCGTCTGGCGAATCTGGACCGAGCCGCGCAGCCGCTTCACGTCCTCCGGCGAGTAGGGCCGCTCAATGCCGTCGAAACGGCCTTCCGGCGCGGACGGGACGAGGTTGTAAAAATCGGTCATCGGTTGCTCCAGATCGGTTCTGCTTGTTCGGATGGCGCGTTCTGGGAAGGTATCCGGCGCCGTAGACGTGTGACATCATTTACATTGCGACGCAAAATGGGCCAGAAAAACCGGAGATTTTCGGGTAAAATAAGGGAAAACCTGTATTGCGTTTGACAGGTTGGTGCTGTAAATTTGTCACGATTGTAAAGGAGTGGCTCCCGCAGATCGCACCATTTCGTGTAAAATCTTGTCAAGGATAGCTGATTGGCCGACCAGAAAATCTTCGCCGGGCCGCGCATCCGCCGGCTTCGCAACGCCAAGGGCCTGACCCAGACGGCGATGGCCGAAGGGCTGGGCATCTCGCCGTCCTACCTCAACCTCATCGAGCGCAACCAGCGGCCGCTGACGGTGCAGCTGATCCTCAAGCTGGCGTCCGTCTACAAGATCGACCCGCACGAATTGCAAGGCGAGACCAAAGGGTCGATCGCCGCGCTTAAGGAAGTGTTCGGCGATCCGTTGCTGGCCGGCGAGCTGCCGGGCGACCAGGAGCTGATCGATCTCGCCGAGATTGCTCCGAACGCTTCCGCCGCGATGGTGAAATTGTTTCGCGCTTATCGTGAGCAGGCCGAGCGGCTGTCGGATCTCAATGAGCTTCTGGCGCGGGAGGGCAGGGCAACCTCATTGTCCAGCACGCGCCTGCCTGTCGATGAAGTCCACGAGACCTTCGAGCGTCGGCCGAACCATTTCACCGCGCTGGAGGAGGAAGCCGAAGCCTTCATTTCGCTGCTCGATCCCGGCGACGACCTGTTCGGCGCGCTGAAGGCGTGGCTGAGGCGAGAGCACGGCATCGTGGTCAAGGTGCTGCCGGTCGCCACCATGCCGAACTGGCGCAGGCGCTACGATCGCCATTCGCAACGCCTGTTCCTGTCCGAGCGGCTGTCTCCCTTCGATCAGTTGCGCGAGGTCGCCATGGAGGCGAGCCTGATGCGCATGACGGTGGCCGTGGCGAGCGAGATCCAGGCGCTGAAGCTCGGCACCGACGAGGCGCGCCGGCTCGCCCGCTTCGAGCTCGGCCGCTATGCCGCACATGCGTTGATGATGCCCTATCCGGCCTTTCATGCGGCAGCGATGCGCGCCCGCTACGATATCGACGTTCTGCGTTCCCGTTTCGGCGTGTCCTTCGAACAGGCAGCGAACCGCCTGACCATGCTGCAGCGGCCTGGCGCGGCGGGCGTGCCGTTCTTCATGCTGGAGGTCGACAATGCCGGCAACCGCTTCCGCAAGGCGGGCAGCCAGGGCTATCCGCAAAGCCGTTTCGGCGGCGCCTGCCCGAAGCTTCCTGTCCATGCGGCCTTTTCGCAGCCCGGGCGGATTCTGGTCGAGGCGGTGGAAATGCCGGACGGCGCCGAGTTCCTTTGCATCGCCCGCACGCTCGAAGGGCCGCAAGGCGCATTCTCCGAGCGGCCGCGGCGCACGGCACTTCTGCTTGGCTGCGATATCGCCTTTCGCGACGAGATCGTCTACGGCGCGGCGCTGCCGGGACCGTCGGCCGGCAAGGCCGCGCAAGGCACGGCATTCGCGACGCCGGT
>NZ_JHQR01000262.1 GCF_014843825.1 Mesorhizobium silamurunense
GCGTGGCGGCAGCCCGCTTCCTGCGCAATGCCGACGCCGAAGACGCGCCGCTGTCGCCGAACTGGAAAGGCGTGATCGCCTCCGACGAGCCGCAGCGCTTCATCGTGCCGATCTGGGTGATGGCGCTGGCGGCCGTGGTCATCGCAGCCGCCGCTTATGTCGGTCTGTCGATGGGTCTGAGCAGCCAGGCGGTCGAGCTCTCCGCGCTGGTCCGCACCCTGCCGCCACCCGCGCGTGGCGACGTCACGCGCGCCGCGCCCAAACCGGATGCTCCCGAACCCGAACCGCCACAGCCGGTCGATTTCGCGCTGCTGCCGGAATTCAAGGCAGAGGCGCCGGACAACCTCAAGGGCGCGCTGAGCGGCACCGAGAGCGTGTCGCTGGCCAAGCTCATCATCCAGTCGTCCAACCCCGAACTGTTCCAGTCGTCGCGCGCGACGCTTACCCCGGGCTACGAGCCGCTGGTCGAGTCGATCGCCAAGGTGATCCTCGCCAATCAGGAGCTGATCGGAAACATCACCGTCGTCGGCCATACCGACAATGTGCGTCTGCAAAAATCGAACCCGCTTTCGTCCAACCAGCGGCTGTCGGAGGCGCGCGCCGAGACCATAGCCAACCTTCTGGTGCAGGCCGGGGTGCCGCATGAGCGCATCCATTCCGAAGGCCGCGCCGAGACCGACCCGGCGGCCGACAACTCCACGCGCGAGGGCCGCGCGCTCAACCGCCGCGTCGAGGTCCTGGTCGAGAAGAGGCTCTGATGTTCATCCTGCGCTTCCTCTGGGCCGTTCTGACCTCGCGCTTCCTTTGGACGCTGATCGGCATCGCGCTAATTTCGCTGCTGATCTGGGTGTTCGGCCCGATCGTCCAGGTCGGACCCTATGCGCCGTTCGATTCCGACAATGTGCGCATCGCCATCATCGCCGGGCTGATCATCCTGTGGCTGATCTGGCTGATCATTGCGCAGCGCCGCGCGATCCGCGCCAACCGCATGTTCGTGGCCGAGATTGCCGCGCCGGTCCAGGAAAAGCAGCTTACGCCAGGCGAAGAAAGCGTCGCGGCCGTCGGCGCCAAGTTCGGCGAGGTGATGGCGGAGCTCAAGCGGCGCAAGCTCGGCGGCCGCAAGTTCCTGCGCGAGATGCCGTGGTATGTCATCGTCGGGCCGCCGGCCACCGGCAAGACGACGGCGCTGCGGCAATCCGGTCTCAACTTCCCGATCGACCTCACCGACGACCTGCAGGGCGTCGGCGGCACGCGCAACTGCGACTGGTTCTTCTCGGAGAACGCGGTGCTGATCGACACCGCCGGCCGCTACGTCCAACAGGAGAGCCAGCCGGATGTCGACGCGGTGGAATGGCTTGGCTTCCTCGATCTTCTGAAGAAGCATCGGGGTCGCCGGGCGCTGAACGGCGTCATCGTCGCGCTGTCGATCGATGCGCTTTCGGAAGGCGACGAGGCGATCAAGGCGCATGGCCGCAAGATCCGCCGCCGTCTGGCGGAGCTGAACGATCGTCTCGAAATCCGCCTCCCCGTCTATCTGATGCTGACCAAGGCCGACCTGATCAAGGGTTTTGAGGCTTTCTTCGGCGGCCTGTCGACGACGGCACGCGAGCAGGTGTGGGGCACGACTTTCGCGCTCGACGCCCGTGTCGACGCCAAGACCATAGAGAAGGAAATCGCAACCCTCGCGGCGGAGCTCGAACGCCGGCTGGTGCCGCGGCTGGAGGACGAGGACAAACTCGGCACGCGCGCGGAAATCTTCCGTTTCCCGGCCCAGCTCGCCAGCCTCTCCGAGCCGATCCAGGTGCTGATCGAGGCGATGTTCGGCGAGAGCCGCTATGAGGAGGCGGCCTGGCTACGCGGCCTCTATCTGACGTCGGCGACGCAGGAAGGCGCGCCCATCGACCGGCTGACGGCGGCGCTGTCCTCCTCCTTCGGGCTGCCGCCGCGCCGTGCGATGCTTACGCCGCGCGTCGAGAAGCGCAGTTTCTTCCTGCGGAATCTCTTGACCGAGGTCATCTTCAAGGAAGCGGGTCTCGGCACGTTCGATCCGCTGGCGCAGCGCCGCCGCGCCTGGATATGGCGCGGCGCGGCTGCAGCATGCGTGCTTGCCGCCGTGCTCGCCGGCGGACTGTTCACCTGGTCCTATCTCGACAACCGCAATGCGATCACCGAGCAGGCCGGCCAGTTCGAGGCGCTGCAGGCGCCGCTGACCGACGTTTCCGCCGCACCGGCATCGGTGGAGCAGCCGACGATGGATGGTGCGCTGGCCGCGATGGACGCGGTGGCGACGGCCCGCACCGCGCCGCCGGATGCTGTCCACAATTTGATCGGCCCGACGGCTTCTGCGGAACTCGTGCGGGCGCAGACCGATACCTACGACCACGCGCTGCGCAACGTGCTCGAGCCGCATATGGTGGCGCTGCTCGAAGCGACGATGTGGCGGCAGATCCGCGATCCGGATTTCATGCTCGGCGCGCTGAAGACCTATCGCATGATGACGGGCCTGTCGCAGATGGACACCGACTTCGTGCAGAACTGGTGGGTGAACAGCCTGCCGGAATTCGCGCCCGCCCCGCCCTTCCCGACCGCCGACGCCGAAGAGCATCAGCTCGCCGCGATCCGCCGCATGGCGGTCGACGACAGCTACATCGCCCCGGACAAGGAGCTGGTGGCCGAGGCGCTGAAGACGGTGTGCACGATCTCGCTGCCGGAGCGCGCCTATAAGCAGCTTCTGGCCGATCCCGAAGTGGCGGCAGTCAAGGAATGGGTGCCCGCCAATTTCGCCGGCCCGAACGGCGCCAAGGTGTTCGCGCGCCGCTCCGACAAAACGCTGCGCGTCGGCGTTCCCGGCGCCTATACCTATGCCGGCTTCCACGACGCCGTTCTCGATCGCGTCGAGGATGTGGCGGCGCAGGCGGCGCTCGATCGCGCGGTATTCGCCGGCGGCTGCTCGGAGAACTCCGAGACCTCGGTGTCGGCGCTATCCGAAGACATCCTGAAGCTCTATTACGACGACTACATTTCGCAGTGGGACAGCTTCCTGCGCGACATGCGGCTGGCACCGCTGAGCGACCTCAACGTCGCCAGCGAAAACCTCAAGGACCTTTCGAGCGCCGATTCCGCGCTGAAGCGGCTTCTCACCGCGGTGGTGCAGGAGACGGACCTGACCCGGTCCGACGAGGCGCCGGCCGACGACAAGAACGGCGGCGCCGCCAAGACCGGCTCGAAGCTGCTCTCCAAGCTCGGCAAGCTGGGCAAGGTGGTGAAAACGGGAGCGAAATTACTGCCCCGCGCGGGCTCGGCCGATCAGGTCGACATGACCGGCAGCCTGGTGGCCGAGCACTTCAAGCCGCTGAAAGGCACGATCGCGGAGGTCGACGGCCAGCCGCCGGCGCTGGACGCCGCCGTGGTGGCGCTGACGGCGCTGTCCAACGTGCTCCAGACGGTGACGGCCAACCCCGACCCGCAGGATGCCATCAAGAAGCAGGGCGGCCTCGCCGAGCTGACGGGCGCGGTGGCCCGGCAGGCGCAGATCCTGCCCTCGCCGATCAACGACTGGCTGGGCGGCATTGCCGGCGACACCAGCGGCCTTTCGCAGAAGGCCGTTACCAACGAGCTCAATGCCATCTGGCGCGCCGACATCCTGCCCTTCTGCCAGGCGGCGCTCAACAACCGCTATCCGTTCAGCCCCGACAGCGCGGTGGACGTCAATGTGCGCGACTTCCAGCGCCTGTTCGGGCCGGCCGGCCTGATCGACGCCTTCATCAACGACCATCTGATCAACTATGTCGACACCGCCAGCGAGCCCTGGAAATGGCGCGCTGACTTCGGCCTCGATCCCGCGGCGCTGCCGGCCTTCGAGCAGGCAAGGCACATCCGCGACGACCTTTTCCCGGGCGGCACCGGCCCGGTGATGAACTTCACGCTGGAGCCCAAGGACATGTCGCCCAACGTGGCGCGGGTGACGCTCAACCTCGATGGCCAGAACCTGGTCTATTACAACAACGCGACTCGGCCGCAGCCGATGACATGGCCCGGCAAAGACGGAACCGGCGTGATCTCGCTCGCTTTCCAGCCGGTCGACGGCTCGCCAGAGGTGATGCTCAACGAGACCGGCAGCTGGGCGTGGCTGAGGATGCTGCGCGGCGGAAAATTCGCCGGAACCAAGCTCACCGACGTCTACAGCCTGCGGCTCGGCACGAAAGGCATGTATGCCGATTTCGAGCTGAAGGCGGCCAGCGTCGAGAACCCCTACACGCTCGAAATGTTCAAGAAGTTCACATGTCCGACGCAGATCTGAACATCGGCTTTTTTGGCAAGATTCCGGCGACCGGAGATTTCGTTGCCTGGAACCTGCCACGGACCTTCATCGATCGCTGGGACCGGTGGATGTCGATGGAATTGCGCGCACGGCCGGACGAGGGCGAACTTGACCCGCGAGCGTGGCGCTTTGTTCTGCGGGCCGGGATTTTTGGTGACCAACCCTGCGCCGGTGTCTGGCGCATGAGCGAGGACCGCGTTGGCCGCCGCTATCCCTTCGCGATCATCGGGATTGGGGCCACACCGACGCCTGACCATCCATGGTTCGACGGCGTTGCGTCAATCGTTGATGAAGCGGTCGAATTGCAGAGGACGCAGTCCTGGATCGCCGAAAGCTTGGCCAACCTTGCCGCGCCCAGCGACAGCCATGGCGATCCGAACCGGATAGGCTTCTGGCTCGACGACTGGTCGGTGCATGAGTTCGCGTTCTCGGATATTCACGACCTAGCAGCCAACGCCCTGCCGAAAATGCGCGCCCCGCGCCCTGAGACGGAACATCTCTGATGGGCAGCACCGTCTTTGCAGAAGGCATGGGCTTCTTCCATAAGGGAAGCGGCGGCAAGGGCGTGGCGCCAGGAGATGTGTGCCTGAGCCCGCCTTCCCCGCCGGCAGGCCCGGTTCCGGTTCCATATGTCAACATGCTGTCTTCAAGCGATCTCACCAAAGGCAGCACGAGCGTCAAGATCGAAGGCAATCCGACCGCGCTCGAAAGCTCGTCGGAGGTTGCGACCAGTACCGGCAACGAGCCGGCCACCCAAGGCCTCGGCGCGGGGGTCGTAACGCACAAGATCAAGGGCAAGGGGGTGTTCAAGCTCTGGTCGTTCGTCGTCAAGGTGGAGGGCAAGGGTGTCTGCCGTCATGGCGACACCATGGAGCAGAATACCGCAAGTCCACTCCCGAACACCATCGATACCGCCGCCTTGGTCAACTTCCGCACCGCCCTTCTGGTGAAAGAGAAGAAGAAATGCACGACCGATTATTGCTACGACGATCATTACACCCCACCAACAGGCCCACAGAAGGCCAAAGTCCAGAACCGGCCATGCTGGGAGTGCAAACGAAACCTTGACAGGTTGATGAAACGCAAGACCGGCAAGAACAAAACCGCAATCAAACGACTGCAGGCCAAAATCAACCGGCAAATCTCGGGAAAGGAGCTGCCGATTATCGCCGATCACCAGCCCACCCAGAAGGCTGCGTGGTATGCTGGGGGATGCAACATAGCGACCCCTCCGCAAGGGTTCAAGGATGCGATGAAAGCGCTCTATGTCAGGCCGCATTGCGATGCCCATAGTAGAAGCCAGCCCGGCCGACAGTCGAAGGTAGACAGCAAGGCGGTCACGGACTTCATGAAGGCTCGGGGGATCTAGGTTATGAGCGCAGCAGGCTTCGCCGGTCTCGACGCTGACTATACGGCGATAATCGACGCGTGGACGGGCGAACTCCACGCCGTCATGCCCGCCATCGAGGAATGGTGGAACGCGCTTGTGCGGCGGCTGAATGCCAACGGCGAGAACGTGGCCAATCTACACTGGCCCGCCGGCCTCGTCGCCCATCCTCGAATTCTTGCCATCTATCGCAAGTACTATTTCAAGGTTCACGACCTGAACCTTGAACGGTACGCCCAGCAGACCGAGGGGGACGACGAGGACGATGAATCGAACTGGGGTGAGGATGGCAACGAAGAGGGCGCAAGCGGCCCGGTGCCGCCCAATTTGCTCCTGGTCGAAATGATGTCCGAGTATGACGCCGAACTGTTCAAGCACTTCAAGTACTTCGTCTATGTCCCGATCGGCGAGGATCCATCTCTCGAAATGTGCTGAGGCGAAAGAAGATGGCACTCCGGATTGCCCATAGTGTTGAACTCGGCCTGAGCCGGCTTCTCAATGCACCCCAGGACGTTGTCGGTCCCGATCATGGAATTCGCCTTTCGCGCCGCGAGGCGCCTGCTGCATATAAGCCCCTGTTCAAGGCCTACCTCGCCGACTTGGAGGAGACGTTCGATGTGGCCTCTGAAACCTGGGAAGCTAGCCTCGACGAACTGGTCGACGGCGGCCTGACCGTCAATCAGGCGATCACGGCCCAACTGGATGACGCAGCGGCCGGCCCCGCGAATCATCCGGCGGTGGTGTGGCTCGTGCGGGAATACTGGCTGCGATGCGTTGCGGTGGGAGAAACGCTGCCCGCGGCCGACCGCATCGCGCCTGAAGTGTTCCTACTGCAATGGGTCGCCGATGAAGGCCACAAGGAATATGTAGAACTACTGACGGCCATGCCCTATTGGCCGATCGGGCTTGATGAAAACGGCCGGTGGTGCTGAACGATGGCCTTCGATGTCTGGCTGGAAAACAGGACACCATTCGCCGCCGCGACCCATGTCCAATTGAATGCCGACGGCCAAGAAACTCTGGTTGTGATGCTATCGGCAAGTTTCGCGGCATGTGAGGAGGAGGAATTCCAGCCAGCGGCCGAACAGATGCCAGTGATCTTTGGCGATGAGCCTTTTGGCAATCCGTCCCTTTCATCGATCCGCTACGAAGCGGATATCGCGCCCGTCAAGCCTGGCGCCGAGGTGATCGTGAATGGCGCCGCGCACGCGCCGAATGGCAAGCCGGTACGCGAGATGCAGGTCGGCCTGCGTGTCGGCAGCGCTATCCGCAAGGTTTTGCAGGTGGTCGGGGACCGGATCTACGACTCCGGCGGCTACAGCGCGCCAGCGCCTTTCCGGACCATGCCGATCGTCTATGAGCGCGCCTATGGCGGCACTTTGGAGGACTTGCGCACGGACCAGCGCAACCCGGTCGGCGTGGGGTTCCATAACGCCCGGTCGGCAGATCCTGCGGTCAGAACCGAGGCGCCCAACGTCATGTATCCGGGCGAAGCGCAGGCCGGACCTGGGGAATCCCTGAGGCCGGCGGGATTCGGGACGATTGGTCGGGGCTGGCAACCGCGCCTGGCTTTCGCCGGAACCTATGACAAGGCTTGGCTCGAAACCCAATGGCCGCTCGCTCCCAAAGACTTCGACACGCGGCATTATATGTGCGGCCCAGCCGACCAGCAGCTGGCGGGCATCGGTGGCGGCGAGGATATCACGGTGATCGGTATGACGGCTTCGGGCAGATGGGATTTCCGCCTGCCGCACATTACGGCCCCGCTGCGGCTCATTTATGACGATCGTGTAGAGGAAAACGCGTTCAAGCCTGACACCGTGCTCATCGAGCCTGACCTGAAGCGCGTGACCCTCAAGGCTCGCCTGGCAGTGGTGATCCGGCGCAATGTGCCGGCGCTGCGGGAAATCGCCTTCGGCCACATTTCTCCCGTTTGGATCAATGCGCGCCGCAAGCGAAAACTCTATCTCAATCTTCTCGGCGGTGACGGGACCCTGCGCGATCGCCCGGCGTGGCAGCCGTGAAGCGGCCGCTCTACATCTCGGTCGGTGGCGCCGTCACGCCTGCTGGATTGAACGCGCGGCAGACCATCTCAGCCATTCGCGCCAACCTGTCTGCATTTCAGGAGGTGCCTCTTTCAGAGCCGTTTCCCACCACACAAATCGTCGCACGCATTCCAGCCAAGCCGGGCCTGCGACGCAATGACGGGGTATGGCTCGCCAGTATGGGCGCCCGCGCACTCAAGGAGGCGATGCTTGACGACAAGGCAACGCCAGACCAGACCGCTGTCCTGCTCGCGCTGCCGGAGAGTTTCCGCGACCATCCGGCGTATGAAGATGTCGATCGGGGGCGCCTTTTGAATGCCATTTTCGAGCGATGCGGCCTGCGCTTCAATGCCGGCTCGCGCGTATTTGACGGCGGTGCCGCAGCCAGCGCCGGACTGCTCGACTATGCCAGCGACATGCTGGAATCCGGGACCGCCGCGCAGGTGCTACTCGGCGGTGTGGACAGCCTCGTCAACGAGACCGATATTGCGCGCTTGATGCGAGCCAATCGTCTGAAATCCGAAAGCAATGCTCAAGGGACAGTCCCTGGTGAGGGCGCTGTCTTCGTGCGCCTGACGCGAGCGCCGGGGAGCGGGCCGGCTGCAATGATTTGCGGCGCGGGCCTGGCTCAAGAGATCGACAGCGTTCTTTCCGAACGCCAGAGTCAGGGCCGTGCGATGGTGGCTTCGCTGCTTGCTGCCTTCAGCGGATCCGGGCCAAAGGAACCCGATATCGAGTTCCTCGTCAGCAATGGAAACGGGGAACGGTACAGCGGGCTCGAACAACTAGTCGGTCGCTCGCGCTTCTACCGCACGCACCGCGAGATATTCCCGACAGCCTACCCCGCGATGACGGTCGGCGACATTGGAGCCGCTAGTGCGGCACTTGTTCTGATGCTGGCGGCCGACAGTTTCATAAGCGGTTACGCGCCGGGCCGCGTCGCGGCCTGCGAGCTCGCATCCGAGGGTGGCAACCGGTCGGCGATCGCGCTTACCAGTCTCCGCCAACGTTGAACAGAAGGGACAAGGCCCCCTTCGGCGAAAGCGATCACATCCAGGCCGGGAACTTGCGTGTCATGCGCCAGTCTGCCAGCGGCGCCTCGGGCGTGGCAATTGCCGCGCGCAACGCATCCAGCCTGAGCCTGCGCATCGAATGGAAAGGCGTGTGGTTGCGCCGCCCGCCCCGTCCCTCGTCCCACCATCTGGCAACGCGATCGGCGATAGGCAATGGGCTGTCGGTCAGAGATTCAAACGCCTTCCCCAAATCGGCCGGGTCGATCGTGAACAGGTCGGTGTCGTTGAAGTCCACATCGAACAGATCGCGCATCGCCAGCCCGGCGGCAAAGACAAGTTCCGGCTCTCGCATCTTCTGGATCAGCCAGGGCATTACCGACGGATCGCTAAACAGGCCGATCGACGCCGTTGCCGCCACGCGCAGCAGGGGCTGGCCGAGGCGCGTCTGCAGCCAGGCTTTCGCGGCCTTCAGCGGGGTCGTCAGCAGGCGTATCTCGATCGCCGCCTCCGCCTGGTCCGTCTCCGTCAGCACGATCTTGTCGATCACTGGGTGCGCGGACCGCGCCTCGCCAAGCAGGCAAGCGGCGAAGGCGGCCGCAAGACGTTCTTTCGCCGTCTCGCCATCAAGACCGGCCAGGACTGCCGGAAGCAGGTCGCGCCGCCCGAGCCCACCGGCGAGCCGAGTGGCGCGCCGGCGCACGTTCGCGTCGGAATAGCTGGCCAGATCATGCAGGCGCGGTCCCGGATCGACGCGATGATGCCAGAGCGCAGACAGCCCAAGGCAGCGCAGCCGCGCATCGCTTGTGTCCAGCCATTTCGCCACGAGCGGTCGCAGATTTTCGCGCGGCGTGCGCGCGATCGCGGCGGAAAGGCTCGACAGACCAGTCTCGCCCAGGCTCGCCGCAGCGTTGATCGCGACCTCTGTCAGGTCGGCGTCGCCCCAACGCAATGCCAATACGCCAAGCACGAAAAGTTCACCCGGCTCGGCGTAGTCCGCGAACCTGGCCTGAGCAGCTTCCCAGCCAGCTTTGCCGGCAGCCATGAGCCCTTCGAGATTAGCTTCGAGACGCTGATCGATACGGCCGATACCCGTCTCATCGAGGACGGGACCATCGATCTCCCGGCGACGGCGAAGCCAGAGGAAAGCCGCATCCTCGGCGTGCTGATCCACGATGGCAGCGATGGTTGCAACGCGATGCACGACAGCGCCTCAGTTGAGATGCACGGCCCCGCCGCGGATACGGTTGGTCCCACTCGCCTGGCTGGTCAGCTGGCTACCACGAATTGTCACACGGCCATCCTTCTCCAGAATGATTGATGCCAGGCCGCAACGCAGTTCTATACGCTCTTTGCCCGTGATGACGACACGATCGCCTTCGCGGACCACTTGCAGCTCCCTGTTCTTGTGAGCCGGATCGACGATGCGCCCAACGACCAGCGGTCGTGTCGGGTCACCCTCCTCGAACAGCAGGGCCAGTTCCGAGCCGATCGCGGAAACGTCCAGTTCCGTCAGGCTGCGCGCCGCAATAGCCGTCTCGCGCGGATTGCCGACGAAGACCACCAGCGGCGCTCCACCTTCGAAACCAATCAGCAAGCCGATGACGACGCCGTCGATGCGATCCAGCACTTCCATGATGACGCCCTCAATTGTTGTTGATGGTGCTTCCCTTCACGATCACCTCGCCGTCGGCCTTGACGGTGATCTTGCCGCTGCCCTTGAGTGTAATATCCTTCCCGTCAGCGACAATGGTGCCGTCCTTTTTCATCGTGATCGACGCTGAGCCGCATTTGAGCGTGATCGAGTCGCCAGCTTCGATCATCAGATTCTTGCCAACCTTGATTGAACTGTCTTGGGCAATGTCGATACCGCTGCTCTTCCCGACCTTGAGAGCATGCGCCCCGCCGACATCGGTTCCGTCATCCGCCCCGATCTTGGCTGTTCGTGCCTTGCCAACCTGTGTCGATTGCGCCCCGCCGATATCGACGCTCTGGTCGGCGCCGATCTGTATGCTTTGGCTGGCGCCTACCGACCAGCTGTCCGCTGCGCCGATATCATGACTTTGATTGGTGCCGACGCTGACAGATCGTGTGACGCCAATTGTATTTGTCTGCGAGGCGCCCACGGTCCTTGCTTCAGCCGCCCCAACCGTATCGACCCGGGCAGCACCCACCGTGACCGTCTGGACCAGGCCAACCGTCTGCGAGTGGTTGGCGTCGATGTTTTCGGTGGAATTGGCAACGACATGGATCGTCTCGTTGGCACCGACTGTCAGCGAGCGGTTCGCGCCCACCGTCTCGGTGTCGTTGCTGCCGATGTTGGTGGTCTGGTCGACGCCGACCTTCACCGTCTTGTTGTTGCCGACGTCCTCGTCGAGGTTGTGGCCGACGGAGTGCTTGGCGTCATGGTCGATGCGGTCGGACTGGTCGTGCTGCACCGTCTTGTTGCGGTCGTGCTTGATCAGCAGATGGTGGTCCTTCTGCGCCTGGAAGTTGACGAGCTCGGATCCGGCCTTGTCCTCGAACATCAGCTCGTTGTAACCGCCGCCGCCCTTGGAGGAATTCGACTTCCAGCCGGATTGCGTGGCGTTGCCCGGCAGTCCGTAGGGCGGCATCTCAGCGGCATTGTAAACGCGGCCGGTGATGATCGGCAGGTCGGGGTCGCCCTCGATGAAATCGACGATCACCTCCTGGCCGATGCGCGGAATCTGGATGAAGCCCCAGCCGCTGCCGGCCCAGGTCTGCGACACGCGCACGAAGCAGGAAGAGTTCTGGTCTTTCTTGCCGAGACGATCCCAATGGAACTGCACCTTCACGCGGGCATATTTGTCGGTGAAGATTTCTTCGCCGGACGGACCGACCACCGTCGCCGTCTGCGGTCCGCGCATGATCGGCCGCGGCGTGATGCGCGGCGGCCGGTAGGGCAATTTGGCAGGCGCGACGCCCAGCACGACCTTGAAATTTTCGGCATGGGCCTCGTTCTGGGTCCGGTAGCCGGGATCGAACAGCCGGTATTCGGCGCTGATCACCAGATAGTCCCGGTTCTGGTCGTCGCGCGGAAAGCTTTCCAGCTTGAACTTGCAGCCGGAAAAGAGGCCCCGCACCGTGCCCACGGCCGTGCTGCGCTGGTGCACCGCCTGAAGCTCCTCGCGGCGGATCCCGGCGATCGTGTCGCCGCGCCCGACATCGAGATGCGCTCCAGGCTGGCGGTAGTTTTCGCCCGCGGCCTCCTTGTGGCTGAACGGCTGGGCGGACTTCGCCATCAAGTCGGCGCCAGGCTTCTCGAAGTCATAGTCGGTGTGGGCGTAGGCGCCCGGCCGCACCGCGCTGCCCGGAATCCATTCGGTGATGTATTCGACGTCGCGCCGCGAGGCCTGCCCCTCGAAATTATAGAGCACCTTGTCGTAGCCCGGAGCGGTCTTCAGCTTGCTCATCGCATCGCAGAGGATGAGCGTGTGCTTGCCCTCGTCATGCTCGAAGAAATAGAAGATGCCCTCGTGCTCGAGCAGCCGCTGCACGAAGTCCAGATCGCTCTCGTCATACTGCACGCAATATTCGCGCTGGGGATAAGACCCCTGCAGCCGCTTCTCGAATTTCGCGATGCCGTATTTCGAGAAGATCTTCTCGACGATCTCGACCGCCGTCATGTTTTGGAAGATGCGGCAATCGGTGGTGTTGCCGAGGAACCAGAGCCACGGCCTGACCACCGCCTCATAAAAGGCCAGCCGGTCCTCGATGCGGGTGAGCTTGAATTCCGACACCAGGCCGCTGAACCAGCGTTTCGGATCGGATTCACCCTCGACCGAAACGACGCCGCCCAGCATCTTCAGCGGATCGACATCGTGGCTCTTCGAGACGAAACCGACCGTATAGGCGAAACAACGGCTGATCTCGTCACGCCCGACGAGATGGGTGAAGGTCAGCACATCGCCGCCAACGGGCGTCTGCACAACCGTGGCACGTTCGTTCGGCATGGGTCGTGCCCCTCCTGGACGCGGCCGCAAGTGTGATGGATCGAAGCCCCCGCTCTGTAAACTGCATCACGTTCGGGAAGTTTTCGAATTCACCGCACCGGACCGGTCCAGCCTAGCACATGTTTGGTCCCGGCCAAATAATAGCGATGGCTAAACCGCGCCGATGCGCCGGTGTGAAACGCTCCTCTCCCCCTGCTCTCGCAAGCTGCTAGAATGCTGGAGCAATTCGAGGAAAAGCGCGTACCGGTTCTTCGCCCGGAATTGCGTGAGACAAGTATCTGTTTACCAAGTTCGGCGACACTTGCGGATGTTCATCTCTCTCCAGATCAGCAATGTCGACAGGCTGCCCGCCGGCGGCGCGACGAGCTACGCCGCGCACGACCGCAGCTTCGAGATCGGCCGCGAGAATTGCGACTGGACGCTCGCCGATCCGCAAAAGTTCATCTCGGGACGGCACTGCGAGGTCCGCTACCAGGCGGGCGCTTTCTGGCTCTACGACGTCTCGCGCAACGGGACCTTCGTCAACGGCTCCAGCCAGCGCATGGCCGGTCCGCACCGGCTGGCGCAGGGCGACCGGGTGCTGATCGGCCGCTATGTCATCGCGGTGTCGATCGACGAAGAACGACCAGCGGCCGGCCATCCGCAAAGCCGGGCCGGGTCGACGCAACGCGAGCTGCCGCCGTCGACCGGCGGGCCGCTGGAGTTGGGCAACGAGCCGTTCAGTCGGGCGGAGCAGCGGCACGGACAGGGAGCGGCATCGACGTCTTCGGCGTTGCAGCCGCCGGTCCCGGCCGCGTCGGTTGGCCAAGACGCGGACGCCGATAGGCTGTTGCGGGACATCGCGAAGGCGGCCGGCATCGCGCCCGACCTGCTTCAGTCGCGCGATCCGCATGACGTGGCCGCCGAGATCGGCATTGTGCTCAGAACCACGGTCGAGCAATTGTCGCTGCTGCTCAAGGCGCGCGCTGCGGCCAAGGTGCTGGCCAAAAACGCGAACCGCACGATGATCGGCGCCGAAAACAACAACCCGCTGAAATTCGTTCCGGGCACCGACGACATATTGGAGATCATGTTCGCGAAACGCAGGGCCGGCTATCTCGACGCCGCGCACAGCGTCGAGGACGCCTTCCGGGATCTCAAGACGCACGAATTGGCCACGTACGCCGCCATGCAGACCGCGCTCTCCAAGCTGCTCGACGACCTGTCGCCAGAGGCCATCGCCAGGAAACTTCCGCCGGCCTCCTTCTCATCCAAGAAGAGCCAGGCGTGGGACGCCCTCGTCGCTACCTGGCGGACGATGGAGGAGAAGCACGAAAACGGCATGCTCGACGTCTTCCTGGCCTATTTCAGCGAAGCCTACGCCAAGGCCAGCAAGCAGAAATAGCCAACCAGGCCAGCCGAGCAAGGCGCTGTGTGACGGGTCTCACAGAAGAACCCGTCACGTTGATCATCCTGCTTTCCGATTTCAATCAGCTGCCGATTTTATTTATGTGCTTGGGCGGTTAGGATGACGCACGGAAGCTTGCCTGGCGGGCAAAGCGGCGTGGCTTGGGGCGTGTGCAGCAATGTCATGTTTCGGCAAGATGAGCCTTTCCACCCGGCCCGCCGCCAGATCTTGGCATGAAAAGCGCGAAGCCGGCCTCTTTGCTTGCCAAGGAAATGGTCGCTGCACCTCGACGGTGGACCGCCGATGAGCTCGAAGGACGATCCCTCGGTGCCGGCGGACAAGACCGTCATCCGGGCGCCGCGGCCGAGACAACGCTCGCCCACGGCTCCTGAGAGCGCCTCTCCAGGTGGCGTTGCGCCGGCAGCCCGGGAATCGACGGTGTTCGACGCCGGCATCGGCCGGCAGATGCCGACCGGCTGGTCGACCGGGACCGTGGTCGTTCAAGGCGTGGCTCCTGCCGCCGCTTCGACGCCCGCGTTGCAACAGGAAATCCTGCTCCACGCCACGGACGGCGTGAAATACGCGGCGGCAAATCCAATTCTCGCGGCCGCGGCGCCCCTGCTGATGCTGTTCGGTCAGTTGCGGCTGATGCCGGTCGAGCGACAGGCGGCGCCCCTGGCAGAGCATATCGCAGAAGCGATCGAGACGTTCGACCGGGAGATGGCGAAAGCCGGCATCGCCGAGGAGGACGGCAGAATCGCGAAATTCGCCCTTTGCGAGACCGCCGACGATCTGGTCGGCAACCTGCCCTGGCCGAAGGACGACGGCTGGAGCGGGCACAGCCTGGCGGCGCGGTTCTTCCACACCAAGCCCACCGGCGCCGGTTTCTACGAGGCGCTGAACAAGATCCTGGGCCGCCCGGAGGGTCATCACGACCTGCTCGAACTGATGCATGCCTGCCTGTCGCTCGGGTTCGAGGGCCAGTATCGCGGGCGGGCCGGGGAGCGAGACGCTCTCGAGCGCGTCCGCCGCGACGTCTACGACACCATCCGCTATTTCAGACCGCGCCCCGAGGACGACATCTCGCCCCATTGGCAAGGCATGGCGGCGACGCTGTCAAAGCCCCGCGCGCGGTTGCCGCTATGGGCGGTCGCGGCCGCCGCCGCGACGCTGGTGACGGCGGCCTTCTTCGGGCTACGGGTCCTGATCACCGACGAGGGCGACGCGACCGCCGGCGAATTGCTGGCGCTCAACCCGTCGACACCGGTCACCATCGAGCGCGCCAGCGTGGCCCCACTCGCCGAGCCCGCGGAAGCCGTCCCGCCGTCACCGGTCGTTCCCACCGCCACCCAGATAGACCGCATCCGCGCAGCTTTGGCCAAGGAGATCGCCGGCGGCGGGCTGACGGTCGGCACCAAGGGCAACTTCATCGTGGTGGAGGTCAACAATCAGCTCTTGTTCGCGCCCGGGCAGGCGGAGCTGAAACCGGAATTCCAGCCGGTAGCGGCAGACATCGCCACGGCTCTGAATACTGAGCCCGGGCCGATCCGGATCGTTGGCCACACCGACAATGTGAAGCCGAAGAAGTCGAGCCAGTTCAAATCCAACTTCGATCTTTCCGTCGCGCGCGCCAAAGCCGTCCAGGCAATGATGGCCAAGCAATTGAAAGACCCGTCACGGACAACGGTCGACGGCAAGGGCGAGGACGAACCGATCGCCGACAATGCGACGGCGGACGGCCGCGCGAAGAACCGCCGCGTCGACGTAATGATCCCGAAGGAGGAGACGTTGTGAGCGGGCGCGGCAGGGAGCGGCACTGATGCGCTGGGTGCTCAGGATATTCAGCCTGCTGGCGCTCGCCGGTTTCTCGGCAGCGGTCTGGTATGCCGGGCCGCTGATCCGCTTCGCCGATACAAGGCCCCTCGGGCCTGCCTGGCTCAGGGCGACGATCATCGGCGTCACCGTCGCGCTGCTCGCGCTGTTCTACGGCATCCACTTCTGGCAAGCGCGCAAGGCGCAGAAGATGCTCGAGAAGGCGATCGCGCGCAGCGACGACCGCAACGACGATTCACAGGTGCTCGAAGCGCGAATGGGCGAGGCCATCGCGACTCTGAAGCAGTCGAGCGGCAGGCGCAACTTCCTCTATGAGATCCCCTGGTACATCATCATCGGCCCACCAGGAGCCGGCAAGACGACGGCGCTGGTCAATTCAGGGCTGAAGTTTCCGCTTGCGGGGTCCGGCAACGCTCAGCCGGTGGCAGGCGTCGGCGGCACGCGGTTCTGCGACTGGTGGTTCACCGACGATGCGGTGCTGATCGATACGGCCGGCCGCTACACGACGCAGGATTCAGATGCCCAGCGCGACAAGACGAGTTGGCTCGCCTTCCTCGGACTGCTCAAGAAATACCGCTCCAGGCAGCCGATCAACGGCGTGATCCTCGCCATCAGCCTCGTCGATCTCATCGGCTTCGACGATCGGCAGCTCGACGCGCATGTCGCCGAAATAAGAAGCCGGCTGCGGGAACTGCACGAGACGCTGAAGATCCAGTTCCCTGTCTACCTGCTCTTTACCAAGGCCGACCTCGTCGCCGGCTTCATGGACTATTTCGGCGATTTCGACGAAGCCCGACGGCGTAAGGTGTGGGGGGCGACGTTCCAGACCACCGACCGCAACAGGAATATGGTCGGCGAGGCCCCGGCCGAGTTCGACGCGCTGGCCAGGCAACTGGCGGACGAGATCGCCGACCGCCTGCAGGACGAGACCGACCCGGTGGCGCGCATCGCGATCTTCGGCTTTCCGGCGCAGTTCGGCGCGCTGCGGACCCGCGTCGTGCGGTTCGTCAGCAGCCTGTTCGATGCCTCGCGAGCGCAAGTGAACGTCAGCCTGCGCGGGCTCTATTTTTCCTCGGGCACACAGGAAGGAACACCGATCGACCAGGTGCTGGGCGCAATCGGCCGCAGTTTCGGCGGCGCTTCCCAGGCGCATCTTTCCGGCACCGGCAAGAGCTTCTTCCTGCACGATCTTCTGGCGAGGGTGATCTTCCCCGAGGCAGGCTGGGTCTCGTTCGACAGAGCCGCAGAGCGGCGCGACAGGCTCGCCAGGTTCGGCGGCCTCGCCGCGATCGCGCTGGCGGCTCTAGCGGCGCTCGGCGTGCTGGGCCTCAGCTTCTTCGCCAACAAGTCGCTGATCGCCTCGACGAGGCAGGCGATGGCGCAGTATCGCGATAGCGCGGATTCGCTGCTAAAGAGCACGACGGTGACCGATGTCGACCTCGAGAACGTCATCGGCTCGCTCGACCAGCTGCGCAACCTGCCCGCGGGATATGAAACCGCCGCCCAAACGAAGCCGATCGAGGAAAGTTTCGGGCTCAGCCAACGGGAGAGACTTCTGTCGGCCTCCAAAACGGCCTACCGACAGGCGCTGGAGCGAAACTTCCGCTCCCGTCTCCTGGTTCAGGCGGAGCGGACGATCCAGGCCAAGATGGCCGATCCGATCGCGCTCTACGAACCGTTGAAGATCTATCTGATGTTGGGCGGCAAGGCGCCGAAGGTCGACGACGAGCTGATCGTTTCCTGGATGAAGCAGGACTGGGAAGAAAACCGCTATCCAGGCGAGAACAACCGCGAAGGCCGCGCGCAGCTCGAAAAGCATCTGCGCGCCATGCTCACGCTCGACGATGCCTATGACCCGGTGTTCGAGCTCAACCAGCCGCTGGTCGAGGCGGCGCAGCGCTCGCTCGGACGCATGAGCCTTGCCGACCGCGCATCGGCGCTGATCAGGTCGGCGGTCTACGCTGCAAGGCTGCAGGACTTTTCCGTTGCCGCGAAAGCCGGTCCGGAAGCGCAGCTCCTGTTCGAACGCATGGACGGCAGTGAGCTCGCCGACCTTCGCGTTCCCGGCCTCTACACCAAAGCGGGTTTCAACGGCTTCTACCTGCCGCAGCTCTCACGCATCGCGCAGATGCTGGTCGACGACCAATGGGTCCTCGGTGGCGGCGGCGAGCAGGGCAGCATCGACCAGGACCTTCCCAGGCTCGGCCCCGAGCTCATCGACCGCTACGGCAAGGAATTCGCTTCCGCCTGGAACGGCGCGCTCGATCAGTTGAAATTCAAGGCGATGCTGAAGGACAAGCCGCAATACATCGCGCTCTCCGCCGCCGCCTCGCAGGACTCGCCGCTGGACCGGCTGTTCACGGCGATCGCCGATGAAACCGCGTTGACGAAGGAAAGCACCGCCTCCGCAGGCGAGACCGGCGGGACGCAGCAGGATCCTGCGAGCATGGCCAAGGGCCTGGCCCGCATCGGCCTGCAGGTCGCCGGCGGCAAGTCGCAAAGCCGCGCCGGGGCAAGCTCGTCCGCCGCGCAGAACGCCGGCGCCACGGTGGAAGCACAGTTCAGGCCGTTCCAGGCGCTGGTGAGCGGCTCCAGCGGCCGTCGGCCGCTCGATGCGCTGACGCAGAACTTCCACGACATCTACCAGAGCGTGAAGCTGGCAGCGGACGTCCCCGCGCAGACGGACCGCGTCAACGCGAACCTGAAGCTGCAGATTTCGACGATGCGCGCCAATGCCTCGCGCCTGCCGAAGCAGCTGGCGCGAATGGTCGACGCGGCAGCGGACGAGTTCGAGGGCAATGTCGCCGCAACCTCGATGGCCAACCTCAACCAGACGCTCGACGAGACGGTCACGCGCCCCTGCGAGGAAGCCGTCAACGGCCACTATCCCTTCGCCAGCGATAGCACCGAGGACATCTCTTTTGCCGATTTCGCCAGGCTGTTCGCGCCCGGCGGTCTGATGGACCGATTCTTCGCGCAGAACCTTGCGCCGCTGATCGACATGACGGGGCAGGACTGGACCTGGAAGCCGGATGCCCGCTCCGGCCGCGACCTCGCCAAGTCGACCTTGAAGGCGTTCCAGTCGGCGGCGGAAATCCGCAGCGCCTTCTTCCCGTCCGGCGGTTCGGCGCCATCGGTCGCGATCACCTTCACGCCCACCTCGCTGAACAGCGAGGCCGACAGCGCGGTGCTCAACGTCGACGGGCAGACGGTGCAGAGCGCACAGGCCGGCAACACGCCGAGCACGGTAACATGGCCGAGCGGCGCCGCTTCCGGATCCGCCAGCCTCAGCCTGACGCCGGAAATGCCGGGCCGCGAATCCGTCCTCAAATTCGAAGGGCCGTGGGCCTTGAAGCGCCTGCTGGACAAGGCGAGCGTCACCAGCAATGGCGGTGACGCCGAAGCGCGTTTCGTGATCGGCGGACGCGACGTCGCCTACAAGATGGAGACCGGCTCGGCCGCCAATCCCTTGCTCCTCCCGGCGCTGTCCGGGTTCAGCTGTCCGAAGGCGTTTTGACATGGCAGCGCTCCAGAGCATCGCCGGCGCCAGCCTTCATTTCGGTACTCTAATGTATGCGCTTGTGGCAAAGTGGCCTGGGCACGCGGCCCATGGTTCGTCACAGAGGACGCTCGCGAAGCGCTTGGTGGCAAATTGAGCACTGTCGCCCTTCCCATCGAGAGCTTCGGCGTGAGCCACAAGGGTTGTGTGCGCGACCACAACGAGGACAACTATCTCGTCGAGCCACGGACCGGCCTTTGGGTCGTGGCCGACGGAATGGGCGGCCATGAGGCCGGAGAAGTGGCTTCGGCCAGCATCGTCGATCATCTGGCGACGATCGGCATCGCCAGCTCGGCGCCGGACCTTCGCGCGCGTTTCGAGGACCGGCTGAGCCGCGCCAATGCCGAGATCCGCAACATATCGCGATCGCGCGGCATCACCATCGGCTCCACCTTCGCAGCCCTGCTGGCGATGGACGGGCGGTTCGCAGGGCTGTGGGCCGGCGACAGCCGCATCTATCTGGTACGGGGCGGCGCGATCTCGCAGATTTCCAGGGACCATACCGAAGTCCAGGAGCTGCTCGACCGCGGCATGATCAGCGCGGATGAAGCGCTCACCTGGCCGCGCCGCAATGTGATCACCCATGCCGTCGGGGTCAGCGACGAGCTGGAGATCGATTTCCAGCAAGGCGAGCTTATGCCCGGCGATGTTTTCGTCTTGAGCACCGACGGGCTGACGGCGCATGTCAGCGACGCCGAGATCGAAGCTGCGGTCAAATCAGGGCCGCCGCAGGTGGCATGCGAGAAGCTGCTGGAGACGGTGCTGGCGCGCGGCGGAACGGACAATGTCACCATCGTGATGGTGAGCGTCGGCGACGGGCGCAACGGACCGCTCCAATCGGCTCAGTCCGGAACGAGGGCTGTGTGAGATGGGCGACGACGACAAGACGCGGATTTCGCCGAACCTCGCATACACCGGCGTCGGCACGCAGCTCAGCGGCATTTACGAACTCGACGAGCGGATCGCATCCGGCGGCATGGGCGAGGTCTATCGCGGCCACAATATCCAGACCGGCGATCATGTGGCGATCAAGATCGTGCTGCCCGAATTCGCCCGCGACCAGACGATCCTGTCACTGTTCCGCAAGGAGGCGTCGATCCTCAACCATTTGTCGCATGACGCGGTGGTGCGATACCACGTCTTCACCATCGATCCGGGCATCGGCCGTCCTTACCTGGCGATGGAGTTCGTGGACGGCCAGTCGCTGTTCGACGTCATGCGGCGCGGCCCCATGTCGCCGCCGGACGTGCGCAGGCTTTGCCATCGCCTCACCTCCGGCTTGAGTGCCGTGCATCAGGCCGGGGCGGTCCACCGTGACCTCTCGCCCGACAACATCATCCTGCCAGGCGGCCGGGTCGAGCGCGCCAAGATCATCGACTTCGGCATCGCGCGCTCGGCTACCGTCGGCGGCGAGACGCTGATCGGCGGAAAGTTCGCCGGCAAATACAACTACGTCTCTCCCGAACAGCTCGGCCTCTATGGCGGCGAGGTCAGCGAGCAATCCGATATCTACAGTCTCGGACTGGTGCTGGCCGCGGCCCTGCGCGGGAAGCCGCTCGACATGAGCGGCTCGCAATATGAGGTTATCGAGAAGCGTCGGACCGTGCCGGACCTGTCGGACATCGACCCCGATTTCCGCTCTCTCATCGAAGCGATGCTGCAGCCGGATCCTCAAGACCGGCCGGCAAGCATGGCCGAGATCGCCAGGGCAACGCGCGACGACGATCTCGACGCGACCTTGCCGCCGCCCGGATCGTTTGCTCCGCGCGAGCGCTCGGGCCTGCCGCGCGCCGG
>NZ_JHQR01000261.1 GCF_014843825.1 Mesorhizobium silamurunense
GCTGGCAAGCCGGGTCGGCGTGGCGACCGATATAGGCGGCGCGCCGCTGATCCTGGTCTCGATGCTGTCCGCCCATACCGGCGCCATTCTGGCCGACCCGCGCTGCTCGCTGCTCGTCGGCGAACCCGGCAAGGGCGATCCGCTCGCCCATCCGCGCATCACGCTTGTATGCCAGGCGCTGCGGTTGGAGCGCGGATCGGCCGATCACGGCCGCGCCGAACGGCGCTATCTCAACCGCAATCCGAAGGCGAAGCTCTATGCCGGGCTTGGCGACTTCTCGATATTCCGGCTCGAGCCCGAGCGCGCCAGTCTGAACGGCGGCTTCGGCAAAGCCTATCTTCTGGATCGCGCCGACCTGATCACGGTCGGGCCGGTCGTCGAGGAGCTGGCGGCCAGCGAACAGTCGGCGCTGGACCACATGAACGCCGACCATCGCGATGCGCTTGGCATCTATGCGCGCCATTTCGGCCGGGCAGAGGGCGATGGCTGGATCGCCACAGGCTTCGATCCGGACGGCATGGATCTGGCTTCTGCGGACGCCACCTGCAGGGTCTTCTTCCCGCGGCCTTTGGGCGCTGCCCGCGAGTTGCGGTCCGTGCTCGTCGAGATGGCAAAGACCGGAGGCGCCACCGGCCAGGCACAGTAGCGAAAGTTAATCGTCCCAGATCGAAAGCAACTCTTGAGATTTAGATAAAATGATCTACCTTTTGTTGCAGCGCTGATTCAGCGGCGCCTCCTGACCTGAACATCGTGGAAATCAGCCGCCATTGCCCCCATGGCAGCTGGATGAGCCAGAAAACATGGGGGATCTATGATCTCGAGCAAGCTAGTCGCCAACGCCGAATCGGCTGCCGCGTTTCTGACGCTCATGGGCAATGAAAAGCGGCTGCTGATCGTCAGTTATCTGATCGACGGCGAAATGTCGGTCGGTGCCATCGCCGAGAAAGTTCAGTTGAGCCAGTCCGCTCTGTCGCAGCATCTGGCCAAGCTGAGAGCGCTCGATATCGTCGAGACGCGTCGCGATCGCCAGATGATCTACTATTCCTGCAAGTCCGACGCGGTGCGCGAGCTACTTCGCATGCTGGAAGGCATTTTCGGCGACGGCGACCTGTCCCAAATGGCCTACAGGATGCGCCGCGCCGGGACTTGACCCGCGCTCTCCAAAGCCCCTACCTCGCTGACGATCGTTCGCCAGCGAGATTTTCTATGAAGCTCATTCCCATCGACGACCCGCAAGATCCGCGTGTCGCCGGCTATCTCGACATCCGCGAGCGCGATCTCGTCGGCCGCCACGGGCGCTTCGTCGCGGAAGGCAAGGTGGTGCTGGATCTTCTGTTGTCGAACGCACGCTTCGCCGCGGAATCGGCTCTCATTCTGGAAAACAGGCTGGCGGGCCTCGAAGGCGTCTTGCGAAAGGCGCCGGCCGACTTCCCCGTCTATGTCGCCGGCGGCGAAGTCATGGACGGGATCGCCGGCTTCCACATGCATCGCGGCGTATTGGCGATCGGCGTTCGGGGCTCTCCTCGACCGGCGGAGGCGCTTCTCGAAACCTTGCCCGCAAGCGCGCTGGTCGTGGTTCTGGTCGGCATATCCAATCACGACAATATGGGCTCGATCTTCCGCAACGCCGCGGCCTTTGGCGCCGACGCCGTGCTTCTGGATTCCACCTGCTGCGATCCGCTTTACCGCAAGGCGATCCGTGTTTCGGTCGGCGCGGTGTTGAATGTTCCCTTCGGCTCCTTCGGCGACACCCCAAGCTTGACCGCAACGCTTGACCGGCTGGGCTTCAGCCAACTCGCGCTCTCGCCGCGCGGCGAGACCGACATCCGCGCCGCGGAAAGAACGTCTCGGCTGGCGCTCTATCTCGGCACGGAAGGCGAAGGCCTGCCCGAAGCCCTGCTCAACCGTTTGCGGACCGTACGGATCGACATGGCGGAGGGTTTCGACAGCCTGAACGTTGCAGCCGCCTCGGCCATCGCCCTGCATCACTTCTCAAACCGATAGCCGCCCGCGCCGCATGGCTGACTGCCCGCACTCGGATCAGTTGGTGGAGTTGGCCTTCTGCAGGGCCCTTACGCGGTCCGCGAGGCTGGTGCCGCGCTCGCCGATATCTTGCCGCCCGTCGCGAGGGGTCGCCAGGGCCTTGGCGATCGGCGAATCCGGCCCGTCCAGCCTCATCGTCAGATTGACGACCTCGGCCGCCAGCTCGTTCATTTGGTCGCGAAGCGCCGCACCGGCGCGCCGTGCATCGCCCGCCTGTTCGGGCTTTGCCGTTTCGAGTACGGCAAGATCGGTCTTGAGCCGCTTGTTTTCCCGCGCAAGCGCCGTCAGCCTCGCCTCCAGCCGCTCGCGATCGCCTTCGAGCTTGGCGATGGCCTTGTCGATGCCACCGCCTTCGTCGGCCTGGCGCGCTCCGCCGTTTGCGGCGTGAACCTGGCTTGGGCGTTCACGCATCCGGGCAAGCTCCTTCTCGCGTCTGTCGAGCTTTTCCTCGCGATCGGCAAGGGTCGCGAGCAGTCGCTCGACCTTCTTGTCCAGCTCGGTTGCTCGCTTCTTCTCCGCCTTGAGCGTGTCTCTGGCGGCTTTGCTTTCCGCGGCGAGTTCCTGATTGCGCCGGTCCGCTTCCTTGCGCTGGCTGCGCAGCACCGCAATGTCGTTGGCGAGCTTGTCCAGCTCCGATTCGCGGGCCACGAGTTCGATCTGGCGGTTCGAGGAAGAGAAGCTGGCGTCGTCATACATCTGCTCCAGCTTTTGCAGCTCCAGCGCGCGCTTCTCCAGGGAGCGCTCCGTCTGCGCCAGCTTTTCCGACAGCTTGTGCAGTTCTTCCTCGCGCTGCCTGAGCTCCGCGTTCTTGGCCTGCAGATCGGAAAGCGCCTGGTTCTTGTCCTTCGTCTCTACCGCCAATCCCTTCAGGGCTTCACTGCCGCGGCCGATCTCGACCAGTTGCTCGGCCACCTTCTCCTTGAGGCTCTTGATGTTCATCTCGAGCCGGCGCGTGTTCATGGCGAACTCGGCGCGGACCCGGTCCTTCTCGGCCAGGATCTCGGCAGGCGTCAGCGGCATCGAGGCCTCGAGGCGCCTGCGCGTCAGGACGACGGCCCGCCGCCAGACGGCCGGCGCAATCAGCGACACCAGAAAGACGGCGCAGAGGAAGCCGAGTGCGAAGAACAGGATCGACTGGACCAAGGTGGACTATTCCGTATGCGAGGCGGCAACCCGCCAATGCCCGACTGTGCCACCTTGGCATGGCGGAAATCCAGCGCCGCGGCAAGAGCATGCCGCGGTGCGATCGGTCTTATCCGGGCGGTTGTGACAATCCTGTCCGGTCAGAACGGATTCCAGGTTGCCCGTTCCGTAAGCTTCAGATAGCCGAGATTGACGCCGAGCCGGGCGCCGACGCCGGTGCGGATCGGGACGATGAGCACCCTGTCGCTCTGCAGCACGTTGAAGCCGACGCCCGCCACGACATAGGCGGAGCCGGCAACGCCGCCGAAGCGGTTGTAGAGGCTGCTGATGTCGTCGAGATTGTAGACCAGCATCATCACGCGCGAGCCTTCACCGCCGAAATCCCAGCCGAGCGACGGGCCCTGCCAGAACACCTTATGGTCGCCGGCGTTCTTGGTGTAGAGCGTGCCCTCGCCATAGGTCAGGCCGCCGATCAGCGCGCCGGATCCTTCCTCGCCGAGCAGGTAGCCGTTGGGCAGGCCGTAGGACGCAAAGATCTTTTCGACCACGGTGGCGAGACCGCCGGACGTGGCGCCGAAGAACTTGTGGCCGGAATCGATGATCTCCTGCGCGGTGTATTCCTGGGCCCGCGACGCGGAGGTTGAGAGGATGACAGCACCCATAAGGGCGATCGTCATGGTGAGGACGCGGACGAATGTCCGGTCATAGAATCGGGAAAACATGCTTCCAATCTCCGTCAGGGAGCACTTTCGCCGACGCCTCGTACCCCTACGGCTCTTAGCGGCCGTTTCGAGATGACTATCACTGGCAAACTATGCCGTAATCCTTTTTCAACCATTAAGCTGGCGCAGGAAGATGGCGGTTCGAAGGCTGGCGGCCCGACACGGTCTCCATAAGCTTCGTTTTCCCGGCGTGAACGTTCCATTTTCGCCGTCCGTGGCCGCGGATTTGTTGATGGATGGGCGGGCGCTGTGTATTCAGAAGGCCTTGGAAAAGAGCGTGATTCGCGTGGCGGCGCGAAAACGCTCGGCCATGAATATGTGAACCAGCAGGGATTTCTCCGATGGCCGAGCTCTTCACCCTCTCCGCTCCCGATCTGGCTGCGCTTCTGTGCAGCCGCGTGTGCCATGACATCATTTCGCCGGTCGGCGCCATAAACAACGGTCTCGAACTGCTCGACGAAGGCGGCGCCGACGAAGACGCCATGAAACTGATTCGCCAGAGCGCCAGGAACGCTTCGGCGCGGCTGCAGTTTGCCCGCATCGCCTTCGGCGCCGCCGGCTCGGCCGGTATGATGATCGACACCGGCGACGCCGAGGCCGTGGCCATCGCCTTCTTGAAGAACGAGAAGCCGGAGTTGGTCTGGAACGGCGCCCGCGCGCTGCTGCCCAAGAACAAGGTCAAGCTGCTGCTCAACCTCATTCTCGTCGCCAACGCGGCCATACCGCGCGGCGGCAAGCTGGTGATCACGCTGGAGAACCTGGAGACCGAGCCGCGTTTTTCGCTGTCGGCCGCCGGTCCGATGCTGCGCGTGCCGCCGAAATTCCTCGAGCTGCATTCCGGCCACAAGCCCGAGGAGCCGATCGACGCCCATTCGGTCCAGCCCTACTACACGCTGCTTCTGGCGCGTGAAGCCAACATGACGATCTCGATCCATGCGACCGCCGACGAGATCGTGTTGTCGGCGGTCTGAGGCAACGGCCAAGAACAGGCCAAGTATTTATTGCGCTGATGTCGTCGCTTGCAGCGCAAGCAAAGCAACGTCTGCTGTTGCCGGCGTGCCGGCTTGACGGTAAAAAACCGCGCAAGTGCCTCTTTGGAAAAACTTTACCTAACGGCTTTTCGGCTTCTTTACCAGATTGCCCTATGGTGCCCCGAGGTTACCGGAGGTTGCCGGTTCGGCAGATGGCAAAGAGGACCCGGAAATGAAGCGCTGCCTGTTCGTGGACGATTCGAGCGTCATCAGGAAGGTCGCAAAGCGTATCCTTGGCGGCTCGGACATCGTGGTCATCGAAGCGGCCACCGGGCTTGATGCCATCGAGATCTGCTCCGGCAATATGCCCGATGTCGTCGTCGTCGACGGCGGCTTGGCGGACATGCAGGTCGCGGATCTCATTCGCCGCATCCGCGGCATAGACGCTGCGGTCAAGCCACAGATCCTGGTGTCGCTGATCGAAGTCGATGTCGGCGCGATCATGCGTGCGAAACGGGCCGGCGCCCAGGGCTATCTTCTGAAGCCGTTCAATCGGGCGCAATTGCTCGAGAGCTTCCGCGTCCTGAAGATCGCCGCCTGATCTCGTAGGTTTTCGCGCATGAAAAACCCGGCCGGAGCCGGGTTTTTTTGAATTTCCTGGCCTTAGCTCAGGCGCTGACGCGGATGTCTTCCGGCTCGCGCAGCACGTAGCCGCGGCCCCACACGGTCTCGATGTAGTTCTGGCCGCCGGACGCCGCGTCGAGCTTCTTGCGCAGCTTGCAGATGAAGACGTCGATGATCTTCAGTTCCGGCTCGTCCATGCCGCCATAGAGGTGGTTCAGGAACATCTCCTTGGTCAGTGTCGTGCCCTTGCGCAGCGAGAGCAGCTCCAGCATCTGGTATTCCTTGCCGGTCAGGTGCACGCGCTGGCCGCCGACCTCGACGGTCTTGGCATCGAGATTGACCACCAGGTCGCCAGTGGTGATGACCGACTGGGCATGGCCCTTGGAGCGGCGCACGATGGCGTGGATGCGCGCCACCAGCTCGTCCTTGTGGAAAGGCTTCGTCATATAGTCGTCGGCGCCGAAACCGAGGCCGCGCACCTTGTCCTCGATGCCGGCCATGCCGGAGAGGATCAAGATCGGCGTCTTGACCTTGGAGAGGCGAAGCGTGCGCAGCACCTCGTAGCCCGACATGTCGGGAAGATTGAGATCGAGAAGGATGATGTCGTAGTCGTAGAGCTTGCCGAGATCGACCCCTTCTTCGCCGAGATCGGTCGTATAGACGTTGAAGCTTTCCGATTTCAGCATCAGCTCGATGCTTTGTGCGGTTGCACTGTCGTCTTCAATCAGCAGAACACGCATTTCATTCCCCTTTTCTGCTGCCGGACCCTGTCACGGCCCGTCCGGGACCCGGAGCAGTGATTGCCTGAACAGAGGGTGCCACCGACTGGTTAACAAATCCTAATTTCGTGTCGGTCACGATATCAGAATTTTTAACCCCTTTCTACACCCACTTGAATCTAATAACGAATCATAGACCCAAATCGCTCATGTACCACATTAATAAGCCAGTCTAAGTGACTCCAGAGACTCGCAGGCCGCGCTTCCCGCCGCTGCCGGAATTTTTACCCGGCCTTAAGTCCTCGCCCGTATGATTAACAATGCCCGTAAACGAATGGTTACCGCCGGCAAAAATCTTTAGGGCTTTGTTTCCCATAGAATGGGGAAAGCCGGGGGAAACGGGCGACGCTTGGGCCTTTCGGGGCCGATGGGACGATAAGCAGGTGTGCGTTTGCGGAGTACCGAGTCATGAAGTCACGTGAAAACCTCGTTCGGCTGAAGCAGTTTCAGGTGAATGAGAAGCGGCGCCAGCTGTTGCAGCTGGACATGATGATCGCCGAGTTCGAACGCATGGCCGTCGAATTGGAGGCGCAGATCGTCGCCGAAGAGAAAAAAGCCGGCATCACCGACATTAATCATTTTGCCTATCCGACCTTCGCCAAGGCGGCACGCCTGCGCCGCGACAACCTCAGGAACTCGCAGAGCGACCTTGCCCAGCAGCGAACCATAGCCGAATCATTACTCGGCGAAGCTGAAGCGGAGCTTTCCAAGGCCGAGATGCTGGAATCGCGCGACAGCAAGATCCGCGACGCGGAAGTGGGCGGCCGCAGCGCCATGATCGGCTGAGCCCGGCGCGCTTTGCCGCTATCGCCGGGATCCTCCGGCATCGCCTTAAGGGCCAGTTCCTGCCCGCGCTCCTACGTCAAGGCAGCATTGCCATATCGCCCTGATGGTTCGCCGATGCCCTGGCACGGGCATCCTTGATGTCGTGCGCATGCTCTTCCGCCCAGGAGCGGATCTGGTTGAGCAGTCCCGCAAGATTCTGGCCAAGCTCGGTCAGCTCATACTCGACCCGCGGCGGGATGACCGGGAACACTTCGCGCCGGACAAGGCCGTCGCGCTCCAGCACACGCAACGTCTGGGTCAGCATTTTCGGCGTGATGCCTTCCAGCTTGCGCGCCAGCTCGCCATTGCGCATGCGGCCGCGCCGCAGCGCGCAAACGATCAGGTAAACCCATTTGCTGGCCAGCATCTCGAGCACGGTATGCGATGGGCAGGTGCGCCGGAACGCGTCGTAACCGAAGGGAGCGTTTTTACTATCCATAAGGTACCTATATATCGTAAAGGTGCATACTGGACAAGATAATTATTACTATCCAGATGATAGCGGCATGCCAATCGAAAAGGAGGCTTCCATGCGTGCCGTTATCCAGTACTCCGTCGGTGGACCCGACGTCCTTTTTGTTGCGGAGCGACCTGATCCGTCGCCCAAGCCCGGTGAGGTGCTGGTTCGCGTCAAGGCGGCCGGCATCAACCCTGTCGACGGCGCCGTGCGCGGCGGCTTTTACCCGCTGCTCGGCGAGCCGCCCTTCATTCTCGGCTGGGATATTTCCGGAACCGTCGAGGCGGTGGGCGCCGGCGTCACCGCCTTCAAGGTCGGCGACGAGGTGTTCGGCATGCCGCGCTTTCCCAAACAGGCCGGAGCCTATGCCGAGCTCGCGGCCGCCCCGGCGGACGAGATCGCCGTCAAGCCTGGCGGCATCGATAATGCCCATGCGGCGGCGCTGCCGCTCGCCGGCCTCACCGCCTGGCAAGGCCTTGTCCGGCTCGGCCGTCTGCAATCCGGCCAGCGAGCGCTGATCCATGCCGGCGCCGGCGGCGTCGGCCATCTGGCGGTGCAGATCGCCAAGGCGCTGGGCACCTATGTCGTCTCGACCGCCAGTCCGGACAAGCTCGATTTCGTTCGCGCGCTCAGCGCCGATGAGGTGATCGACTATACCAAGGAGGATTTCACCGGGAGGGCCGGCGACTTCGACCTGGTGCTGGAGACGGTCGGCGGCGACCACGCCGACGAATCGCTGAGGGCGCTGCGCGACGGTGGCGTCTTGGTGTCGCTGCTAAACGTTCATGATGCCACCAGGGCCAAAGCCAGCGCGCGCGGCATTCGCGTCGAACGCATGTCGGTGGTGCCCGATCGCGAGGGCCTCGTCGAGCTGGCCAAGCTGGTCGATGCGAAAAAGCTGTCGGCTCATGTGGCGAAGGCTTTCCCGCTCGATCAGGCGGGCGCCGCCCATGCCTTCCTTACAACCCGGCCGATCGGCAAGGTCGTGCTGACAGTCTGAGTGGAAGGTCTCTCCGAAAACTGAAAGGGCGCGGAATTCCGCGCCCTTTCAGTCTCGACAGTCGGAGTCTAGTGACGGTATTGCTGGATGCGCGTCGTGCGCAGCCCGGCAAGGCCATATTCGTCGATCGATGCCTGCCAGGAGAGAAATTCCTCGGTTGTGAGCTTGTAGCGCTGGCAGGCTTCGTCGAGGCTGAGCAGTCCGCCGCGCACCGCAGCGACCACTTCCGCCTTGCGCCGGATAACCCAGCGCCGTGTATTCGTCGGCGGCAGATCGGCTATCGTAAGAGGGCTGCCGTCAGGCCCGATAACATATTTGACTCTAGGTCTAACCAGATCGGTCATCGTACTCTCTACTAAAAACTCAAAGACCCAATCCCCGCCACAGTACCGCCACAGCTTTAAAAATTGCCTAAGCGAACCCTAATGACTAGGTAAGGATCGTGAACGTCGCGTTAGGGTTTTGTTCGGCATTTGAGCCAATCGCGGTCCTCGCCCTGATTTTGCCGGGAAAAATCGCCGAGAAAATCGCTTGAGGAGGCAAGCTGGCGCAGCCGGGGCGCTTGACCTATATTCCGGCCATTGGCAGCCAGCGCCACGCAGATTGAAAGAACCATGAACAGCCTCGACCTTCCCGGACGCCCAGAAAACACCCGCGTCGTCGTCGCCATGTCGGGCGGCGTCGATTCGTCGGTCGTTGCCGGTATCCTGAAGCGCGAAGGCTATGATGTCGTCGGCGTCACCCTGCAGCTCTACGACCATGGCGCGGCGACGCACCGGGCAGGTTCCTGCTGCGCCGGCCAGGACATCGACGATGCCCGCCGCGTCTCCGAGACGCTCGGCATTCCGCATTACGTGCTCGACTATGAAGAGCGCTTCCGCAAGGCGGTCATCGATCCCTTCGCCGAGAGCTATGTCGCCGGTGAGACGCCGATCCCTTGCGTGTCCTGCAACCAGACGGTGAAGTTCGCCGACCTTTTGGCCACCGCGCAGGATCTCGGCGCCGACGCTTTAGCCACCGGCCACTACATCCGCTCGCGCGCCAATGGCGCGCATCGCGCGCTCTACCGGCCGGTCGATGCAGATCGCGACCAGAGCTATTTCCTGTTCGCCACCACGCAGGCGCAGATCGACTATCTGCGTTTCCCGCTCGGCGGTCTCTCCAAGCCGCAGGTGCGAACGATTGCCGAAGAGATGGGGCTGACGGTGGCTGCCAAGCAGGACAGCCAGGACATCTGCTTCGTGCCGCAGGGCAAGTATTCCGACATCATCGCCAAGCTGAAGCCGGCGGCTGCCAACCCTGGCGACATCGTCCATATCGACGGCCGCGTGCTCGGCCGCCATGAAGGCATCCTGCGCTATACGATCGGCCAGCGCCGGGGCATCGGCATCGCCTCCGGCGAGCCGCTCTATGTCGTTCATCTCGACGCCGATCGCGCCCGCGTCATTGTCGGCCCGCGCGAGGCGCTGGAGACGCACAAGATCTACCTGCGCGCCATGAACTGGCTCGGCGACGGCCCGCTCTCCGACGTTCCGGACGGCGGGATCGAGCTTTTCGCAAAAGTCCGTTCGACCAGGCCGCCGCGCCCGGCCGTGCTGCGTCATCGCGACGGCGTGACGTCTGTCGAGCTGGTCGACGGCGAATCCGGCATCGCGCCCGGACAGGCCTGCGTGCTCTATTCCGACGACGGCAATGAGGCGCGTGTGTTCGGCGGCGGCTTCATCGAGCGCTCCGAGCGCGGTGCAGAGGCCGAGGCGATGCTTTCCAGGCTTGCGGCGCGGCCCGCGCACATCCCCGCCGAGTAACTAGCGTCCGTCGACCGGGCGCTTCAGCCCAGGATTTGTCTTGCGAATGGCTCAGGCAGCCGAGCCGCTATGCGTCACCGTTCCCGCCGTGAGAATGCGCAGCACCCGGATCGCTTCCTCGCCATCAGTGCGCGGTTCGGCGCGCGTTTCGATGCACTGCATGAAATGCGCGAGCTCGCGCGTCAGCGGCATGCCTTCGCCGACCGCCACGTAAGAAGGCTCGTTGGCGGTGAAGGCCCACTGACCGCTGTCCTGCCAGACCGCATGCCGGTAGACGGCAAGCTTGCGCTCCCAGGGCTCGACATCGTCGAACACCGCCATCGCCTTGGTGCCCACCACGGTGAGCCGGCGCTCGCGATAGGGGTTGAGCCGCGAGGCGAAGAGATGGCTGCGCACGCCGTTGGGAAAGCGCATGTGCAGATGCGCGAAGTCGCTGAGATTGTCGAGCAGCGCCGCGCCCTCGCCCCTGACTTCGATCGGCTCGGTGCCGGTGATGGCGAGGATCATTGAGAGGTCATGCGGCGCCAGGTCCCAGAGCGCGTCGTTCTCGGTGTGGAACTTGCCGAGGCCGAGCCGGTGCGAGTGGATGTAGCGCACTTCGCCGAGCTCGCCGTTGTCGATCAGCGCCTTCAGCGTCTCGAAAGCGGGATGGAAGCGCAGCACGTGGCCGACCATGAAGACGCGGCTGTTCTTCCTTGCCGCCTGCACCGAGCGCTCGGCGCCCGCGACAGTCAGCGCGATCGGCTTCTCCACCAGCACGTCCTTGCCGCTCTCGACGGCGCGCACCGCCGTGTCGGCATGGAATTGCGGCGGCAGCGCCATGACGATGGCGTCGATATCGGCGCGTTCGAAGAGCCGGTCCGGCTCTATCGCCAGGCAATCCTGCTCGCTGGCGAACCCTTCGGCACGGGCGCGGTTGACGTCTGAAACGGCATGGAGCGCGCCGAGCGCCTTGAGGGTGCGGATGTGGTTGCTGCCCCAGTATCCGCAACCGAGGACGGCGATGCGCAGCTTCATTCGTTCAAACTCTAGAATTTCATGGCCGAGACATAGCGACGTGCCCCGTCGAACTCAACCCCGATGCATGCGCTTCAGCGTCTGCCCGGCAAAGCTTTTCTGGGATGAGATTATGCTGATGCGTCCGGCTTGACAGCTTTGCCCTGCCAACCTTATATCCGCGCGACCTCGGCGAACGCCTCGAACTGCCCACGATCCGTGCGGTTCTTCGAGCCTCTTCGCCGCTCCTGGCGGAGTAGCTCAGTTGGTTAGAGCACGGGAATCATAATCCTGGGGTCGGGGGTTCAAGTCCCTCCTCCGCTACCATATAATAAAATCAATAACTTAGCTGAAGCCATTGGGCGCTGCCGCTACCCCGGCGCCTTGGCAACCCCAGCGCGCGTCGAACGACCACAATGGGCCGCTTGCGCAACGTCCGCTTTCGGGAATTGGCGAGAGAACCGACCTTTGCATCCAACGTAGTGCCGACCTCCTGTCGGAAGCGGACACCCTGCATTTGCTTCCCGAGACTCGCGGAACAATTCCAAGGAGACCAAGGAGAACTGCACAGGTCTGCTTCACCCCAGTCCAGGGCCGACCCAAGCGGGGACCATCGCGCGGCATTGCTGCGGAGAAAATCTGTTGAAAGCTCTGAAACACTTCGCAAAGTGCGAGGCGGACATGAAGCCGCAGGCGATGGCGATGTCGATGATCGGCATCCGCGTGCCTTCTATCAGCCGCTTGGCGTGGTCGACCCTGATCCGCAGATAATGGCGCACCGGCGGCTGTCCTATGTGAGTGGCAAACAGCCGTTCGAGCTGCCGGCGGGAAATTCCGCCCCGCTGCGCCACCTCGTCCATGGAAAGCGGGAATTCCACATTCTCCTCCATGACCCGCATCGCTAGCACCAGCTTGTCGCTCACGCCCGCAAACGCCAGACCCGACGGGCCCGTCTGCCGGTTCGAGCCGGAGCGCTGGCCCTCGACCGTCGCATGGCGGCAGACCTCCTGCGCAACAAAGCCGCCGGTATGGCTGCCGATGAGATCCACCGCGAGATCGAACGCCGCCAGTTCGCCGGCGCAGGTCGGATACTGGCCATCCTTGACGAAGAGGGAGTCGCGGATGCGCGGCTTGTGAAACACTTCGGAAAACGCCGCGAGCCGCGACCAGTGGATCGTGCAGCGTGTGCCCGCCAGAAGGCCGGTCAGGGCAAGCAGCCAGGTTGCCGTGCCAACCGCCGAGATCGGCACTCCGCGCCGGGCGACGACCCGCAGGAAAGCATTGAGCTGAGGCGTCAGCTGCTTTTCCACCGGTTCACCGGCGATAATGGCGAGTTGATCGGCTCTGCGGTCGCCAATGCCGGCCACGAGCTCGTCCATCGAAGCATTGACCGCGACCGAAAGCCCGTTTGCCCCCTCGACGGGTTGCCTGCTCGTTCCTACGATTTGCCAGCAAAACAGCGGCAACCGGGAGACCGCATTGGCGATGCGGAACGGCTCGATATAGGCGTGAAGCGCGAGGTGGGAAAAACCGGGCAACACCAACACCGCGACGTCAAACGGGCGGAGGGCGGCCGTCGTCTCCGGCGTGGTCAGCGCCTTCATTGCGCTGATGTTGGCGGGCGCGTTCATCAGGTCCCGTATGTGGCCACCGGCTTGCCGAACATGCCGGGTTCCGGTTTCACGCCCAGCCCAGGCCGCTGCGGCACGGCGATATGACCCTTTTCGATAACGACCGGGTTCTTCGCGTCGAAATGCCCTTCGATATATTCCTGCGCGATCCATGCGCCTTCCATGCGGCGCGGCTCGACCGTAGCGGCTAGATGGACACACGCCGCAGCGATGATGTCGCCGCCCCAGGCGTCGTCGCAGCTGTGCGGCAAGGAGCGAATGGCGCAAAGATCGCGCACGGTCGTCATCTTGGTGAGACCGCCGAGGCGTGTCACCTTGAAGCCGAAGCCGTCCGCGATGCCCAGCGAAATCGCCCTCAGGACCGCGTTCTGGTCCTCGGTATTTTCGTCCAGATACACCGGATGCGTCACCCTGCCTTTCAGCGTGGCGACCTCGTCCATGGTGTTGCAGGGCTGCTCGAAAACGAAAGGGACGGCCTGGCAAAGCCGGTCGAGATGGATAGCGGAGGCGACCGTCAGGCCTCGGTTGCCGTCGACCGCGATGCGCGCCTTGTAGCCCACCGCCTCCCAAACCTTGTGGACGGTCGCCACATCCTCCTCGAGGTTGCGGCCGCCGATCTTCACCTGAAGACGTGGATAGCCGGCCTTCACCTTGTCGGCCGCGATGCGGGCGGTCTCCTCCGGCGAACCGACGATCAGCGAGTAGTAGGCAGGCACGCGGTCGGTCAAAGCACCGCCCAGCAGCGTCGAGACCGGCACGCCGAGCTTCTGGCCAAGGAGGTCGAGAAAGGCCATGTCGAACGCGGCCTTGGCATAGCCGTGCCCGTTCAGGCGCTCGTCCATCCGTTTCGCCAGAAGCCTGATCGAGGCGATCTCTGACCCGATGAGGCCCGGGGCGATTTCGGCGATCGCGGCACGGGCGCCCAATGCATGGTGCGGCTGGTAAACCGGGCCGATCGGGCAGGTCTCGCCCCAGCCGGTGAGCCCGTCATTGGTGACGATCTCGACAAGCGTGCTGTCCAGCGACTCCACGTTGTCGCTCGCCATGCGATAGATGCCGCCCTTCACCGGCAGCTCGGTCGTATAGATGTTGATCCTTTCAATGCGCATGACGGTCTCAGTATTCCTCGTTCAATGCATCGACCGCGGGGATCTCGCGCGAGCGCCGGTCGATATAGGCGGGCAGCTCCTCATCTTTCGCAATATCGAGCCTGGGCTCTTCATACTCTGCCAGCAGCCGGCGCGCATGCTCCAGCGCGCGTTGCTTGATGTCCTTGGCGCCGTCCGCGTACCACTGCTCGATCGAGTTGTTGTCGAACAGTTTTGGGATGAAGAACGCTCGTTCGAAGTTGGCCTGCGTATGCGGATGACCGAGATAGTGACCGCCCGGCCCGACGTCGCGCACCGCGGCCAGGGCCTCGTCGAAATCGTCCCACTGGATGCCTTGCGTCATGCGATAGCCCATGGCGCAGACCTCGGCGTCGACCACGAACTTGGCGATCGAGCAATGCATGCCGGCTTCGTTCCAGCCCGCCGAATGCCAGATGTAGTTGGCGCCCGACATCAGCACGGCCATCATGGTCATCGCGCTCTCATAGCCGGCCTGCGCATCGAAGACCTTGGCGCCGCCGAGCAGGTTCGACGTTCGCCACGGCACGTTGTAGCGGCGCGCCATCTGCCCGATCATGAAGTTCATGAGCGAGATTTCCGGCGTGCCCGCCATCGGCGCGCCCGACTGCATCGAGACGGTCGAGAGATAGTGTCCGTAGATCGCCGGGCAGCCCTTGCGCACCACCTGAGTATAGGCGAGCGCGGAAAGCGCCTCGGCGTTGAGCTGCGCCACTGCCGCCGCGGTCGAAGCCGGCGTGTTGGCGCCGCCGAGAACGAAGGGCGAGCATAGCACCGGCTGGTTGCGCCGGCAGAAGGCGCGCATGGCGCCCAGCATCACCTGGTCCCAGACCAGCGGTGAATTGCCGTTGCAATTGCCGGTCGTCACCGCATGCGTCTCGAGGAAATCTTCGCCGAACAGGATCTCGCACATGTCGAGCACATCCTCGGCGTTCTTCGGCGAGGTGGGACCTGATCGCCCCCTATCTCGATGAATTGTCGAAAGAGCGGCGCGCTTTGATCGTGGTCCAGGACGACGGAACGCCGGTCGGCACGGTCACCACCAAATCCGTCCTCAAGGCGCTCGCAGCCCATTCTTCCCTCCTTGGTCGCGGCCTCAAGCCAGATCAAACCTCTCGACGGCCCGCATGATGCCGCGCAGTTCGGCGAGGCCCTTCAGCCGGCCGATCAGCGAGTAACCGGGATTGATCCTGGTCTTGCCGATGTCGTCGGCGAGCAGATGTCCGTGATCGGGCCGCATCGGAATGCGCCAGTCGGCGCGGCCCTCCTTCCGACGCCGTGCCTCCTCCCGCATCAGGGCAAGGATGACATGCGCCATGTCGGTGCCGCCCTCGAGATGCTCCGCTTCATAAAAGGAGCCATCATCTTCGATGGTGACGTTGCGCAGATGGACGAAATGGATGCGGCCGGCGAATTCCTTGATCATGGCGACGATGTCGTTGTCGGCGCGCGTGCCGTAGGAGCCAGTGCAGAAAGTCAGGCCGTTGGCCGGGCTGTCGACGGCGTCGAGGATGAAGCGCGCGTCCTCGGCCGTCGAAACGATGCGCGGCAGGCCGTAAAGCGAAAAGGGCGGGTCGTCGGGATGGATGCACATGCGCAACCCTTCCTGTTCGGCGACCGGAATGATCTCGCGCAGGAACCAGGCGAGATTGTCGCGCAATTCCTTTGGTCCGATTGCTTCGTATTCGGCCAAGGCCTCGCGAAAACTGTCACGGTTGTAGCTGCGTTCGGTGGCGGGCAGGCCGGCGATGAGGTTGCGCTCGATCCTGTCGATCTTCTCGTCGCCGAGCTCCTTCAATCGCGCTTCTGCCTCAGCGATGCGCGCGGCGCTGTACCCGGCCTCGGCATTCCCGCGCTTCAGCACGAACAGGTCGTAAGCCGCGAAATCGATCGCGTCGAAGCGCAACGCATAACCCGTCGTCGGAAGGCGGTAAGCCAGATCAGTGCGGGTCCAGTCGACCACGGGCATGAAATTGTAGCAGATCGTCGCGATGCCGGCTTCGGCCAGCGCGCGGATCGTGTCCTTGTAGAAGCCGGCATAGCGGAGCCGTTCCGGCGAGCCGATCTTGATCGAGTTGTGGACGGGAATGCTCTCGACGACCGACCAGGTCAGCCCTGCAGCCTCGATGATCCGCTTGCGTTCCAGGATGTTTTCCAGCGGCCAGGCGCGTCCGTCATAGATGTCGTGCAGGGCCGAGACGACACCGGTCGCCCCCGCCTGCTTGACATGATCGAGTGTCACCGGATCGTCCGGACCATACCAACGCCAGCATTGTTCCATCGCCGCTTTCCTTTTCGAGAAAGCCTGAACTTATTGTTGGACCACAATGCGAGTCAAATTAAATTTCGACGATCGCCGAGCTGGTTTTGCCTGCGGAATATTCGCGCAATTCACTCTGAAGTGCTCTAAACTGGTTGTTTTCTCCAAATCTTACGATATTGTGGTCCAACAATTTAGGAGGATTGATGTCGGAAAACTCCCACGCCGTGCGCGACAATGTCGTCGCCCGCCGCGCCGGCGGCAGCTCGGCGGTCGACGCCG
>NZ_JHQR01000268.1 GCF_014843825.1 Mesorhizobium silamurunense
CGGCCGCCACCGGTTTTGCCCCGGTTACGAGGGACTTCCCTAACGACTTGATTGCATTGTGATTTATCCCTTGGCGCGGTGGCTGGCACGTCATTTGCAGTTCATTTCGGGACTCTGGCAAGTGGAGGAGAACAAATGCTCGAGAGAACACCCACCACCAGGGCGCAGGCGCTGCTCGACAAATTCGGCAAGGCGCTGGAAGCCGGCGACATCGATGCCGCCGTCAACTGCTTCCAGGCCGACTGCTACTGGCGCGACCTTGTCGCCTTCACCTGGAACCTGAAAACGATGGAGGGTCGCGACCAGATCGGCGACATGCTGCAGGCGACGCTGGCTAATACCAAGCCTATCGGCTGGACGGTGGCCGAAGGCGAAGAAGCGACCGAGGACGGCGGCATCATCACCGCCTGGATCACGTTCGAGACCGGTGTGGCGCGCGGCTTCGGCCTCGTGCGGTTCAAGGGCGACCTGATCTGGACGCTGCTGACCACCATCGCGGAGCTGAAGGGCCATGAGGAGAAGGCGGGCTTCACCCGCCCGCTCGGCGCCAAGCACGGCCACGGCAAGGGCCGCAAGACATGGCGCGAGGAGCGCGACGACGAGATCGCCGAGCTCGGCCATACAAGGCAACCCTATGCCGTCATCATCGGCGGCGGCCAGGGCGGAATTGCTCTTGGCGCCCGGCTGAAGCAGCTCGGCGTGCCGGCCATCATCGTCGAGAAGAACGAGCGCCCGGGCGATTCCTGGCGCAAGCGCTACAAGTCGCTCTGCCTGCACGATCCGGTCTGGTACGATCACCTGCCCTACATCGACTTTCCGAAGAACTGGCCGGTCTTCGCGCCGAAGGACAAGATCGGCGACTGGCTGGAAATGTACACCAAGGTGATGGAGCTGAACTATTGGAGCTCCACCACCGCGAAATCCGCCGCTTACGACGAGAAGACCAAGGAATGGACCGTCGTCGTCGAGCGCGACGGCAAGGAGATCGTGCTGAAGCCGAAGCAGCTGGTGCTGGCGACCGGCATGTCCGGCAAGGCGAACTGGCCGAAATACAAGGGCCAGGACATCTTCAAGGGCGAACAGCAGCACTCCTCGACCCATCCCGGCCCGGACAAATATGTCGGCAAGAAGGTCGTCGTCATCGGCTCCAACAACTCCGCCCACGACATCTGCGCGGCGCTGTGGGAAGCAGGCGCGGATGTGACCATGGTGCAGCGCTCGTCCACGCATATCGTCAAGTCCGACACGCTGATGGATATCGGCCTCGGCGCCCTGTATTCCGAGCAGGCGGTCGAGAACGGCATGACGACGCGCAAAGCGGACATGATCTTCGCCTCCCTGCCCTACCGCGTCCTGCACGAGTTCCAGATTCCGCTCTACGAACAGATGAAGGAGCGCGACGCCAAATTCTACGAGGATCTGGAAAAGGCCGGCTTCATGCTCGACTGGGGCGACGACGGTTCGGGTCTGTTCATGAAATATCTGCGCCGCGGCTCCGGCTACTACATTGACGTCGGCGCCTGCGACCTCGTCATCGACGGCTCCATCAAGCTGAAGAGCGGTCCGTGTGCTGCGGTGCAGGAACTCACCGAGACCGGCGTCAAGTTCGTCGACGGCAGCGAATTGCCGGCCGATCTTGTGATCTATGCCACCGGCTACGGCTCGATGAACGGCTGGGCCGCGGACCTCATCTCGCAGGAAGTGGCGGACAAGGTCGGCAAGGTCTGGGGCCTCGGCTCCAACACCACCAAGGATCCCGGCCCGTGGGAAGGCGAGCAGCGCAACATGTGGAAGCCGACGCAGCAGGAAGCGCTGTGGTTCCACGGCGGCAATCTGCATCAGTCGCGCCACTATTCGCAGTATCTATCGCTGCAACTGAAGGCCAGGCAGGTCGGCCTGCCGACGCCCGTCTACGGGCTGCAGCAGGTGCACCACAAGGCTTGATGCAAAAGGTCGCGTCGAATGGAAGCCCGGTTATGCCGGGCATCCGTTTTATGTCGCCCTTTGGGCCGCGAATTTTTTCACCACCCGCTCGAGCAGCGGCACGTAGTCGCGAAAGGCCCGCGTCCTCATGTTGGCGACCTTGCCGCCTTCGTCCCAGATGCGCACACGCACCGCTTCCTCGTGAAACGGATTGCTGCGGAACTCCGCCACCTCCTCGGCACGCATCGGCCCGCCTTGCAGCGACAGCGTGTGGACCGAAGCCGGCGACAGCTTGCTGAAATAGGTCGGATCCGTGGCGCAGAGATAGCGTTTGGCCGCAACATGCAGCCGCACACATTCGACGATGACCGGCGGAAAGAACGGCGCCAGCACCTCGCCGCCCGCCTCATCATGGTGCTTGTCCTCGACATCGTCGGGCGAATAGGTGCCGAACTCGCTGGTGTAGTGGCCGATGTCGTGCAGCAACGCCGCGGCCACCAGTTCCTCCGGCGCACCGTCCTGTTCGGCAAGCCACGCGCCCTGAAGCATATGCTCCGACATGGTGACGGGCTCGCCGAGATAGGATTCCGCCCCGCGGCGCTCGAAGATATCGGCGATGAACTCGACGATGTTGCCGGTGTTCAATCCCTGCGGGTTCATTCCGCCGCCTCCCTGAAACCGTGCTCGATCGCGGCAAGTGTCGAAAGCAGGCCATCCTTGTCGGCGTAGCAGCCCTGCAGCCAGCGCTTGCCGCTGCCGGAAAACGCCTTGCGCGCATGCATGACGCGAGTGTTATCGACGATGAAGGACTGCCCCGCCTCGAGCTTGAAGGTCACCTCGAAGGAAGGATCCTCGATCAGTTCGGCGAACCGGCGATAGGCGGCGTAGTATGTGTCCATCTCGGCGAACGGCACATCGACGATCGGCGCCAGCGAGCGGTTATTGAATCGGATGCAGATGAGTTCGCCATCGGGTCCGAGCTCGATCATCGGCCGCTTCGACTGCAGCCGAACGCCGGAAGAGCCGGCATATTCGAAGCGCGCCGGATAGGAGCAGAGCAGCCGGAAACCCTCGGGGTTTTCCGTCTGCAGCGCGGCGGCGACCGCAAATCCGTCGACGACGCTGGATTCGCCGCCGTCGACCGTATTCTCGATGCAGGCCAGGATCTGCAGCGTCGGCACCGGATCGCGGTAGGGATTGTCGGTATGCGCCTGCAGGCCGAGATTGGTATAGGCAAGGTTGTTCGGATTGACCTCGGCGCGCACCTCGAACCAGCGCCCGTAATTGGTTTCCCTGATGTAGCCGAAGAGATCGGCCACCTTGCACAATGCCCCGGATTCGGTCGGCAGACCGTCCATGACGGCGAAGCCGTAGGTCCGCACGGCGGCCAGCCATTGCCGCAGAACATTGCTGTCGCGGCTGGCCTCCGCATAGGCCGCGCGCGGCACCGAATTCTGCATGATGGCCTTGGTCCACCGCTGAATGTCGCTACCTGTCCAGCCGGGCTGCCGATCCTCCTGGTGGTCATATGCATGGGCGCGAAGCCAGCTTGCGGGAAAGCTGACGGTCTTGTCTTCCGGGACGAACGCGACTTCCAGCGCTTCGCCCTTGATCGAAGCAGCGCCGATCCGCGCCTCCGCCGGAATGTCGAGAATGGTGATCAGCCGCTGGCCGTTGCCGGCGCTGCGCGTCTTGTCGTCCAGCGCATTGTCGCGCAGCCACATGGCATGGAAGCGGCAGTGCGTTCCGTCCTCCCAGCCGAGTTCGATCGTTCGTCCGTCGTTGGCCAGCGTTGCTCTGGTCAGCATGTTCATGAAGCTCCCATCTTCGATCCCGCCACCGCAGGTACCGGTTGCATGCTGACGTCGCCAATGGCATAATTCAAATTATCGTTTTTCGGTCAATGGCGTAGAAATTCTGATGGCTAGGAAAACTTTCGACACAATACCTCCTCTCGACTGGCTGCGCAGTTTCGAGGCGGCAGCGCGCCTGTCGAATTTTACCGCCGCGGCCGCAGAGCTCGGCCTCACGCAAGCTGCCGTCAGCCAGCACATCCGCTTTCTGGAAGAACGGCTCAAGACGCGGTTGTTCGCACGCCTGGCACGTGGCGTCGCTCTCTCGCCGGAGGGCGCCGCCTATCTGCCACACATCCAGTCGGCATTCGCGATCATTGGCAACAGCACGAGCGAGCTGTTTGAGCCCCGCGCCGTGCAGACGGTCAGCATCCGCGTTCCGATCTCCTTCGCCCTTCTCGTGCTCGTGCCGGCTCTTGCCGATCTGGCAAAAGCGCTGCCACGGGTCAGGCTCGATCTGGTGACCATCCATCGACCGGCCGATTACGACCAGCCGGGCTCTGCACTCGACATACGCTTTGGCAACGGATCTTTCCCGGCGCGCGAGGCCGACCGGCTGACCGTCGAGCGGCTTGTCCCAGTCGCGGCTCCGCCCCTGGCCAGTGACGCTGATTGGACGTCGTTACCGCTGCTGCTGGTGGCGGGCGCGCGCGAGATGTGGGCGGAATGGTTCGCGGCCGCCGGGCTTGCCGGCCATTCGCGGCGCTCGCACCGCTTCGACAGTTTCGTCGCCGCGATGGACGCGGCGAAGGCCGGCGCCGGAGCGCTGCTGGGCTCGCGGCCGCTGATCGACGCCGCCCTCAAGGACAACGTCCTTGTCAGGCTTTCGGACTTCGAGCTTTCGAGCCCATCGGGCCACTTCCTGACAAGGCCGTCGTCGTCGCGGCTGACCGGCGCCGAGCAGGATTTTCGCCGCTGGCTTTTGTCGCGCGTCTCCACGAGTTCAGGGTAGCGCTTGAACCGGCGCGCCTATCCGCTTCCAGTAGATGAGTGTGCCGGTCAGCCCGCCATGCGGCTTGAGTGCATAGTCCGGAATCTCGCCGGTCAGCGCGAAGCCGAGTTTCTCGTAAAGGCCGGCAGCTCCCTCCTCGCTTGCTGTGTCCAACACCAGCAAGGTGCGTCCCTTCTCGACGGCCAGTTCCTCGGCGGCCCGCATCAGACCCGTCGCGATGCCTTTGCCGCGATGGTCGAGGCGGGTCATCAGCTTGGCGATCTCGGCGCGGTGCGGCTGGTTGGGCGGGCAGTCGAGCAGCAGCGTCACGGTGCCGACAAGCGTCTCGCCGTCCCATGCGCCCAGCACCGCCCTTTCTCCCCGTGCGGCGGCGGCGAGCGATTTGCGCCAGAACTCATGGGCCGCGTCGGGCGACAGCGGATGCATGAAGCTCACCGATCCGCCGGTGGCGACCGTCTCGATCAGCAGATCGGCCAGCATCCCGCTGGTTTTCGCGTCATCGTTCAACGCCATGATTTCAAGGGAGTCCATGTCCATACTCTCCAGGTGGTGAAGTGTCGGGCCGCCGTCATTCGAAATGACTGTTCCGTCGTCGGCGGCGCGCCCTGCGGATTTCCGCGATGCGCTCGGCGTCGTCCTCGCCTGAGGTGGCGCCCGCGCTCCGGGATCTCGAGCGTGTACTCTTCATAGGTGAGGCCAAGCCGCTCGGCCCTTTCCAGCCGCATCAGCATGATTCCGTGGCTCGGCGCCTTCCAGGCTTTGTCGTGGGCGTCGCGCCAGGCGAGAAAGATGTAGGCATCGCCCTTGCCCCAGGGAGGGCCTTCATAATCGTCGATAGGCGGCCCGCCATTGTGCGAGCGTCTCGGTCGGCGTGCCATGCGATCAGCCCCGGACCAGCGCCACCAGATACTCGGCGGCTTCCGGTCCCGGAGCATGGAACGTGCAGTCCGACGGAGCGCCGAGCGCAAGGCAATCGCCCGGCTCGAGCCTGTGCACGACATCGCCTTCGGTGAAGTCGAGGCGGCCGCCGATAAGCCAGATCTGCTGCTTGATGAAAGCATAGGACGCTGCCGGGAAATCGACCTCGGCGCCTGCCGGCAAACTGACCCGGATCAGTTCGAGCGGCATTTGCGTCGCCGGCGACAGGTGCCGTCTCACATAACCCGTCGCCGGATCCTGCCAGACCGGCTGCTCATCCTTGCGGCAGACCCCGCCGCCCTGCATTTCGGCGCGGGCAATCAGCGTCGACAGCGTCATGCCGAAAGCCGACGCTATGCGCACCAAAAGCGCCGCGGTCGGGCTTGTCATGCCGCGCTCCAAGGCGCTCAGCATCGCCTTGGAAACAACCGACCGCTCGGCCAGCTCGGCCAGCGACCATCCTCGCAAATCCCGCTCGGAGCGTATCCGCCTGCCGATGGTGGATGTGATGTCATTCGATATATCAGCCATTCGTCCAATATATCGAAAACTAACCATAGCGAAAGTGGCTATTCGATCGAATTTTCGCGACTACCTTAACAGGCCCTACACCATCCGACCTCACGCGACTTTAACCCCGATTGGATAGGTTTGACCTCGAGGGGAATGGGACAGGTCACCGATGTTTGTTGAACGCGAAGCCTCCGTTGGGGAACCGACCTCGCAGGAGCGCCGCGACGCCCAGCAAAGCGACAAGCGCATTCTGGGCAATGTCGTGCAATGCGACGGCGCGCGCGCCACCATCAGCGCCTATGCCGAGGATGCCGAAGGCACGGTCACCGGCCTGTGGACCGTCGGCAAGATGATTTCCATCAACCTCGGCTCGACGCGCACCGTTGGCCTTGTCTATGCGATCGGCAAGTCTGACCGCGCCTGGAGCAGCGAGGGCCAGAATGCGATCGAGGTCAGCATCGAACTGATCGGCGAGGTGCGCGACGGCGCCGAGTCTGGCGCCAAGCCGGTCTTCGACCGCGGCATCACCACCTATCCGCATATCGGCGCCGTTGCCCATCGCATCCGCAGCCGCGACCTGCAGGCCGTCTACGATCTCGCCGGCCGCCATTCGATCACCATCGGCACGCTGTCCCAGGACGAGGCGATCGACGCCAACATCGCCATCGACGACACGCTGGCGCGCCATTTCGCCGTTGTCGGCACGACCGGCGTCGGCAAATCCACGGCTGTCTCGCTGCTTTTGCGTAAGTCGATCGAGGCCCGGCCCGATCTGCGCGTGCTGATCCTCGACCCACACAATGAGTTTGCCGCCTCGCTTCCGGAACATTGCGTGAAGGTCGATTCCAAGACGCTCGACCTGCCGTTCTGGATGTTCAGGCTGGAGGAATTCGCCGAGGTTCTGTTTCGCGGGCGCGAGACCGTGCCGGAGGAAGTCGACGTCCTGCGCGACCTCATCCCGGCCGCCAAGAACCTCTACCGCAACCCGAGTTCCGGCTCGTATATCAGGCGCGGCAGCGATGCGCTGACGGCGGACACGCCGGTGCCTTACCGCATCGCCGATCTCCTCAAGCAGATCGACGAGCGAATGGGTCTCCTGGAAAGCAAGAACGATCGGCCGACACTGAAGTCGCTGAGGACGCGCATCGAATCGGCCGCGGCCGATCCGCGCTACCGTTTCATGTTCAATTCGCGGCTGATCGAGGACACCATACACGAGACCGTCGGCAACATCTTCCGCGTGCCGAACCACGGGCGTCCGGTAACCTGTTTCGAGATGGCGGGCATGCCGTCCGAGGTCGTCAACTCCGTCTGCTCGGTACTGGCGCGTCTCGCCTTCGACCTTGCGCTCTGGAGCGAGGGCCGGCTGCGGCTGCTTTTGCTATGCGAGGAGGCGCATCGCTACATGCCCGCCGATCCGCGCCTCGGCTTCGCGCCGACCAGGCACGCTTTGTCGCGCATCGCCAAGGAAGGCCGCAAATATGGCTGCTACCTCGGCGTCGTCACCCAGCGTCCGGGTGAGCTCGATCCGACCATCCTGTCACAATGCTCGACCTTCTTCGCCATGCGGCTCGCCAACGAGCAGGACCAGGCGATCATCCGCTCGGCGATCGCCGATTCCTCGGCCTCGACGCTGGCGTTCCTGTCCTCCATGGGCCAGCGCGAAGCCATCGCCTTCGGTGAAGGCGTGGCGACGACCATGCGGCTCAAATTCGAGAAATTGTCCCGCGAATTCATACCGGGAACGGCCAAGCGCGAGCAGACCCTGCCCGCGGAAGCTGGCGACGATGTCGATCTCGCAGGAATTGTCGAGCGGCTGCGCAACGTGCCGAAACCGCAGCAGTCGATAGCGTTCGCCGAGGCCGTCGATGCCGGCCGCCAGGCCGGTGATCCCGACTACCGCAAGCCATCCGCGCCGCGCGTGCAGCCGGACGACGATTTCGACCTGCGCTACGGCCTGAAGCCCTCGACCTTCGGCATGCGCCAGCAGAACGACTGAGCCTGCGGCAGCCTTTCGCCGACCGATAACAGTGCCACTGTAAGGCTTCCAGGCTCCGTTTCACCGGCAGGCATGGGTAAATTCCGTCAGGAAATTCGTCAGGCCGAGTCGACTGGAGTTGCTTTCGAGAACCGGAGCGGAGCGGACAAAAAGTCCGTGAGCACCGGAAGCGCAGAAAGCGGCTCCAGGCGGCCAGCATCACGAATTTAGTGACGGAATTTTAGGCGCAGACGCGGTTGCGGCCCTGCTTCTTCGCCTCGTAGAGCTGCCGGTCCGCGCGGCGATAGAAGTCGTCGGCGCTCTCCTTGCGGTCCCAGACGGCAAGGCCGACGCTGGTGGTGACCTTCAGCCGCACATTGCCCGACAGGATCGACATGTTGGCGATCGCCTTGCGGATTCGCTCGGCGAACCGGGCGAGCAGTTCCGCGTCCATGTTTGGCGTGACCACGGCAAACTCCTCGCCGCCAAGCCTCGCCACCACGTCGTGATAGCGCGTCATGCCGCGCACGCATTGCGCGACGGCCCGCAGAACTTCGTCGCCGACATCATGACCATGCGTGTCGTTGACCTGCTTGAAGTGATCGAGGTCGAGGATCATCAGGCCCACCGGCTTGTCGATGCGGCCGAACTCGTCGAGATATTCCCTTAGCGCGTCGTCGAAGTAGCGGCGGTTCTGCATGCCGGTCAGGCCATCGGTGAGCGCCGCGTGCTCGAGCGTTTGCGAACGGGCGCTCAGTGATACCGTCATGGCGCGCAGCTTGCCTTCTTCCCTCACCTGGCCGCGGATCAGCGGGTAGATGAAGAAGGTCCCGAAGAACAAGGCGGCGGCCAGCAGCGCGCCGGTCACGAACAGCAATTTGTTGAGATAGATGATCCTGTCGAGACGCGACGCGGTGTCGAGATCAGTCGCAATGTCCTGCAATTGGCCATAGGCGTGGAAGGTCACCAGGCCGGCAGCCAGGATCACGAAAATAAAGACGAAAAATGCGGATTCCGCCTTGTGAAAACGCATAACTCCCCGCGGTACTGCGACCCATCGTCGTTATGGCATGCCCAGCCTTACGGACGGTTAACCCGGACAACCGTGGCGGGAAGCTCCATCGAAGATTCCAAGCCTCTGATTGAAATCGCAAAATCCATCAGTCCGGGATTGACGATTCCCCACCCGGGCGGAGCCTTTGCCACTCCGGTCCCAGCTGGTGCCTGAACCAGGTCGTCTGACGCTTGGCATATTGGCGCGTGGCGATCTTGGCGCGCTCGATCGCTTCGGGAAAGCTCATCTCCCCGGCCAACGCGGCCTGCAGCTCTCGAACCCCGATCGCTTTCATCGCCGGCAGGTTCGGAGCAAGATCGAGCGCCATCAACTGCCTGACCTCGTCGAGCGCACCTTTGTCGATCATCTGGTCGAATCGCGCCTCGATGCGCGCCACGAGCTCGCCGCGATCCGGCTCGATCACCAGGAAGCGCGCGCTGTCGCGGTCGATAAGCGGCTGGCCGCGCGCCGCCTGCCAGTCAAGGATCGACCGCCCCGACGCGTCGAGCACCTCCAGCGCCCGCACGATGCGCTGGCCGTCGGTCGGCCTGAGATGCATGGCGACGGCGGAGTCTTCACGCATCAAAATGCGATGCAGCCGTTCGGCCCCTTGTTCCTTGAGCTCGTAGCGCCAGCGCTCGCGCACCGATGGCGGAATGTCGGGCATGTCCGAGATGCCTTCGGCTAAAGCGCGGAAATAGAGCCCGGTGCCGCCGACGAAGACGGCGGGCCGCCCGGACAAAGCGTCTTCCTCGATCAGCCGGGTGACGTCGCGCAGCCAAGCGCCGGTGGAGTAGGCTGTCGAAGGATGCACATGGCCGTAGAGGAAATGCGGCACGCGTGCCATTTCGGCCGCGCTTGGGCGCGCCGTCAGCACGTCGAGTACCGAATAGCCCTGCATGGAATCGGCGTTGACGATGACGCCGCCCTGGCGTTCGGCAAGATCGAGCGCCAGCGCCGACTTGCCGCTGGCGGTCGGCCCAGCTATCAGGATCGCGTTCTTCACGCGGCCTTCGCCCGCCCGTCTGCCGGAATTTTCGATGCCGCTGATCGCCACGCTTGTATCCCGTCCCAAAGACCGCGCAGTGTCGGCCTCACTTGCGAATATGGCCTCGCGTGCAGCCGGCGCAAGCGCCCTTCACTGGCTGGCGGAAGATGTCGCCTGCGATCTGGTTCTGCCGGAGACGCCCGACATCGGCGTATTGACGGCCAATCTGCGCGCGGCATTGGCCTCCGAACCGGTCGACATCGTTGTCCAGCCGGCCGAAGGCAGGAAGAAAAAGATCCTGCTTGCCGATATGGATTCGACCATGATCGACCAGGAATGCATCGACGAGCTCGCCGACGAGATCGGCGTCAAGCAACATGTCGCCGCGATCACGGCGCGGTCGATGAATGGAGAGATCGCGTTCGAGCCCGCCTTGCGCGAGCGCGTCGCCTTGCTGAAGGGCCTCGACACGGCAGTGGTCGACCGCATCATCGCCAAGCGGCTGACGCTGGCCGCCGGCGGCCGCGCGCTGGTGCAGACGATGCGCGCCGGCGGCGCCTGGACGGCACTCGTCTCCGGCGGCTTCGACGTCTTCACCAGCCGCATCGCCGCGCTGCTCGGCTTCCAGGAGAACCGCGCCAACCGACTGATCGAGGCCGACGGCAGGTTCACCGGGACGGTGGCCGAACCGATCCTCGGCCGCGCCGCCAAGGCCGAGGCGCTGCTCGACATTGCGGCAAGGCTTGGCCTGTCGACGGCCGACGCGATTGCTGTGGGCGACGGCGCCAACGACCTCGACATGATCCGCCTGGCAGGCACTGGAGTGGCCCTGCACGCCAAGCCAGCGGTGGCGGAGCAGGCAAGGATCCGCATCGATCATGGCGACCTCACAGCGCTGCTCTACCTCCAAGGCTATCGCCAGGAGGAATTCGTGCAATGAAGCCGATGCGCACCGATCGCCTCATCCTGCGCAACTGGGAGGAGCGCGACCGGGCGCTCTTCCACCGCATCAACTCCGACGAGCGCGTGATGGAGTTCTTCCCATTCCGCCGCGACCGCGCCGCCGCCGATGCCAAGATGGACGAGGTCCGCACCTGGATCGATGAAGACGGTTACGGCTTCGCCGCGGCCGAGATTGCCGCCACGGGCGAGTGCATCGGCTTTGTCGGATTGTCCGGAACGGAGGATGTGGACGTCCTGCCGGCCGGCACGATCGAGATCGGGTGGCGGTTGGCGCCGGAATTCTGGGGCAACGGCTATGTAACCGAGGCGGCCGAAGCCTGGCTCGCTTACGGGTTCGAAACGCTGGAGCTGGGCGAAATCGTTTCCTTCGCCGTCGCTGAAAACCACCGCTCCGTCGCCGTCATGAAACGGCTCGGCATGCGCGTCGATCCGGCCAGCGACTTCGATCATCCTGCCGTGCCGGACAGCCTCCCTCATCTTAAGCGGCACGTCCTCTACAGGCTGTCGCGAGGCGACTGGCAGGCACGGAAAAGGGCGGCTCGCTAGCCGCCCTTTTTGTTGGAGCCCAGTTGGTTGGACGTTTTCCGGACTCAATCCATCCGGATCGTCACGAAGCGCAGCTCGCCGGTCTTCGAGGCCAGCATCAGCAGCGCGTTCTTGCGGCCCTGTTCCTTCAGGGCGCCGATCCGGTCCATGACGTCCTTCGGCGTTCCGACCGATTCCTGCGCGATCTCGGTGATCACCTCGCCGGGCTGGATGCCGCGCTCGGCGGCCGCCGAATCCTTGGCGACGTCGGTGATGACCACGCCCGACACATCGGCCGCGATGCCGAACTTCTGCCGCGTCTGGTCGTTGAGCTCGCCGACGGTCATGCCGAGCACCGAAGCCGTGGACACCGGAGCCGCCTTGTCGCCCTTGTCCTGGTCGGTATTGCCGTTCTCGCCGCTGGCCAGCTTCTCGCCGTCCTCGAGCCGGCCGAGCGTCACCTTCACCGTCTGCTCGACGCCCTTGCGCACGATCACGACGTCGACCGCCTTGCCGACCGGGCTTTCCGCGACCACGCGCGGCAGGTCGCGCATCTCGTGGATGTCCTTGCCGTCGAACTTGATGATGACGTCGCCAGCCTGCACCGAACCATTGTCGACCGGACCGCCCTTGATGACGCCGGCCACCAGCGCGCCCTTGGCCGTCGCCATGCCGAGGCTCTCGGCGATGTCGTCCGTCACCGGCTGGATGCGCACGCCAAGCCAGCCGCGCCGCGTTTCGCCGAACTGGCGAAGCTGGTCGACGACGCCCGCCGCAAGCTGCGAGGGAATGGAGAAGCCGATGCCGATCGAGCCGCCGGACGGCGAGATGATCGCCGTGTTGATGCCGATGACCTCGCCTTCGGCGTTGAACAGCGGGCCGCCGGAATTGCCGCGGTTGATGGCGGCGTCCGTCTGGATGAAGTCGTCATAGGGGCCGGAATTGATGTCGCGGTTGCGCGCCGAGATGATGCCGACCGTGACCGTGCCGCCAAGGCCGAACGGGTTGCCGATCGCCATCACCCAGTCGCCGACGCGCATCTTGGTGGAATCGCCGAATTTCACCGCCGTCAGCTTGTGGCCCTTCGGATCGACCTTCAGCACCGCGACGTCGGTCTTTGTATCGGTGCCGACAAGCGTCGCCTTCAGCGTCACGCCGTCGGAGAAATTGACCTCGATGTCGTCGGCATCGGCGATCACGTGGTTGTTGGTCACCACTATGCCCTGCTCGGCGTCGACGACGAAGCCGGAGCCCAGCGACTGCACCTTCTGCCCGCCGCCGCCCTTGTCGCCGCCACGGTTCTTGAAGAAGTCGTCGAAGAAATCCTGGAAGGGCGAACCTTCGGGGAGTTGCGGCATCGGAACTGCGCCCGGCCCTTCCGTGCCTTTCACCGTTTGCGAGGTCGAGATGTTGACCACCGCGCCGAGCAGGCGTTCGGCGAGATCGGCGACGGAAGGCGGCCCGTCGGAAGCGATCGTGGGCGTGACGAAAGACGGGACGGCAACCATGCCGACGACGAATGCGGTGGCGCCGGCGAAAAGCGTGCGCCGCGCCGCGCGCAACAGGGTGTCGGATATCATCGTGGCCTCCCGGCGTTTTTAGAAAAGGAAAAGCGCATCCGCAAAGGCGCCTGTCCAATTCATGTTGGCAAGAAATAAGGCACGTTTGCGGCTATAGCTATCGGCGGAAGATAAATCGTCAATCACTTCGGCACCATGGAATTTCATCAGCCACGGACCAACCAGACGATCCCGACGCCGACGGCGATCGCAACCAGTCCGCCGATCCGCAGCACATTCTCAGGCGTCGCCAGGCCAGAGCTGGAAACCCGCCATAGACCAGCCCCTCGATGACGAGGACCAGGCCGATTGCCGCAAGGAAATCCTGCACCGCCCGCTACTGGGCGGTGCTGGGTTGTGTCGCAGGCGCGGCAGGTGCCGTCGCAGGCGCGGCAGGTGCCGCAGGCGCCGGTTGCGGTGCCCCCAGTTGCGTTGCCGGTCCGGGGGCGGGCTTGCTGTCCGGATCGCGGAAGTAACGGAAGAACTCGGACTCGGGCGACAGCACCATCGTCGTTCCGGTATTGTCCAACGCGGCACCATAGGCATTCATCGAGCGGTAGAAATCGAAGAAGGCCGGGTCCCGCTTGTAGGCGTCAGCAAAGGTCGCGCTGCGCTGCGCCTCGCCCTCGCCACGCAGGATTTCCGATTCCTTCTGCGCCTCGGCGATGATCTCGACGACCTCGCGGTCGGCCCTGGCCTTGATGCGTTGCGCCGCCTCGTTGCCGCGCGCTCTCAGCCGCTCGGCTTCCGCCAGGCGTTCGGCCTTCATGCGGTCGTAGGTCTGCTGCGATACTTCCGCGGTCAGATCAGTCCGGCGGATGCGCACATCCTCGATGTCGAGGCCGAGCGACGTCGCATCCGGACGGAGCTGGTCACGCACCTCACGCATCATGACACCACGTTCTTCGGAAAGTGCCGCCTCGAAGTCGCGCAGACCGTAGACGCGGCGGAGCGCCGCATCGAGGCGCGTCCTCAACCGAGCTTCGGCGAGTTCCACCTGTCCGGACACGGCCGCTCGGAAGGTGCGCGGATCCGAGATGCGGTAGGCGATGAATGCGTCGACCTCGTAGAACTTGCCGCCGGAGACCTGGACCCGGATGTTGTCGAGGTCGAAGCGCATCACTCTCTTCTCGACCATTTGCACGCTATCGGCGTCGAAGAAGGCGAACGGTGCCTTGAAGTAGACGCCCGGCTCACTCTTGACGTCGATGATCTCACCGAATCTCAGCACGATCGCTTGCTGGCCCGCACTGACCACGAAGACCGAGGAATAGAGGAGGAACAGGAGAACGGCCGCGATGACGGCGATGATGGGAAGACGGTTGGCCATCACTGGTTACCTCCCAGCGCCGGCGCCGGCGGCGCCTTCGGCTGCAGTGCAGGCAACGGCAGATAGGGAAGCACACCCTGGCCGTTGCCCTGCTCGACGACGACCTTGTTCGAGTCCTTCAGGATCCTCTCCATCGTTTCCAGATAAAGGCGCTTGCGCGTGACGTCGGGCGCCTTGGCATATTCGTTGTAGACGGAGATGAAGCGCTGCGCCTCACCTTCGGCTTCCTGCACGACGCGGTTCTTGTAAGCGGCGGCATCCTCGCGGACCTGAGCCGCCTGGCCGCGCGCTTGGCCGAGCTTCTGGTTGGAATACTGGTTGGCCTGCTCGACGAACTTGTCCTCGTCCTGCTCGGCGCGCTGCACCTCATCGAAGGCATCGGCGACCTCGCGTGGCGGTGCTGCATCCTCGATGGAGATCGCGTTGACCTGGAGGCCCGTCTTGTAGCCGTCGAGCGTGTTCTGGATGATCTCACGCACCGAAGTGGCGATACCCTGGCGATCGTCGCGGAAAATATCCTGCGCCGGGCGCCGGCCGACGACCTCGCGCATGGCGCTTTCGGCCACTTGCGTCAGCATGCCATCGGGATCGGAGACATCGAAGAGGTAGGCCCTTGGATCGGAAACCTGATAGGCGACCGAGAACTGCACGTTGACGATGTTCTGGTCGCCGGAGAGCATCAGCCCGGAACCGCTGCTCGATCCGCCGCCGATGCTGACAAGCTGCTCGGAAATCTTGGCCGTCTCGACCGTTTCGATCGGCCACCAGTGGAAATGCAGGCCGGGCTGCGAAAGCTCCGTCTTCGGCTTGCCGAAGCGCAATTCGACCGCAACCTCGTCAGGCTGCACGGTATAGATTGCCTTGAAGGCCCAAAGCACGACCAGAGCGAGCGCGATCAGCCCGAGGACCGCCGGGCTGGCGCCGCCGCCGCCCGGAAGAGCGCGCCGCAGCCTGTCCTGGCCGCGGCGGATAATGTCCTCGAGATCGGGAGGCGAACCCGGCGGGCCGCTCGGGCCTTTCGGTCCCTGCCCCCAGGGCCCCTGATTGCCGCCGCCGCCCCATGGGCCGCCGCCACCGCTCTTGTCGTTCCAGGGCATGAATGTCCTTTCGCTTCGGTTCCCTCGGGCCTTGCGGCGCAATCCTAGCGCATGACCCCGAAAACCGGTACCGGTTTTCGGAAAGGAATCATGCGCCAAATCAAAGTTTTACAGCGGCCTTTTGCGGGTCCGGTTGGACGCGCGGCGCTGTACTGTCGTTCTTCTATAGGGACGCCGTGACGCGCTTTCAACGCGGTCTGCCGCCCGCGCCGTCCGATTTGGGCCGGCAGCGACCCTTTGTCCTCGTCACTGGCCGTCGCCGCGACGCTCATAGACGGTATAGCGCGTCGCGTGGCTGTCCTTTTCGCCCGCCGGGAAATCCTCGGAACGCACGATCCGCCAGATCGCCGGGTCGATCGGCGGAAAATGAGCGTCGCCATCGACCGCGGCCAGCACATGGGTGACATGGAGACGATCGGCGAGCGGCAAGGCCTGGGCATAGATCTCGCCGCCGCCGACCACGCAGATCTCCTCGGCGCCCGCCATGCAGCGGCCGCGCACCTTGGCCAGCGTAATCGCCTCGTCGAGCGAATGGGCGACTTCGATGCCCTCGGCGCGCCAGTCTCTGGCGCGCGTCACCACGATGTTGAGCCTGCCGGGCAGCGGCCGGCCGATGCCCTCATAAGTCTTGCGGCCCATGATGATCGGCTTGCCCATCGTGTCGGCCTTGAAGCGCTTCAGATCGCTGGAAAGCCGCCACGGCAGCCCGCCTTCGCGTCCGATCACGCCGTTCTCGGCAATGGCGACGTAGATCGCGATATCCATCAGCCGCCGTTCCCGCCATTGTCCGACGGCTCGAGCAGCAGGATGTTGATATCGTGCTCAGGATAAAAATCCTTGGCCGTCATCTCGAATGTCGTCGGGCCAACCTTGCGGACGTTGTCGCCGCAGAACGAAACCAGATTCTTGGGGCTACCCTTGTCGATGGTTAGCTTGAAATTGCCGATGCTGCCCGACGCCCAGTTTCCGCCCGTGGTGAGGATGTAAGCGATGCGGCTCTCGAAATATTTCGGATAGCCGTCGGGATTTTCCTTCGCTGCCTTGCGCACCGCGTTCTCGAACGCGCCGTCGATGCAGTAGCGGGTCTTGTAGGTGTCGTACTGCCCCTGGAACTTGCCGTCGTAATAGAAGCTGACCGATGACGTGCCGCCGACGCTGGGCTTATAGCGGTGCGAGACATGGACTTCCTTGTTGGCCGGGAAGGTCGAGCGCCACCAATAAGTCGAGCGCAATTGCCAGAACGGCGCGTAGGCGGTTTGCATGCCCGACCCGTCATCGGCAGTGTCCTCGATAATGATGCCGCGGTTTTCCCAATCCTCGGCGACATCCTTAGGCAGTTTCGCCAGAGCCGCCTTGGCCGCATCGCCGAACGGATAGAGCGGCACGTTCTGCGCCTTGAGGTCGGCCGTGATGTCGATGCCCAGCGCAAACGCCTTCTGTTCGAGCTGCGGCTTCGCGTCGACGCCGTCGATCGTCACCTCGAAGCCTAGGAAATTGTCGCTCTGCGCTTCCGGGAGCGCCGGCATCTCGTTTGGATCGCCCTCGATGTCCGGCATCGGGAAGGCAACGATGGCGCTGACGTCCTTGTCGGTGTTGTTGCGGAAGACGTAGTCGACGGTCACCTTCTCAGGCGAGATGAAAAGGTTCTCGCTTTCCATGGCGACGGCGTCGCTGCGCGACAGGATCAGGCCGCCGGTACCCAGTTCGGCGACGGAATCGTTGGCGAAGGCCGGTGCGGCCAAAAACGCCAACGCTGCGGTGAGGATGGTGCGGAACATGAATCCCCTCTCGACCGGGATCACCCCGGTATGCGCTTTCATCTAGAGCAATTCCACGAAAAGTAGCTAGAGCAGTTCAGCGTTTCTGCCAAACGATGGACTGCTGTTGCCCGCTTCAAAGGCCTTTACGTTCTGGTTGCCCAAGCCGTCTGGACACCGGCCGTCCGATCGGGCAGGAGAAGCGCTCATGCGCAACCTTCTCGTCATCGGCATCGGCGCCGGCAATCCCGATCACATGACGGTCCAGGCCATCAACGGCCTGAACCGCGCCGACGTGCTGTTCATTCCCGACAAGGGCGCGAGCAAGAACGATCTCGCCGAACTTCGCCGGCAGATCTGCGACCGCTTCGTCACCAACCCGCAATCGCGCCGCGTCGAGTTCGACGTGCCGGTTCGCGCCGAGCCGGCATCGTCCTATCGCGTGACGGTCGACGACTGGCACGAGGCGATCGCCGAGATCTATGAGCGGCTGATCCGCGACGAGCTTGCCGAGGATGGCTGCGGCGCCTTCCTGATCTGGGGCGATCCTTCGCTCTATGACAGCGCGCTGCGCATCCTGGAGCGCGTGTGCCGCAGAGGCAATGTCGGTTTCGAGCTCGAGGTCATTCCGGGCATCACCGCGATCCAGGCGCTGGCCGCGAGCCACGCGACAGCGCTCAACCGCATTGGCGATTCGATCCTGGTCACCACCGGACGCAGGCTGACTGAAGAAGGGCTGCCGGCAAACGCCGGAAGCACGGTTGTCATGCTCGACGGCAAATGCGCCTTCAACACGCTGGCCGATCAGGATGTCTTCATCCAATGGGGCGCCTATCTCGGCACGCCGGACGAGATCATCCTCTCCGGCCGGCTCGGCGATGTAGGCGCCGAGATCGAGAAGGTCCGCGAGGAAGCCAGGCGGAAAAAAGGCTGGATCATGGACACCTACCTGCTGAGGAAGCCAGGGGAGTAGGAAATAGGCAGTAGGGAATAGGCAGTGGGCCATTAGTTCGATCGGAAGTTGTCGATTTCGTGCGCGTCGAGCAACAACTCTAGGACATCACAGCCTACTGCCTACTGCCTACCCGGCGTCGATCTCCGCTTGCAAAGCCTGCATATGCACCGCGGCCGCGGAAGCGGCGGCGCGCTCTATGGCCCTGAAGCGACTGACGACGGCGAGGCCTACCGCGGTCAATTGCGCGCCGCCGCCTTTCCGGCCACCGGTCTGCGCCGCAACGAGCGGCTTGCCGAACACCCGGTTCATGTCCTCGACAAGATCCCAGGCATGCTTGTACGACATCTCCATGCCGCGCGCCGCGGCCGAGATCGAACCGAAAGCGGCGATCTGTTCCAGCAACTCGATCTTACCCGGACCAATTCGTCCGTCGGGATCGAGATTTATCCGCAGGCTCAGCGATGGCATCTCTTGTCCTCCGCGATCACGTCGAGATTACCCCCTCCGCCGCCATATCGCTATTCCAAACCAACATAGCGATATTGCCCTTTCGTCAACCGTCGGCCTCTACCGGCAATCCGGGCGCGGTCGTCGCACTGTCGAAGCTCACCGTCTTGATCACCGCGAAGACCTTGCGGCCGAGCGCGAGGCGAAGGGTGTGTTTCGACTGTTCGGTGATGCGCGCCAGGACGATTGCGCCGTTGCAGTCGATGGCGATCTCCACCGTCGGGCCGACGCCCGGCCTGACTGCGGCGATCGTTCCCGCCAATATGTTGAGCGCGCTGAGGCCCGCCGGCCGTTCAGTCGCGATCATGACGTCGCGAGCGCGGATGCGGAGCCGCACCAGAGCCCCCGCCGGCCGTGGGAGGCGTGGCACGCGGATATCGCCGGCCGGCGAGCCGAGCACAGTCATGCCGAAAGCCTCGTCGTGACGCAGCACCCTGGTGTCGAGCACCGCGCCGCCCTCGCCGCGCTCCTCCGCCGGCAAAAGGTCGAGCCGCTGCATGATCGCCTCGGTCGGGCCGAAAGCCGCGACCTTGCCTTGCGAGAGCACCACCACGTCACTCGCCAGCCGCGCCACTTCGGCGACGGAATGACTGACATAGACGATCGGGATCTTCGTCTCGTCACGCAGCCGCTCGATATAGGGCAGGATCTCGGCCTTGCGCGCCTCGTCGAGCGAGGCAAGCGGCTCGTCCATCAACAGCAGTTTCGGGCTGGCAAGCAGCGCACGCCCGATCGCCACGCGCTGCTTTTCGCCACCTGACAATCTCGCCGGCCGCCGGTCGAGCAGAGGACCGATGCCGAGCAGGTCGACCACGGCGTCGATATTGGCGTAGCGTTCGGTAGCCGGCGTAAACCAGCGGCCATAGCGCAGATTGCCGGCGACGCTCATATGCGGGAAGAGCCGCGCGTCCTGGAACACCATGCCGATCCGCCGCTTGTGCATCGGCACGAACACGCTGGCGGCGGTGTCGACCAGCACGCGGCCGTCGATCGCAATCCGCCCTTTTTGCGGCCGGATCAGTCCGGCCATCAGGTTGATCAGCGTCGACTTGCCCGAACCCGAAGGCCCGAACAGCGCCGTCAGCCGGCCGGCGCTTTCGAAATTCGCTTCGATGGCGAAATCGCCGAGGCGATGATTGATGTCGACCGAGAGCGTCATTCGATGTCCATCCGCCGGCCGATCCGCCGCGCAAGGACCTCGGAGGCCACCAGCGCGACCATGGAGATGACGATCGAAATCAGCGTCAGTCTCAGCGCGCCCGCATCACCGCCCGGCACCTGCGTGAAGGTGTAGATCGCCGAGGGCAGCGTCTGCGTCTCGTTGGGGATGTTGGAGACGAAGGTGATGGTGGCGCCGAACTCGCCCATTGCCTTGGCGAAGGAGAGGATCGCGCCGGCGATCAGCCCGGGCAGGATCAACGGCAGAGTGATGGTGGCGAACACCCAGAGCGGATTGGCGCCGAGCGTGCCGGCCGCGGCCTCCATCTTGCGGTCGACCGCCTCGATCGACAGCCGGATCGCTCGTACCATCAGCGGAAAACCCATGACGCCGCAAGCGAGCGCCGCGCCCGTCCAGCGGAACGAAAAGACGATGCCGAAATGTTCGACCAGGAAAGAGCCGGCAGGTCCACGCCTGCCGAAGGTAAGCAGGAGCAGATAGCCGGTCACCACCGGCGGCAGGATCAGCGGCAGATGCACCAATCCGTTGAGCAGGGTCTTGCCCCAGAACTGCCCCCGGGCCAGCACCAGCGCGATCAGGATGCCCGGCGGCAGGCTTGCGATCATCGCCACCGTCGCCACCTTGATCGACAGCCGGACCGCATTCCATTCATCGGGAGTGAGGTCCAGCAGCCAGTTCATATGCGGTGTAAGGTCTCTCTCAGTTGCTCGGCGCGAGCACCGTAAAACCCTGTTCCTTGAAGAGCGCGGCGGCCTTGGCCGACTCGACGCACTTCAGGAAGGCAGCCGTATCCTTGTCCTTCGAATCCGCCGTCTGGGCAATCGGGTAGATGATCGGCGGGTGCGAATCCTCGGGGAAGGTTCCGACGACCTTCACGCCCTTCTCGGCATGCGCGTCGGTAGCGTAGACGATGCCGAGGACGGCCTCGCCAGTCGACACCAGCTTCAGCGCGGCGCGGACATTCTCGGCCTGCGCGACCTTGCCTTCGACGGAGGACCAGACGCCCAGCGATTCCAGCGCCGCCTTGCCGTATTTGCCGGCCGGCACCGCCTTGACGTCGCCGATTGCGAGCCTGCCATCGCCGATAAGCTTGGCGAGATCGAAACCCTTTTCCACCTTGGCTTCGACCTTGGAATCCCTCGGCGCCACCAGCACGATCTGGTTGCCGAGCAGCTTCACTTCGGTGTCCGTCTTGGTCAGCTTCTTGTCGGAAAGATATTTCATCCAGTCGAGATCGGCCGAGACGAAAACGTCTGCCGGCGCACCGCCCTCGATCTGCTTGGCGAGCGCCGAGCTTGCCGCATAGGAAATGGTCGCCGCTTCGCCAACTTCAGGCTCGCAGGCCTTGTTGACCGCATCGAGCGCGTCCTTGAGGCTCGCCGCAGCGAACACGACCACCTTGTCGTCGGCGCGAGCCGTCGGCACGGCCGCGATCAAGAGCGCCGTCAGCCCGCTGACCGCGACCGCCTTCAATCCAAAACCCTTGCCCGTCATGAAACCTCTCCCTGTCTTGAAAATTCGTTCTGCCTAATGCCTTCGATCGATATATCCGGATGAACATAACAAGGGAAGGCTTTTTACCTTCAGCACCATTGTATAGCTGGGTCCTCCCAGCCTACGATGAAGCCTATCCGATACAGCGCAGGCCAAGGAGAGGCAGATGAAGATCAGCGCCCGCAACATCCTCAAGGGCAAGGTCGTCGAGATCATCAAGGGCGCGACCACCTCGCATGTCAGGATCGACATCGGCGGCGGGGCGATCGTCACCGCTTCGATCACCAACGAGGCCGTCGCCGACCTGCAGCTCGAAAAAGGCAAGCAGGCCTATGCGGTGATCAAGGCGTCCGACGTCGTGGTCGGCATCGACTGACAGAACTGCGTTTCACCATCCAAGCGCCGGGAGCGCCTGGTATCAGACCGCGATCGGCGCCTTGATGCTGGCATCGGCGAAATAGTTTTCGAGGCGGAAATCCTCGAAGCGGAAGGCAAAAAGGTCCTTCACGTCCGGGTTGATCCACATCGTCGGCAGCGGCTTCGGCGTGCGCCGCAGCTGCTCGCGCGCCTGCTCGAAATGGTTCGAATAAAGATGCGCGTCGCCGAGCGTGTGGACGAAGTCGCCGGGCTTCAGACCGGTCACCTGTGCCACCATCAGCGTCAGCAACGCATAGGACGCGATGTTGAACGGCACGCCGAGGAAGATATCGCCCGAGCGCTGGTAGAGCTGGCAAGAGAGCCGGCCCTCCGAGACGTAGAACTGGAACAGGCAGTGGCAGGGCGGCAGCGCCATCGCTTCCACTTCGGCCGGGTTCCAGGTCGAAACGATCAGCCGTCGCGAATTGGGATTCTTGCGTATCTCCTTGAGAAGGCCAGCAATCTGGTCGATCTCGCCGCCATGCCCGTCCGGCCACGAGCGCCACTGCTTGCCGTAGACAGGGCCGAGATCGCCGTTCTCGTCGGCCCATTCGTCCCAGATGGTGACGCCGTTGTCGTTGAGATATTTGATGTTGGTGTCGCCCGCCAGGAACCACAGCAGCTCGTGGATGATCGACTTCAGATGCAGCTTCTTGGTGGTGGTGACCGGGAAGCCGCGCGAAAGGTCGAAGCGCATCTGGTAGCCGAACACCGAGCGCGTGCCGGTGCCGGTGCGGTCGCCCCGGTTGGCGCCGTTTTCCAGCACGTGCTTCAATAGGTCGAGATATTGGCGCATAGGATTCGCCTCGATTCGGGTGACATGCGATCATAGCCGACTGGCCGTCGGTCGAACACCGCAAACCCGTCACAGATATGGATCGTGCGCCAGAAAGTCCGCGGGCCGGCACGATGCGGAGCCGGCTGCCGACGGCTGTGCCTCAGAGGGAACCCAGTTTGCCCAGATCCTTGGCGACCAGGTAATAGAAGGTAACGCGGCTCTTGGTGTTGTCGGCGGCCATCGCCTTGCAGACCTTCTCAATCGAGGCGTCTGCCTTCTTGGCGTCCGCGACGCCGAGCTTCTTGCCGGCCCAATTCTCCCGGACGCGCTCGAGCTCCTTCGGGTCCGTGCAGGAGACCAGCGAGGAATCGCGGTTCCTGAGCGCGATGCCCAGATGCTTGACGATCTTCTCGACGGCGTCGGCGCTGGCGCCGGCATCGTACTTCTTCACATCCGCAAGATAGTCGGCCATCGAAATTCCCCTCGTCGGCGCCACGGATCCGATCGATGAGGCTTGTGGCGCGCCGCGCAACTTGTGCGCTAGGTCAGAGATTCCTCATCGCCGGCGGAGCTTCGATTGAGTAAGCGCGCAAGTCAACCCTTGGCTGTCGAGTTTGGCACCGGGGACAAGTGCCGGTTTGGCCTTTCATTTTCCATGATCGGTCCCTATATTCACTTCGTCGGCTTGACCGACTATGGCGATAAACAGGCGATGAAATAAGCCGTTCGGACCCGGGGGCGGTACCCGGCGCCTCCACCAAAAACTGCTCTGGATGACGGAGCGGCTTTTGCTGGGGGCGAAATAGGATCGACGAAGGTGTAAAGATCGTACTTTTGCCCGGCATTGTACCACCGTCATCGGGCTAAACTTATAGTTGCCAACGACAACTATGCGGAAGCTCGTCTCGCTGCTTAATGCAGTGCGAACGCTTCAAATCAAGCCCTAGGGGTTCGCACTTCTAGGCGGGGTTCGGAGGTACCTGGCAACAGAAACCTCCACCTTCTCCCCTTTTCTTCTTTCCCACTGAACGGCCAAGGTCCGGCGCGCATGCGTCGTCCTGCCTTGCCGTCCATCATCCATGGACAAGTCATGCAAAACGACTCCGATCGATTCTTCGTGCTGACCGGCGGTCCCGGCTCCGGCAAGACCACGCTCATCGAAGCGCTGAAGGCCATGGGCTTCGCGACGGCGCCCGAGGCGGGACGCGTCATCCGCGATCAGATGGCGATCGGCGGCCCTGCCCTTCCGTGGCAGGACCAGGCGCTCTTTGCCGAGCTGATGCTGTCATGGGAGCTGCGCTCCTGGCGCGCCGCGCATGCTAAGCCCGGCCCCGTTTTCTTTGATCGCGGCGTGCCGGACGTGATCGGCTATCTCAGGCTCTGCAGCCTGCCGGTGCCTGACCGCATCAAAAACGCGGCGGCCAAATTCCGCTATGCCCGCCGCGTCTTCATCGCGCCGCCATGGCCGAAGATCTTCACTCAGGACGAGGAGAGGAAACAGACACTCGACGAAGCCGAGCGCACCTTCCAATCGGTGGCCGAGGCCTACGCCGAACTCGGCTACAACCTTGTGCCCTTGCCCCTTACGTCGGTCGAGGAGCGTGTGCGCTTCGTCCTCGACGCGACGGATTGTTGCGGACACGGAAAAAGCCGGGCAAGCCCGGCCTTTTCCGATCTTTCGTGAGTTCTTACTCCGCCGGCGCTTCGACCGCTTCCCGCGTGCGGCCGAGAGTCACCTTGGCCAGCGTGAACGAAATCACCGCGCAAAGCGTGATGCCGGCAACCATCGGCAGCGGCGTGCCGTCGAAGAAGAGGCCCGCTACGCCCATGGCCAACGCACCTATGGCGAAGTGCAGCGTGCCCATCAACGCCGAGGCGGTGCCGGCGATCTCGCCATGCTCTTCCATGGCCAGCACGGAAGTGGTCGGGATGACCAAGCCGAGGAAACCGTAGCCAACGAAGAGCAGCGCCGCCATCACGTCGAGCCGGTCGACGCCGGAAGCCATGATCGCGAACAGCGCCACCATCACCGTGGCGTAGCCGGTCACCGCCACCCAGACGACCCGCTTCAAACCAAAGCGGTCCGCCAGCATTCCGGTCAACTGCGACATGCCGATGAAGGCGACCGCGTTGATCGAGAAGAAGACGCTGTAGACCGACGGCGACAGGCCGTAGTGGTCGATCAGGATGAAGGACGAGCTCGACAGATAGACGAAGAAGCTCGCAATGCCGAAGCCGGCGATCGCCACCAGGCCGAGGAAGTTGCGGTCACCCATCAGGTAGCGGTAACCCGCCAGCGCCGTGCCGAAAGACGAGTTGGCGCGCTCCTCCACCGACCGCGTCTCTTTCAGCGAAGTCGCGAGCAGGATGGTGGCTAAAGCCGCGGCACCCGTCACGGTCCAGAAGACTGCGCGCCAGCCAAAACTCTCGATGATCTGGCTGCCGGTCAGCGGCGCCAGGATCGGCGAGACCGAGAACACCAGCATCAGGAGCGACATCAGCTTTGCGGCCTCGTTGCCGGTGTGCAGGTCGCGCACGATGGCGCGCGGAATGGCCATGCCGGCGCTGGCGCCGAGCCCCTGCAGAAAGCGGAAGGCGATCAACCATTCGATGGAGGGCGCCATGGCCGAGCCGACGCCGCCGACCATGAACAGCGCGAGGCCGGCATAAAGCGGCAGCTTGCGCCCGACCATGTCGGAGATCGGGCCGACGACGATCTGGCCGAAGCCCATCGACAGGAAGAAGATCAAGAGGCTCATCTGCACGGCAGCCGTGCCAGCGTGCAGATCCTCACCGATCGAGGGCAGCGCGGGAAGATACATATCGATCGCGAAGGGGCCGATTGCGGACAACAAGCCGAGCACGACCGCGATGCGGAGGAATTTGGGACTCATGATAGGGCTTCTTTCGAATCTGGTTGCCGCCGCGAAGATCGGCGTCTACCCCAGGACGTTCCATCCCGTGGAAATCCGACATCTGAGGGCGAGTTCATTCGCCTCTAGAGCGAATTCATTCGTCTCTCGGGGAGCGGACTTCCCTTTGTTGTGTCCACAAATTTAGACAGGCTTGTCCAATTCGTCAATCACCACTATATAGATTTTTATGAAGCCCGGCGTTTCTCCTGACACTTTCCCGCCACGCAGCCATGAGGCCAAGCGCACATCGGTGGTCGATGCGGCCGCTTCGGTTTTTTGCCGGGAAGGCTATGCCGGCGCCAATATCGACCTGATCGCGGCCGAGGCCGGCGTCTCGCGCCAGACCGTCTACAATCACCATGGCGACAAGGAAAAGCTCTTCATGGCGGTCGTGCGCGACCTGACGGAACGCTGCAATGCCGGCATATTCGCCACCATCGCCACCTTCCCCGATCAGCCCGCCGACCTCGAATCCGATCTTGTCGCCTTCGCGGTGCGCATGAACCGCAACTGCATCTGCAACCGCGACGGCCGCTTCCTGCGCAAGCTGATCCAGGCCGAGGGCGAGCGTTATCCGGAGCTTTTTGCCGAGTGGCGCGAACAGGGGCCGGGCCGCACCTGGTCGGCGCTTGCCGCCCGCTTCGCGCGGCTTGCCTATGCCGGGCACCTGTCGATCGACGATCCGGACGTGGCGGCGCGCCAGTTCCTCGCGCTTGTCAACGCCGAGCTGCAGATAACCTTCATGCTCGGCGGCATGCCGACCGAAGAGGAAGTGCTGCGCTCGGCCACCAACGGTGTGCGCACCTTCCTCCGCGCTTTCGGCTCGCGGAAAACAACCTCCGTCAGGCAGGCCGCCCTCACCCACGCCTGAGCGATCAAATCGCCGCCACCCCCTCTTGGCCTCGGCGTTGGGCGCCTATATGCGGTTTACGCCGCGCTCAAGCTTGATTACAGCTATGCGGACGATTCAACGGAACCCGACCGTCACATGGCCGACGACCACATCCGCTACGACATTCTGGCCCAGGAGGCATTGCGCGGCGTCATGCGCAAGGTCCTGGCCGAGGTCGCGCGCACAGGCCTTCCGGGCAACCATCATTTCTTCATCACCTTCCTGACCGGCGCGCCTGGCGTGCGCATTTCCTCGCGGCTGCGCGAGCGTTATCCGGAGCAGATGACCATCGTCATCCAGTTCCAGTACTGGGACCTGAAGGTGACGGATGCCGGTTTCGAGGTGGGGCTCTCCTTCTCCGACGTGCCTGAAAAGCTCGAGATCCCCTTCTCCGCCGTGCGCGGTTTCTACGATCCTTCGGTGAATTTCGAGCTCGAATTCGACGTCAAGGCGGACAATGCCGCGGAAGACGACGACGCAGCGCCGGCCCCGGAGCTGCCGATTGCCGTCGTGGCCGAAAAGAAACCGGAATCGAAGAAAAAGACCACCGAGGCCGAGAAGAAGCCGGCCGTCGCCGATACCGGCGGCAAGAGCGCCGAGGTGGTTTCGCTCGACGCTTTTCGCAAGAAGTGAGCCGGGAGAATGGGCGAAGTCGTCAATCTCCGCCGGGCCCGCAAACAGAAAGCGCGCATCGAGAAGGAACGCCTGGCCGGCGAGAACCGGGCATTGCACGGCCGCTCCAAGGCCGAGCGCGAGCGTGACTGGCTGACGTCCGACAGGACGGAAAAATTCATGGACGGCCATCGCCGCGAGAAGCCCGGCGATCCGGACGGACGCTGAGCGCCTCCGATGGCCGCGGTCGAAAAGCGCTCGGTGACGATCCGCGGCCACCGCACTAGTTTTTCCTTGGAGCAACCTTTCTACGATGACCTCGTCACGATCGCGGCGCAGCGCTCGATTTCGCTGGCGGCCCTTGTTGCCGAGATCGACGAAACGCGAACACGCGACGCGAACCTCTCCTCCGCGCTGAGGCTCTACGTGCTGGCCTGGGCAAAGCGCGGCGGCAAGTCGCCTTGACCGGCCTCAGACCGGGTCGCCGACGCTTTGCTGCGTCTTGCGTTTGGCGCCGAAGCTGAGCAGGGCCGAACGGTCGCGTTCCTCCGCCTGCTTTTTCGACCGCACTCGCATCAGGTCCTTCCAGCCGATATAGCCGACGAGCCGTGCATCCTCGCGCGAGACGACCGGCAGATGCGAGACGTTAGCCAAGAGCAGCTTGTCGGACAGCCCTTCCAAATACTCGTCCGGATAGGCGAGCGTGACCTTGCTGCCGGTTAAAAGCTCGCCGAGCGTCGTCTTACGGTGCTTGCCGGCGCGGCGCCAGCGTAGGATCGCCGGCGGATCGATGACGCCGAGCACATGTCCGTCTTCGTTGATCACGGGGAAGCTCGGATGCCGCGTGTCCGGCGCGGTGAGGAATGCGGCTGCGCCATGCAGCGTCATCGTCGCCGGCACGCTCTCGACCTTGGCCGTCATCACTTCGCGCACCCTGGTCAGCGCGAAGGGATCGACGCGGTATTCGCGGACGAGGTGATGTCCGCGCCGCGCCACCTTTTCGGTCAGGATCGATCGCTTCATCAACAGCACGGTGACGGCATGCGCGGTTGCGCAGGCCGCGATCAGCGGGACAAGCATATGGGTGTTGCCGGTGAGCTCGACCGCGAAGAAGGTCGCGGTAAGCGGCGCGCGCATCGTGCCGCCCATGGTCGCGGCCATCGCCAGCAGCGGCCAGAAGTCCGGCGTCGCCTCGGGCAGGATGCCGGCCAGCACCGCGCCCATCGCGCCGCCCATGATCAGCAGCGGAGCCAGCACACCGCCTGACGTTCCCGAACCCAGCGCCACCGACCAGATGATGGCCTTCACCACCAGAAGCGTCAGCGCCGCGGTCGCGACGACGCGGCCATCGAGCATATTGGCGATGTTGTCGTAGCCGACACCGAGCGCCTGCGGCTCGATCAATCCGCCGATGCCGACCACGAGGCCGCCGATCATCGGCCACCACATCCAGTGTATTGACAGTTTCTGGAAGGCGTCCTCGCAGGCATAGACCAATTGCGTCAGCAGGCCCGAAAGAAGCCCGGAGGCAATGCCGACCAGCACCCAGCCGCCCAATCCGGCGATCGATGCTTCCATGCTGCCCGAAAACGGGAAGATCGGACCCGGCAGATGCAGCAGGGTGCGTTCGACCTCGGCGACGATGGCGGCGACGGCGACCGGGATGAAACTGCGCGGCGTCCATTCGAACAGCAGCAGTTCGACGGCAAGCATGATGGCGGCGATCGGCGTGCCGAAGACGGTCGTCATGCCGGCAGCCGCGCCCGCCACCAGCAGCGTCTTGCGTTCATTGTCGCTGACCGGCAGCATCTGCGCGATCAGCGAGCCGATCGCGCCGCCGGTCATGATGATCGGGCCCTCGGCACCGAACGGTCCGCCGGAACCGATCGAGATCGCCGACGACAATGGCTTCAGCACCGCAACCTTGGCGTCGAGCCGCGAGCGCCCGAGCAGGATTGCCTCGATCGCTTCGGGAATGCCGTGGCCGCGGATCTTCTCGCTGCCGAAGCGCGCCATCAGCCCGACGATGAGCGCACCGATCACGGGTACGATCACGGCGGCATAGCCGAGCGGCGTGTCCTCGAGCCTGAGCTCGGCCAACGTGAACTGGCCGAAATAGGCAATGTTGGTGGCAAGCCGGATGAGCTTCAGCAGCACGATGCCGGCAAACAGCCCGGCGGTCGCGACCACGACCGCTATCGCGGCGATGAGCAACACCCTTGGATCGGTGGTGAAGTCGCGAAGATGGCCATTACCGGCGTGAGCGGATTTCATTGGGGAGCCTGAGCTTTCTGGCGGCGCGAGTGCCGTCCGGTGTCGGGCCGCTACATATCGTACTACGATATAATTCATCAAGGGCGTTTCTCGATCATCGATCCGCGTCATTTTGGACATGGATCGCACTAGGCCCCTAGCTTCATGAGAGTTGAGCTTTGGCCGGAAAGGGCCATAAGTCGGAGAATGACGCCGCCGAAGAAACCACGTCCCGCCATCAGCCAGGCCGACTACCAGCGGCTGTCGGAGTTCCGCTACCTGATCCGCCGCTTCCTCGAATTCAGCCAGCTTCAGGCGAATGAGGCGGGCTTGACCCCGCGCCAGCACCAGGCGCTGCTGGCGATCAAGGGCTATCCCGGCGGCGGACCTGTGGCGGTGGGCGATCTGGCGGAGCGGTTGCGCATCCGCCACCACAGCGCCGTCGAACTGGTGAACCGGCTGAGCGAGGCCGGACTGGTCATAAGGGATCAGGACAAGGCCGACCACCGCCGCGTGCTGCTGCAACTTACCCCTCTCGCCGACGATCGCCTGGCCGAATTGTCGGCCGCCCATCTCGACGAGCTTTCGCGGATCGAGCCTATGCTCAGGCGCCTGCTCTTTCGTCAGGAGCCGTCCTAATCGACAAGGCGGCGCGGCCGAATGCCAGACCCGCGGCTTCGGTGGATAGGCCTCAACCGCCGTCCAGCGATTTCAGCAGATTGTCGATCGTGAACGGGTTGGCCTTGGGTTTCGGCGACTCTGGAGCGGAACTGTCGTTGACGCCGGGAAGCGACCGGTCGGCCTTCGGCGCCTGCTCGGTCGCCTTGCGCTCTGCTTCCAGTCTCGCTTGCTCGGCTTTCTTGCGATCGGCCTCCAGCCTCGCCTGCTCCGCCTTCTTGCGCTCCGCCTCGGCCTGGGCCTTCGCCGCTTCGTCAGTTGCTCGTTGTTCTGCCTTTGCCTTAGCGTCGGCTTCCGCTTCTGCCTTGGCATCAGCCTCCGCCTTGGCGCGTGCCTCAGCCTCGGCCTGAGCCTTGGCGTCGGCCTCCGCCTTGGCCCTCGCCTCGGCTTCCGCTTTTGCCTGCGCCTCTGCCTCGGCTTTCGCCCTGGCTTCGGCCTCGGCTTTCTGCCGCGCCTCCTCCTCTTGCCGGCGCAATTCCTCGGCCGCCCGGTCGCGCTCCGTCTGCAGGGCAGCGTAGTAGCGCACCTCGCGCCGCAGCCTCTGCTTCTCGAGCAGCGCCGCCTGCATCGCCTCGACCCGTTGCTGCTCTTTCTCCAGCGCGCGCTGGGTCAGGAACTGCGCCAACGGCGCGCTGTCGAACTGGGGCGCCGTCGCCCCGAGCGCGCCGGCGAGGCTGAAATTCACGGCCGGTTCGGAGCCGACCAGCGCCTCGTCGCCTGGTCGATAGGTGATCGCGCCCTTTGCTGTGACGGTGCTGGTGCTGAGGTCAGCCATCACGTCCGCCGACAGTGTCGCTGCCGGGTTGTCGAGGCTGATCGGCGGCGCCCGGAGCGTGCCGTTGGCAACGGTGAAGGCGATGTCGGTGTCACCGGCCGTGAAACTGCCCTCGCCGGCGATCTCAGGCGCGAAGCCGGCGGTCTTGGCGGCATCGATGTCGCGTCCGATTGCATCGGCCTTAGCGATGACAGGGGCAAAGGCATCGGGATTGATGCCGGCGATGGCCAGTCCCTTCAGCGCCGCCGTGCCGGACCCGGACAGGGCGGCGATCATCGCATCCACAGACTTGCCGCTGGTCGACAGCGCTGCCGAAATGTCGCCGCTGCCGCCGATGCCTGACCCCGGCAGCACTGTGGAAAGATCACTGCCGGCCAGTTTCAACTGCCCCGAAAACAGGCCGGTGCCGTCGGTGTTCTTCAGCTCAAACAGGCCGGTCAGCGTGCCGCCGTAGAGCTTGGCCTTGAGGTCCGAGACATGGATGCCTTCCCGGTCGAGCTTCAGCGACAGCGCCGCGTCATGCGCGGTGGCGAACGGTCCGGCGGCAAGCGCCGCCGTGTTGAGGTCGAGATCGGCGCTGAACGGCAGGGTCGACTTCTGGCTGAACGGCGCGGTTGGCCAGCCGCCGCCTTTCGCGGCAAGGAAGGACTGATCGCCGAACAGCGACACCGCCAGCGGATCGAGGTCGAGCTCATCGAGTGCCAGCGCACCGGCAAGATGCGGCAGCCCATCCTTGCCGTCGACATTGACGTCGCCCGACACTGCGGCCTTGTTGATCGCGCCGGTCAGTCCGCTCAACACCAGAAGCCCATTGCCGAAATCGGCATCGGCGGCGAGCGATGCCGACGTGCCGGTGCCCATGCCCGGCAGCCCGACGCCTGTCGTCATCAGCCATGGCTCGATATCGGCGGCGTCGAGATTGACCTTGCCCTTGGCGGTGGCGCCTTGCTGCGTCTCGGCGACGGTCCCGTCGAAGCTCGCCCTGAAATCGTCAGCCGTGAGATTGAAGCTGGTCGCCAGACCGCCGCTCAACGAGCCCTTCGCCGAAAGATCGGTGGTCGCCTGTCCAAGCATGCCGAGCGGCAGCGCCGGCAGGCCATAAAGCGCAAGCAGCGTGGCGGCGTTCTGGTTGCGAGCGTTGAAGGTCAGCGCGACCGGCGCCTCCAGAAGCCGAGCCGCAGTGCCCTTGCCCGAGAGCGAAGCCGAGAAGGCGGAGCCGCCGGCCTTGCCTTGCGCGGAGAGCGCGAGCCCGGTAGTGCCGTCGCCATTGTCGGCCGCACTGGTTACCAGGTCGACACGGGCGTCCTGGAACAATTCGGGATAAGCAGCCGCACGGGTGGCCAGACCCTTCAGAACCGGATTGTCCGGATAATGCTGTGCCGCGACATCGATGAGCGGCTTGAGATCCACGGCCACGACGGATGCGTCGAGCTTGCCGGTCGGGCTTTCCGGAAAGTCCTTGATACGCCCTGTGGCGCTGATCGAGGCGCCGGCAAGCCCGCCGACCGAGAGCCGGTCGATTTCGAGCAGGCCCTCACGCAGCCTCAACGCCGTATCCACCGTGTCGGCCGTCAGGCCGCCGGCGCTGACCGGGCCCGCCTTGATCTGGAAATCGAGGTCGCGGTCGGAGAAACGGTTGGCGCCCTTGTCGCTGACGAAGATCGAGGCGAAAGCCGCCAGCCCGTCGACGTCGAGCTCGCCGCCTTCCAGCCGCATCAGCACCGAGGGCCTGGCGCCATCGGGCTGGCTGGAATCGATGCTGCCCGAGAACTTCGCCTTGCCGAGGATGAGCTCGAGATCGCTGAAGGACTGCCGGTTCGCGCTGAGATCGACCTTGGCCTTGAACCCTGCCGCCGGCAGACGGCGGATCGCGTCGTCGACATCCTTCGACAGCCAGGCCGCGAAACCGGAGGGCTGTCCGACGGCAAGCAGCAGGGAGCCCGTGAAGCCGAAATGGTCCTCGACGCTCAGCATGCCGTCGGCTTCGAGCGTCGCGCGGCCCGGCAGTGTCGCGGCAAGCGACTTCACCGACCAGCCGCCCTCGACCGGCTCCGCCGAAAGCCGCACGTCGCGCACTGTCGTGTCGCCCGCCACCACCGCCGGCAGCCTGACCTCGACCGTGCCCGGTATCGTCGGCTTCGGCATGTGCAGCAGCGTCTGCTCGAATGCCGCGATGCGCTGATCGAGCGTCAGCCCGGTTCCAGCGGATGCGCCCACCGCCTCGTCGAACTGCACCTGCGCCCCGCTCGCTTCGATCGCGAAATGCGGCTTGAGGCCGAGATCGACCGACGCCTTGCCATCGGCGGTGTAGGGATTGTCGAGCGGCCCGGTCTCGAAGCGGAATTCGTCGACGCCGAGCTTCTGATGGTCGAGAGCGAATTTGCCGTTCAATCGGAAGCCAGGATCGGGCTTGCCGGTGCTGACTTTCACAGGTTCGCCGTCAGTACCACGCAATTCGGCCGAGTTCCTGTCGGCTCCAGAAATCTTGAACTGGCCGGAATAGACTGCCGCGCCCTTGACGATGCCGGCATTGCCGTCGGTCTCGATGACCAGCGGATAGGCATCCGGATCGGCCTTCAGCCTGAGCCGCATCTGGCCGTCTGCTTCCACCCTGCCGGTAGAGGCCGAGACTTCCGTGCGCAGGCCGTCGAAGCGCAGCGTGCCGTCCATCCGCCATGGGCCGGCAAGCGACTTGGCCGAAATGGTCGAGTTGATCTCGGAGATAAAATGGCTGCGCCCGCCGGCGGCATGGCGCAGTTCGATCTGCCCTTCGGTCACCGTCAGCTTCTCGATCGCGATCTGGCCCGGATCGAAGCGCGTCGACGGCCGGATGGCCCAATCGACCGTGCCGTCGCCGGCGACGTCGATCGTCGCCTTCGGGTGCACCAGCCGCATGTCGAAGATCAGCAGCTCGCCGCGCAGGAAAGGCGCAAGCTCCGCATCCATGGAGAAGGTCTCCATCGTCATCGCCGGCTGGCGGTCAGGGCCGCCGGCGACCTCGACATTGGAGAAGGTCACCGAAGGAAACGGCAGAAGGCGCGCGGTCGCATCGCCTTTGACGGTCACCTTGCGGCCGAGGATGGTGCTCGCCTCGCGCTCGAAATCGGCGCGATAGCCGGTCCAGTCGATGAAATACGGCACCACCAGCGCCGCGCACAGCACCAGCACGAACAGCCCACCGAAGATCACGAACAGGCGTGCGAGCATTTTCTCCCCGGATTGAAAGTCAGCCGCACTCTACCCGCATCCGCGTGTCGATAAAGAGGCAATTCGGCCCTGTTCGCCCGCCAATCCAGGGTAACGACCATTGTTGCGCAACCGCTCGCGGTCGCGATATCCTTTTTGGAACGCACCTGCCTCAAGCGGCCATGCCCGGCCGCGATCATCTGAACCAAATCGTCAAACGCGGAGCATTCCCGATGTCAGGCAAGAACTGGGACAGGGTGCCGATCGATGCGCAGAGCATCGATGCCCCGCTGTCGCTCGCCTCGGTCTTCCTCGTCGTCACGGTCGGCAGCGATCAAGTGGCCCTCTCGAAGGTGGCCTTCGTGCTCGGCGGGCTTGACGACCTCGTCAAGAATGTCGGCTTCCGCGACCTGTCCGGCCGATTGTCGTGCATCGCCGGCATTGGCGCTGGCCTCTGGGCGCGTCTTTCCCCGGACTGGCAACCGCGCGAGCTGAAAGCCTTTGCGCCGGTCAAGGGGCCGGTCCATTCGGCGCCGTCGACGCCTGGCGACCTCCTCTTCCACATCCGTGCCGAACGCTCCGATATGTGCTTTGAGTTCGAGCGCATCCTGTTGGACAGCTTGGGCAGCAGCGTCACCGTCGTCGACGAGGTTACCGGCTTTCGCTATTTCGACGCGCGCGACTTGCTCGGTTTCGTCGACGGCACGGCCAACCCGACCGGCCTCGATTTGCCCGCTTCGGCCCTTGTCGGCGACGAGGATGCCGGCTTTGCCGGCGGCAGCTATGTCGTCGTCCAGAAATACCTGCACGATCTCGACGCCTGGGCGGAAACGCCGACGCACCTCCAGGAAGAGATCATCGGCCGCACCAAGATCGACAACATCGAGATCGATGACGACGACAAGCCGCGCAAGTCGCACAAGTCGCTGGCCACGATCGAGGACGACGCCGGCAACGAATACGACATTCTGCGCGACAACATGCCTTTCGGCCGGCCGGGGCAGAAGGAATTCGGAACCTACTTCATCGGCTACACCCGCTATCTGTGGGTGATCGAGAAGATGCTGCAGCGCATGTATGTCGGCGAGCCGCCCGGCGCTTACGACCGGCTGCTCGATTTCTCGACGCCGCACACCGGCACGACCTTCTTCGCGCCCACCCGACCTACGCTGCAGAAGCTCGCCGAGGGAGCGCAGGAGTAGCTCGCGGCAACTTCATCGTCCCGCCGCCGGCAAAATCTTGCCCGGGTTCATGATGTTCAGCGGATCGAGCGCCTGCTTGATGGTGCGCATGACATCGACACCGTGGCCGAGTTCATGGCGCAGGAAGCCCACCTTGCCCTGGCCGATGCCATGCTCGCCGGTACAGGTGCCTTCCATGGCGATCGCGCGCATGTTGAGCCTGGCGACGAATTTTTCCGCAAGCGCGATCTCTTGCGGGTTGTCGACATCCATCAGCACCAGCACATGGAAATTGCCGTCGCCGGCATGGCCGACGATCGGCGCGATCAGACACATCTCGGCGATGTCGGCCTCGGTCTCGGTGACGCATTCGGCGAGCCGCGAGATCGGCACGCAGACATCGGTGGACAGGCCCTTGGCGCCGGGACGCAGTGTCAGCGACGACCAGTAGGCGTCATGCCGCGCCTTCCAGAGCTTTGTCCGCTCTTCGGCAACGCTGGTCCATAGGAACGGCCCGCCGCCCTGCTCCTCGGCGATCATGCCAAAGGTCTCCGCCTGTTCGGCGACGCCGGCATCGCTGCCGTGGAATTCGACGAACAGGCACGGGCTCTCCGGATAGTCGAGCTTCGAATAGGTCTTCATCGCCCGCATCTGCAGCGCGTTGACCAGTTCGATGCGCGCCACCGGAATGCCCATCTGGATGGTCGCGATCACCGTGTTGCAGGCCGCCTCCAGGCTGGGGAACGGGCAGACGCCGCCGGAAATCGCCTGCGGAATGCCCTGCAGGCGGAGCGTCAGCGACGTGATGATGCCGAGCGTGCCTTCCGAGCCGACCAGCAGCCGGGTCAGGTCGTAGCCGGCCGAGCTTTTCTTCGCCCGCTTGCCGGTCGTCACCGCCTCGCCGTCGGCCATCACCGCGGTCAGCGACAGCACGTTCTCGCGCATGGTGCCGTAGCGCACGGCATTGGTGCCGGAGGCGCGCGTCGCCGCCATGCCCCCGAGCGAGGCATTAGCGCCGGGATCGATCGGGAAGAACAGGCCGGTATCGCGCAAATGCCGGTTGAGGTCCTCGCGCGTCACGCCTGGCTCGACCGTGCAGTCGAGATCCTGCGGATTGACCGAGAGAATGCGGTTCATCCGCGAGGTGTCGATCGAGATGCCGCCGCCCGGCGCATTGGTATGGCCCTCGAGCGAGGAGCCGACGCCGAAGGCGATGACCGGCACGCGGTGCGCCGCGCAGGCGCGCACAATCTCCTGCACCTCCGGGGTGGTTTCTGCGAAGACGACGCCGTCCGGTGCCTGGGTCGGGATATAGGTGGTGGTATGCGCATGCTGGCCGCGGATCGCCGCGCCGGTCTGGAAACGTTCGCCGAACTGTTGCTTGAGGATGCCGAGCACGGCGGCGATGCCTTCCTCGTTGCGCTCGACGGGATTGAGGTCGCTCAAAGCCATGAATTCCTCCGCGAATGGACCAGCGGCCACTCTTGCTATGCAGCTATGGATGATGCCTAAAGCAATTCCAGGAAAAGTGTGAAGCGGTTTTCCGTCCGGAATTGCGCCAGAACAAAGAGAACCTCACCAGCCACGCCCTGTCCAGCGACGATCAAGGAAAACCAGATGCCAATGCCTGCGCCGATCATTTCCAAGCCGATGGCGATCGAGAAGGACTGGATCGACTATAACGGCCATCTCAACATGGCCTATTACAACGTGCTGTTCGATCGCTGCTCGGACGAGGCTTTCGAAATGATGGGCATGGGGCCGGACTATGCCAAGGAGCGCCGCCTCACCATCTACACGGCCGAGGTCCATGTCTGCTACGTGCAGGAGCTTCACCTTGACCACAAGGTGAACGTCTCGTTCCAGCTCATCGACCATGACGAAAAGCGGCTCAGAGTCTACCAGGAGATTCGCCACGTCGACGGCTGGCTGGCCGCAACATCCGAATCGCTGTCGCTGCATGTCGACATGGCCGGGCCGAAGGTCGCTCCTTTCCCGGCCGATGTGATGGCACAGGTTGAAGCCATGCGCGCTGCCCACGCCGCGCTGCCGACGCCGGAGCGTGCCGGCCGGTCGATCGGCATCAAACGCAAGAGCGCTTGAAAAGCCCGGCACCCGCGTTAACCTTACCAAGGTTTTAACGTGAACAAGTCACGTCCGTCCGTTGAACGACTCAGTGACGCGTTCGAAAACCGCCGTACCGGGTTACGCGCGGGCGGCAGACGGAATGCGGTGCGAGGCAAGTGCATGAAAACCGACATCAAGGTCGAAGTGGAGCGGTTGGCGGCCGATCCACGCATTACCGACTATGATTTCTGGCGATCGCTGAAGAACGTCAACAACGAGATTTTTCACATCGCCAACAACAACGAGCCTATACCCTTCGACATGATCCGCTGGCGCGCGATTCTCAAGCAGGCGCGCATGAGGCGCGGTCATACTGAGCCCTCAGCGCTCCCTTAAACTGCCAAGCGGCGAGCGCGGCTCGACCGGCGACGACTGGATGATGGCGGTGTTGGTCATCGCATAGGGAATGATCTTGTCAATCACTCGCTCGAGTTCCGTAACCGAGCCGACATGCGCCAGCGCGATGAAGCAATCCTCGCCGGTCACCCGGTCGCATTGCGCGATTTCCGGCAACTCGCGGATGATCCCGGCCACGACGGCGAGTTGCCCGGGCACCGGCCGGATCCGCAGCCATGCCGACAGCTTCATGCCGAGCGCCGCCGGATTGATCCTCACCGTATAGGCCTCGATCACGCCGTTCTCCTGCAGCTTGCGGATACGTTCGGCAACGCTCGGCGCCGACAGCCCGACGGCACGCGCCAGCTCCGCCGTGCTGGTGCGCGCATCCTTTTCCAGGAGCCGCAGGATCTTCAGGTCCGCCGCATCCAGGTCGACATTTTCATTTCGAAGGCGTTTCAAGAGAATTCTCTTTCTTCAGCAAGTGAAAAGCCATCAAGGCCATTCATCGTCCATATTAACTGTGAAATTCGCCTGCGATAATGAGCGCATGAATTCCGAAGCGCAAGTTCGTGCAACAACCCAGGCCTCTGGCGACATCGACGCCGCGCGTCCTGCCCTCGCTGGACTGGCCGATGCGTTGCCGCCGCATGTCTGGTTCTGCGTCAGCGCCATCTTCCACTATCTCGGGCCGGCCTTCGCCGTGCTGCTGTTCGCTCAGGTCGGAGTGCTCGGCATGGCCTGGCTGCGTATCGCCACGGCCGCGCTCGTTTTCGCGCCGCTCACCAAGCCGTGGACGGTCTTCGCGCGCGCCGACCGCTCGGCCCGCCTGCTTCTGCTGGCTTTCGGCGCCTGCCTGGCGGTGATGAACTGCGCCTTCTATCTGGCTCTCGACCGCCTGCCGATCTCGCTGGTGGCAGCGATCGAATTCGTCGGCACGATCGGTGTCGCGCTCGTCGGCCTCAGGAGCCGGCGCAATTTCGCGGCGCTCGCCATCGCCGTCGCCGGCACCATGCTGCTGATCGATATCAAATGGTCCAGCGATCCGGTCGGCCTGTTTTGGGCCTTTCTCAACGGCGCGCTGTTTGTCGGCTACATCGTGCTGGGCCACCGCATCGCCCAGACCGGAATAGGCATTGCCAGCCTCGGCACAGCCATGCCCATCGCCTTCCTCGTCGTATTGCCTATCGGCTTCAGCGAGGCGTTACCGGCCTTTTCGGCCCCGCAACTGCTGATCGCCGCCATCGGCGTCGGCATCTGCTCCTCGGTGATCCCCTATATCTGCGACCAGCTCGCCATGGCGCGGCTGCCGCGCGCGAGCTTCGCCTTGATGCTCTCGCTGCTGCCGCTCACCGCGACGCTGATCGGCGTCGTCGTATTGCGGCAGGTTCCGAGCCTCACCGATTGCCTCGGCATCGCGCTGGTTGTGGCGGGCGTCGCCATGCACAAGCCCGCGGCCGATGCCTAAGTCGCTCGGTCACACCAGCTTCTCTTTCAGAAACGCGATCGTCCTTCCCCACGCCAGATCGGCCGCCTTCTTGTCGTAGCGCGCAGCCGAGGTGTCGTTGTTGAAGGCGTGGTTGACGCCGTCATAGACATAGACGGTGTACTCGACAAGCGCGGCATCGAGCGCCTTCTTGTAGGCATCGATGCCGGCGTCGATCCGTTCGTCCAGCCCGGCATAATGCAACAGCAGCGCCGCCTTGATCTTTGGCACATCCTCGGCTTTTGGCTGCATGCCGTAGTAGGCGACGCCGGCGCTGAGGTCCGGCGCATTGACGGCGAGCGTGTTCACCGTGCCGCCGCCCCAGCAGAAGCCGACCGCGCCGACCTTGCCGTTGCCATCCTTGTAGCCCTTGAGGTAGGCGACCGTCGCCACGCCGTCGGCCGCGACCTGCTTGGAGTCGAGCTTGGTGAACATGTCGCGCGCCTTGTCCTCATCGGACGGCGTGCCGCCGAGCGGCGACAGGAAGTCCGGTGCCAGCACGACAAAACCTTCCAGGGCCAAGCGCCGCGAGACATCGCGGATATGCAGGTTGAGCCCCCGGTTCTCATGGACGACGATGACAGTCCCCGGCTTGCCTGACCGGTTCGCCGGCTTGACCAGATAGCCCTTCATCTCGCCGCTACTGCCGGGATAGGTAATGTCCTCGCCCTTCACACGCGGATCGTCCTCGGCGACGATCGCCGCCTTGGCCGAATTCGCCACCAGCATCGGCGCGATTGCCGCGGCCGCGGCGCCCGATCCGGTGAGCCGGGTCAGTCGCTCCATGAAGCGCCGTCGGTCGAGCGTCAGATGCGTGTATTCGTCATAGGCATCGATCATCGCCTGGGTGATGACGGGATTTGCGACAGGTTCGGTCATGGCTCTCCTCGACGGCTGGATTGGGACGGCTGGATTGGTTGTTGCGCAAGATAGGGGAGAGAGTTGCACGGTCCAGTCACGGACAGGTGACGCGCCACGAAACCGTATAGCCGTCGCGAATCTGTCCGCCGCGGCGATGATGAGCCAGGTAGGCTCATCACATTTTGGTCATTTCCGAAAGCGTTGATGGTGCTTTCACACTGGGACGGGAAGCTGCGGATGCGGCCTCACCGATCCGAACGACAAAAAGGGGAATGCCATGAACGTCCAGGACATCATCGACACCGTTTCCTCGAAGGCCGGACTTGATCAGGCGACTACCGAAAAGGTCGTCGGCACCATCTTCTCCGTGCTCGAGCATGAAGCGGAAAGCACCAGCATTTCGTCGTTCTTCGACCAGATCCCCGGCGCCGGTGCGCTGGCCCAAAAATACGATGTGATGGCCGCCGGCGCCGCGCCCGGTTCAGGCGGCGGCTTGCTGTCGTCGCTGCAGGGAGCGCTTGGCGGCGTACTCGGCGAAAAGGCCGGCGCGCTGATCAACGGCGTCGCGGTGCTGAAAGAGTCGGGCCTCGATATGGCGCAGATCCGTCAGGCCGGCGAGACCCTGATCAAGCAGGCCGAAGCAGCCGCCGGCCCGGATCTCACCAACCAGGTGCTCGGCCAGGTGCCCAGCCTGAGGAGCCATCTCGGCCTCTGAAGTTCGGACACCCTCGTCTATTTCGGCAACGTGTAGGCCATCACATAATCGCCCGGCTTGGTGCCGACCGAGCCGTGGCCGCCGGCGACGATGACCACGAACTGGCGGCCGTCGGCGACCGTGTAGGTCATCGGCGTCGACTGCCCGCCCGCCGGCAGCCTTGCCTGCCAGAGCTGCCTGCCGGTGGTAAGGTCGTAGGCGCGCAGATAATCGTCGACCGCGGCGCCCAGGAAGGCAACGCCGCCGGCGGTCATCATCGGCCCGCCGATGCCCGGCACGCCGACCTTGAACGGCAGGGGCAGCGGCGTCATGTCGTAGACGGTGCCGTTGCGATGCTTGTAGGCGATCTGGCCGGTCCTGAGGTCGACGCCGGCGACATAGCCCCAGGGCGGCGCCTGGCAAGGAATGCCGAGCGGCGACAGGAACGGGCCCATCACCACCGCGTAAGGCGCGCCTTCGTTGCGGTTGAGCCCCTGCTCGCTGCCTTTCGTATCGGTGCCTGGCGGCGGCACGTCCGCGCGCGGAATGAGCTTCGACGTGAAGGCGAGGTAGGTCGGCATGCCGAACATCACCTGCCGCACCGGGTCGACCGCGACGCCGCCCCAGTTGAAGACGCCGAAATTGCCGGGATAGATCAGCGAGCCCTGCAGCGAGGGCGGCGTGTAGCGCCCCTCGTAGCGCAATTTCCTGAGCGCGATCCGGCATGCCAGCTGGTCGAACATGGTGATGCCCCACATGTCGGCGCCCGTCAGCGGCTTGGGATTGAACGAAAGCCCCGATTCCGGTTGTGTCGGCGATGCATGGTCGCCTTCGATCGCGCCGCCCGGCGCCGGCATTTCCTTCACAGGAATGATCGGCTCGCCGGTGCGCCGGTCGAGGACATAGAGGTCGCCCTGCTTGGTCGGCCCGACCAGCGCCGGCACGACCGCGCCGTTGGCCGAGGTGATGTCGATGAGCGTCGGCTGCGCCGGCACGTCCATGTCCCACAGGTCGTGATGCACAAGCTGCCGAACCCAGCGCATTTTTCCGGTGTTGAGGTCGAGCGCGGTGATCGAGGAGGAGAATTTTTCGACATTGGCGCTGCGGCCCATGCCGAGCTGGTCGGGCGTCTGGTTGCCGAGCGGCAGGTAGAGCAGGCCGAGCTTCTCGTCGGCGCTCGCCGTCGACCACATGTTGGGCGAGTTGTTCGTGTATTTTTGCCCGGCCGGCAGCGGCGTCGTCTGATCCGGATTGCCCGAATCCCAGTTCCACAGCAGTGCTCCGGTGCCGGCGTCATAAGCGCGGATGACGCCGGACGGCTCGTCGGTCGAATAATTGTCGTTGACCGCGCCACCGACGATGATCTTGCCGGCGACGATCAGCGGGGCCGAGGTCGAATAGTAGTAGCCCGACTTCGGATAAGGCATGTTGGCCATGAGGTTCAGCGTCCCGCCTTCGGCGAAGGACGGACACACTTGTCCGTTCGCCGCGTCGAGCGCGATCAGCCTGGCATCGGAGGTCGGCAGGTAGACACGCGCGGCGCAGGGCTGTCCGGCCGCGACCTTTGCATTGGCGTAATAGGACACGCCGCGGCAGGTCTGGTGCTGGCGGTTGGGATCGAGCTTGATCTTCGGATCGTAGCGCCATTTCTCCTTGCCGGTCGCGGCGTCGATGGCGATGGCGAAATTATGCGGCGTGCAGATGAACAGCGCATCGCCCACTTTCAGCGGCGTCACCTGATAGGTCGTCTCGCCGATGTCGTCGGGACCTTTCACGTCGCCGGTGCGGTAGGTCCAGGCCGGCTGCAGCTTGGCGACATTGTCCGGCGTGATCTGGCCGAGCGGCGAATAGCGCTGGCCGAACGGCGTGCGGCCGTAGAAGTGCCATTCGCCTGGGGGCACGTCACCGCCGAGGTTGGCCGTCGGCGTCACCTTGTCGGTGTCGAGCGTGCCGCCGATGTCTTTTGGATCGGCAGTCATCGAGTAGCCGGCCACCGCAAGCGAGGCGAGCACCGCCAGGATCAGCGGCGCGCGTCCGTCTGGGCCGGTAAATCCCTTTCTTGCCCATGGCGTCAGCAACCACAGCGCGACAAGGACGATGATGCCGCCGCGCGGACCGAGCTGCCACCAGTCGAAGCCGGTCTCCCACACCGCCCAGCACAACGTGCCGAGCACGAACACCGCATAGAGCCAGAGCCCTGTCGATCGGCGGCGGAGAACGAGCCAGGCGGTGACCAGGAAAGCGAGACCGGCAATTGCGTAGTACCAGCTGCCGCCCAGCATCACGAGCCAGATGCCGCCACCGCCAAGCGCCAGACCGATGAGGAGGAGGACAAGGGAGGTGATGGTGACAGCCAAGATGATACTCCTTCGACTGTTGCGCGCTTGCGGCGCCTCTCAGGAAACGGCGTGCCGCCCCTGTCCTGCCGGCACCTTTCCCTCACCGGCAGCGCCTGTCAAGCAAGCGGGGCAGCGCAAAAATGGAACAAAACGTAGACGCTTCTGGCCTTTCGCTGCCGAATCACTACATTCGGGGGCGATGTCCGGCTTTTCGGAAGACATGCCCTTCTTCGACGAACCGAATGCGCGGCCCGCGGCCCCGTCCGGCATTGCCGCGCGCGCTATGGCCGCACGCAGCGCGCAGACCCGCGCGCCCGACTACCTCAACGGCCTCAATCCGGAGCAGCGCCTAGCCGTTGAAACAACGGAGGGTCCGGTGCTGGTGCTGGCCGGTGCCGGCACCGGCAAGACGCGGGTCTTGACCACGCGCATCGCCCACATCCTTGCCACCGGCAGGGCCTTCCCCTCGCAGATTCTCGCCGTCACTTTCACCAACAAAGCCGCGCGCGAGATGAAGCAGCGCATCGGCCTGCTGATCGGCGAAGGCAATGTCGAGGGCATGCCCTGGCTCGGCACCTTCCACTCGATCGGCGTCAAGCTCCTGCGCCGTCACGCCGAGCTTGCCGGGCTGAAATCCGATTTCACCATCCTCGACACCGACGACGTGGTGCGGCTGATCAAGCAGCTGATCCAGGCCGAGGGGCTGGACGACAAGCGCTGGCCGGCCAAGCAGTTCGCCCAGATGATCGACAACTGGAAGAACAAGGGCCTCGGGCCCGACGAGATTCCGGAAGGCGACGCGCGCAGCTTCGGTAACGGCAAGGGCCGCCAGCTCTACAAGGCCTATCAGGAACGGCTGCAGATGCTGAATTCCTGCGACTTCGGCGATCTGCTCTATCACCCGATCCGCATCTTCCGCGCCTATCCGGACGTGCTGAAGGACTATCACCGCAAGTTCAAATACATCCTGGTCGACGAGTATCAGGACACCAACACCGCGCAGTACATGTGGCTGCGACTGCTGGCGCAGCGGCCGCAATCCTCCTCCCCCCTTGAGGGGGAGGTGTTCGCGAAGCGGACGGAGGGGGTCGCCGCAGAAGGCACCACCAAAGCGTCGAGCACTGCCGCTAGGACCCCACCCGACCGGGCTTCGCCCGGCCACCCTCCCCTCAAGAGGGAGGGAAATCCGCGCACGTCGCCCGTAAACATCTGCTGCGTCGGCGATGACGACCAGTCGATCTACGGCTGGCGCGGCGCCGAGGTCGACAACATCCTGCGCTTCGACAAGGATTTCCCAGGCGCCACCATCATCCGGCTGGAGCGCAACTACCGCTCAACCGCGCATATTCTCGGCGCCGCCTCGCATCTTATCGCCCACAACGAGGGGCGCTTCGGCAAGACGCTGTTCACCGACCGCGACGATCCCGAGGACGACAAGGTGCATGTCCATGCCGCCTGGGACTCGGAGGAAGAGGCGCGTGCCATCGGCGACGCGATCGAGGCCTATCAGCGGCAGAAGCACAATCTCAACGACATGGCGATCCTGGTGCGCGCGTCCTTCCAGATGCGCGCCTTCGAAGATCGCTTCATCACGCTCGGCCTCAACTACCGCGTCATCGGCGGTCCGCGTTTCTACGAGCGGCTGGAAATCCGCGATGCGCTGGCCTTCTTCCGCGTCGTTGCCAACAGCGGCGACGACCTCGCCTTCGAACGCATCGTCAACGTGCCGAAGCGCGGGCTGGGCGAAGCCACCATCCGCCAGATCCACGACACGGCGCGGACATTGCGCATCCCGATGCTGGAGGCCGCCGCGACGCTGGCCGAAAGCGACGAGCTGAAGCCGAAGCCGCGCGCGGCGCTGCGCGAGGTCGCGGCCAATTTCGAGCGCTGGCAGAAGGCGCTGGAAACCACGCCCCACACCGAGCTTGCCGAGACCATCCTCGAGGAGAGCGGCTACACCGACATGTGGAAGAACGACCGTTCGGCGGAAGCGCCCGGGCGGTTGGAAAACCTCAAGGAATTGATCCGCTCCATGGAGGAGTACGAGTCGCTGCGTGGCTTCCTCGAGCATGTGGCGCTGGTCATGGAGGCTGAGCAGGGCGAGTCGCAAGATGCGGTGAGCATCATGACGCTGCATTCGGCTAAGGGCCTCGAGTTCGAGACCGTGTTCCTACCCGGCTGGGAGGAAGGCCTGTTCCCGCATCAGCGCGCGCTGGACGAAGGCGGCCGCTCGGGCCTCGAGGAAGAGCGTCGCCTTGCCTATGTCGGCCTGACGCGGGCGAAAAAAAACCTGCACATCTGGTTCGTTTCCAACCGCCAGATCCACGGCCTGTGGCAGTCGACGATCCCGTCGCGCTTCGTCAATGAATTGCCGGAAACCCATGTCGATGTCGCCGACGGCGGCAATTCCTATGGCGGCTACGGCAATCCTTACGGCGGCGGCTCATTCGCCTCGAGCCGCGGCGGCCGGCGGCAGAACCCCTACGGCGCCTCGCGCTTCGACAATATCGGCGCCGAGAAATCCGGCAGCTTCTCCAACACCTATGCGACGCCCGGCTGGCAGCGCGCACAAGCAAACCGTACCGAGGCGACCGACCGCAACTGGGGCACCCGCTCCGGCCATCAGGTCGAGCGCATCGGCTATGGCGAGACCGACTCCGGCTATGGCGCCGGCCGCACTTCCGTGAAGGGCCGCACCATCGAGGGCGAGCTGGTCGCCAAGTCCGTCGCCGACACGCCATCCGCCTTCAGCGTCGGCGACCGCGTGTTCCACCAGAAATTCGGCAACGGCAACATTGCCGCGATCGACGGCAACAAGCTCACCATCGATTTCGACAAGGCCGGCCAGAAACGCGTGCTGGACGGCTTCGTCACCGGGGTTTGAGCAATCCTTTCACCGATAGCGTGCCTGGTTCCATTTGTGGCCGAGCAGCGACAGGATGATGATCAGCCCGTTGAAGAACTGCACATAGAATCCGCTCAGGCCCGCCGCCACCACGCCGGTCTGGATGAACGAGACGGTGACCGCGCCGATCGCGCCGCCGACCACCGTGCCGATGCCGCCCCAGGTCGGCGTGCCGCCGACGAACACCGATGCCAGCACCGGCAGAAGGTAGCCGTCGCCGGCCGTCGGCCACCAGGTGAAGTTGATCATCACCGAGAAGGTGCCGGCGATCGCAGCCCCGATGCCGACGAAGACGAACACTTTCACCCGCACGCGCTTGACGTCGATGCCCATCTGCTTGGCGCTGTCCGGATTGTCGCCGACCACCTTCACCTGCGCGCCGAAGCGATGGCGGTTGTAGAGCAGCGCCGAAAACACGACGAAGGCGATCGCCCAGAAGATCTGCACCGGGATGCCCCAGATCTGGCTGGAGAAGATCGCATAGGCTGAGCTGTCGGCGAGGCCGGTGAGGGCCGTCGACTTGCCTTCGTTGATGATCTGGATCAGGCCGCGCAACAGGAAGTTCATGCCGAGCGTGGCAATCAGCGACGACAGCCCGCCATAGACCACCAGCGACCCGACCAGGAAGCCGAGCAGCGTGCCGGTGACGAGCGCCGCGAGAATGCCGAGGAACGGATCGTAGCCGGCCTGCACGACCAGCGCGAAGACCCAGGAGGCGAAGCCCATGGTCGCTGGAAACGACAAATCGATCTCGCCGCAGGTGACGACGAAGACCAGCGGCACGACGACGAACAGCGCCACGGGCAGCGTGGTGAGCACGGAGCTATAGAGATACCAGGTGGTGAAGACGGTCGGGTTGGCGATCATGAAGACCGCCATCATGACGATGAACACAGCAAGCGTGCCGAGGGCCGCGCGGTTGTCGAGTACGAAGCCGCGCAGCCAGTTGTCGGACGGATGCGCCCATTCTTTTCCGCTGGCCTGGCCACGCGGATTGCCGAGAGGAGTCTGCAGATCGGGTTCCATGGCCTTGCTCATCGCGCTCTCTGCTCCGCTTCCCCGGCTCCGTGCAGCCCCGGCAAGCCGCCAGGGTGTGCGACGTCTTCCATGAAGTTGATGAGGTCTTCGGCCGACTTGACCTCGCTGCGGTCGGCGGCGAGCGCCACCTTGCCGCGATCGAGCACCACGAAACGGTCGGCGATGTCGAAGACATGGTGGATGTTGTGGCCGATGAACAGGATCGAGCGGCCGCTCGCCCGCACCTGGCGCACGAAATGGAAGACCTTGGCGGTCTCGGTCAGCGACAGCGCCGTCGTCGGCTCGTCGAGGATGATCAGCTCCGCCTGCTTGTAGATGGCGCGCGCGATCGCCACGCCCTGGCGCTCGCCGCCCGAAAGCTGGCCGACGATCGACTGCGGGGTGAACACTTTCGAGGTGAAGCCGATCTCGCGCATCAGCCGACTCGCTTCCTCGATCTCCTTGCCGACCTTGAGCCAGCCGAGAAAGCCGGTCAGCTCGCGGCCCATGAAGATGTTGCGCACGATCGTCTGCTGGACAGCGAGCGCTCGGTCCTGGAACACCGTCTCGATGCCGGCGTCGCGCGAGCGGGCGGCACTCCATCCGGTCACCGGCTTGCCCCGCACGAGGATCTCGCCGCTGGTCGGCTTGACCACGCCGGACAGGATCTTGATCAGCGTCGACTTGCCGGCGCCGTTGTCGCCGATCAGGCCGACCACCTCGCCGCGATCGACGCTGAGATTGACCCCGCCCAGCGCATAGACCTGGCCATAGGACTTCTTGATGTCGCGCAGTTCGATGATGCGTTCGCCCATGCGATCCCCGCTTGAATTGTCTGTCTGCCGGCCGCTTGCCGGCGATCCGGCCGGCCGGGCCTAATCCCGGCCGACCGCCTGGGAGGTCAACGCAGCGCCTGCTTGGCCAGCTCGGCGACGATCTCGTAATTCTGCGGCGTGACGAAGCCGGCGCCGGTATCGACATTCATCGGCGCCAGACCCAGCACCACTTGCTGGCAAAGGCTCAAGATCGGCAGATAGCCCTGCAGGAACGGCTGCTGGTCGGCCGTGAGCTGCACCCAGCCGCCCTTGAAACCCTCGACGATCTGCGGGCTGGTATCGAAGCCGAAATTGAAGATGTCGCCCGGCTTGCGGCCGGCCGCCTGCATATAGGTGGCGACATTGCCGAGCATCTGCCCGCCGGGATAGCCGACCGCCTTGACGTCGGGGTGGTTGAGGAGTGCTGCCGTGATCACCGGAATGGCGAGGTTGGGGTCTGACGCCCATTCGCCGCTCGGCGGCGAGGAAAGCTGGATCACCTCGACGCCCGCCTCCTTCAGCGCCGCCACCGTGCCGCGCTCGCGGGCGCCGCGGTTCTCGTTCTCGAACGGCCCGATCATGATCGCCTTGTCGCCGGCCTTGAGCTTGGCGAGCTTGAACGCCTCGGCGCCGAGCGCCCGGCCCTGCTGCTCCTGCTGCGCGCCGACATAGCCACCGCCGAACGCCACCACCACCTTCGGCACCGGTACGTTCTGATACATCATCTTGATGCCGTCCTTATGCGCCTGCTCGGCCAGCGGCATGATCGCGGCATCGCCCGGATGGCCCATCATGGCGATGCCCTGGGGCTTGACCGCGACCGCCTCGCGCAATTGCTGCACCATCTTCTCGACATCCCACTGGGAGAAGATGTAGTCGACTTTCGGCCCGAGATCGGCCGCCGCCTGCTTGGCGCCATTGTAGACGATGGTGCCGAAGGCGTCGCCCTCGGCGCCGCCGACGAAGAAGCGGATGTGGACGTCCTTGCACCATTGGGCATCAAGCGCCTGCGCCGGCAAGGTGAAGATCGAGGCGCAGAGCGCCGCAGCAGCCGCCACGACGGTCGAGCGCAGAACAGTCCTTCTGGTCGTGATGCTCATGCACGTTCCTCCCTTTTTGATCCCTCGCGAAGAGGGTTTTCGAATTGATCGGCTTGGTGCCGCAGTCCTCGGTCGGCCGGCTCCTCTCGCCAGCCAGGTCCTCACACCGGATTTGGCAGGTAGCTGGCGCCTCCCCTACATTGCTTCAGATATTCCAGCGCCCGCGCCTGGCCGGTGATCTCGAGGTCGCCGCGATAGACCGGGTCGTGCCAGCCTTCGATGTCGATGGCACCCTTGTAGCCCGCCAACCGCAACTCGCTGATCATCCGCGTCCAGTCGCTGTCTCCGAAGCCGGGCGTGCGCATCTGCACGAATGGCAGGCGGCCGAACACGCCGTGCTCGCGGATCACGTCCCAGCGCACCGTCGCGTCCTTGCCGTGGACGTGGAAGATGCGCGGCGCCCATTTGCGGATCTGCGGGATCGGGTCGATCAGGTAGACGAGCTGGTGGCACGGTTCCCATTCGAGGCCGAGATTGTCGTTTGGCAATTCGTTGAACATCAACTCCCAGGCGTCGGGATTATGGGCGATGTTCCAGTCGCCGCTCGCCCAGTTGCCGTCCATGGCGCAGTTCTCGAAGGCGATGCGCACACCCTTGTCGGCGGCGCGCTTGGTCAGCGGCCCCCAGACTTCGCGGAAGCGTGGCAGGCTGTCGGTCAGCGGCTTGCCGCGGATGCGGCCGGTGAAGCCGCTGACCGTGGAAGCGCCGAACAGATGCGCATTGTCGATGACGGTCTCCCAGGCCGCAAGCACGCCGCGATCGATCTCGCCGCTCTCCAGCGGATTGCCGAACACACCGATCGACGACACCGTCACGTCGGCATCGCCTATCGCCTCGCGGATTTCGCCCGCCAGGCGCTTTAGGTCCTTGCCGCCCAGCGTCTGCCAGAAGAAGGGCTGGATGCTCTCGAAGCCGAGCGGCAGGATCTTTCTGATATAGGCGGCCGGGTCGTCGAGATTGGCCCGCACCATGGTGCCGATCCTGATGTCGAGAAGCGGGTTCGGCATCATTGCGTTTCCTGTGCGATTGCCACGCGGCGGCCGGTCTCGGCGCTTTCGATCGCGCCGAAGACCATGGCCAGGCTCTTGATGTTGTCGCTGCCGCGCGTTTCCGGTTCGGTTCCGGTTTCGATCGCGTGCAGGAAATCGGTGATGATGCCGAGATGGCCATCGACGCGGTCGGCCGGGTCCAGCGGCGGCACCTCCATCGGGCCCGTCTTGTCCAGCAGCCCTTCACGCTCCGGCAGCACCACCTCGGCTTTCAGCCCGTCATGGCCGTCCCAGAGCAGGCTGCCGCGCTCGGCGACGATGCGCCAGCTGCCTTCCCAGCTGCTGCGGAAGCCGGCAGCGCACCAACTGCCCGCATAGGTGAAGACCTTGCCGCCGCCGAAATCGAAGACGGCGCTGGCCGACGATCCTTGCCGGTACCAGGAATTGGCCGGCTCCCATTCCTGGCAATAGACGTTGGCCGGCTCGCCGGCGACCATGTAGCGGGCGGCGTCGAAGGTGTGGATCGCCATGTCGAGTAGCAGCACATGCGCCATCTCCTCGCGAAAACCGCCGAAATGCGGCGCGACAAAGAAGTCGGCGTGGATGCTGGTCGGCTTGCCGATGGCGCCGGAATCGAGAAACCGCCGTATGCGCCTGACATTGGCGACATAGCGTCGGTTTTGAACGACGGCGTGAACGCGTCCGGCCCGGCGCGCTGCCTCGATGATGGCGCGAGCATTTTCCGGACTGTCGGCCAGCGGCTTTTCAGTCAAGAGGTGGCAGTTATGGGCGAAGGCGGAAAAGGCGACTTCGCGCCGGGCGGCGGGAACCACCACGTCAAACACGGCGTCGGGCTTTGTCTGGTCGAGAACACCGTCAACGCTGGTGCCGATAACAGCATTAGTGAGGTCGTATTCACGCGCCCTCGCCTGCGCGCGTTCGGCGTCGAGATCGACAAGGCCGACAATCGCCAACCCGTCCATCTGCCTTGCGGCATCGAGCCAGGCCCTGCTCATGGCTCCGCACCCGACAAGGACGACATCCATCATACAGCGCTCCTCCCGATCAGCCCCCTCCCGGCCGACCGCCACGGCATTCACGACATCGCCGTAAACGTTTTTCCGTAAACGTTTACGACAACACACCCGAAGGCGTAGAATGTCAATTGCCCGTTTGCAAAAAAACGCCGTCGACCGCCTTGGCCTCGGCGGCCGCCGATGCTAGCGAAGACAGTGGGAGAACCGTCCTTGGCGTCCAGTATTCACGATCTTGCGCGTCATCTGAACATTTCGATCGGCACCGTGTCGCGCGCGCTGAACGGCCGCGCCGACGTCAATGCCGACACGCGCCAGCGCGTGCTCGAGGCGGCCAAGAAGCTGAACTACGCACCGAACCAGTCCGGCCGCAGCCTGAGACAAGGTGCCACCCATTCGATCGCCTTCATGCTGCAGCCGCATCCGGGCGATCAGCAATATGGCGAGCCCTTCTTCATTCCGTTCCTCACCGGCCTGCAGGCGCGGCTCGCCGAGAGCGGCCTCGACCTGATCGTAGTGATGGGCGCGCCGGGCGACTACCAGCAGGAGCGCCTGCGCCGTGTCGTCGAGACGCGCCGCGCCGATGCGGTGGTGCTGGCGTGGACGCGGCGCGAGGATGAGCGCATCGAGTATCTCGCCGAGAGGGGCTTCCCCTTCGCCACACTCGGCCGCAGCCGTTCCGGCGGCAAATCCTACCCTTCCCTCGATCTCGATTTCGAGAAGGCGGGCAGCGACGCCGTCGACCGGCTGGTCTCACGCGGCCACCGCCGCATCGCCGCCATCCGCCCGTCGCTCGATCTCAATTTCGGCCACCTGTTCATGACCGGTTATCGCAAGGCCTTGCGGCGGCACGGCATCGAGGTCGACCCCGGCCTGATCGCGGAGGGCTTCATCAACGAGGCCGGCGGCTACCAGGTGACGCCACGCGTGATGCTTTCCAAGGACAGGCCGACGGCCATCATCTTCAACAATGACGCCATGGCTCTCGGCGGCTGCAAGGCGCTGGCCGAAATGGGCATCAGCCCCGGCCACGACATCGCGGTTATCGTCATCGTCGACACCCCCCTCTGCCGTTATTTCTCGCCGGCGCTGACCGGCTTCCGCCCCGCGCTGGAGCCGCTGGGACGTAGGCTCGCCGAGATGCTGCTCGCATCCCTGCCAGCTTTCGCCGGCCCCGAAGGCACGCGGATCATGCGCGAGGTCTGGCCACTGGAGTTGATCGCGCGCGATAGCGATTGATGATGGTGGAAGCGGGAGCCGCCGTAGATTGCTGTTCAGGCCATGTTGGCTGCGTCCGAGTGGACTTCAATCCGCTTTCTTCTCGCCTGCCTCGCCGCGTTTGACGATGTCGCCTAACGTGAACAGGATCTCCTTCAGCTCCGCGCGCCAGTCCTCCTTCTGACGCAGCAGGAATTCATGCCGAAATGCTTGAACTCCTCGCCTTGCGCATTCTTCATGATAGCGCGGGCCTGGACGTCCTTTTCCACCGACATGCGCTGTTCGTACCAGCTGATCGCCTCCGCCTCCTCGATCAGCGAGGTGATCATGCGGGCAAAGGTCCGCACCTTTTGCGACAGCTCTTCCGGCGGCTCATGATACCGGTCGAAACCCATTTCTTGTCCCCTTCCTGTCCCCTGACCTGACCGGTCAATGAGAAGCGGCATCAGGGCTCGGCTCCAACGGAATAAGACGGACATGGTTCCGGCCGCACGACGGACGCCAACGCTGTCACGCAAGTATCATGTTTGCGCCCTAGACCGCTAGGCGGAGAGGTGCTGGCGACGCCCGCTCCGCTTTGTCATAAGGGGATCTCCATGAAACATCTGAACCGAACTGTTTCGCTCGGCGTTGCGCTCGCTCTGTTCGCCGCCATGACTCCGGCGCTCGCCGACGGCGTCGCCTATGTCAACAAAGGGTTTGTCGGCGTCGGCCGCATTCCGGCCAGCCAGAAAGACAAGTTCGGCGAGACCTTCGGCTCGGGCTCGGGCATGGCGATTGACACGAAGTCCTGGGCGCGGGACGGCGCCGCCTACAAGGGCTCGCTCTGGCTGCTGCCCGATCGCGGCTACAATGTCGTCGGCACCACCGATTACCGGCCGCGCCTGAACACCATATCGATCGAACTAACCCCAACCGCTCCCGGCGCCGCCCCTGCCGCGGGCCAGGAGCAATCGGGCGTCAAGGCGATGCTCGCCGACACCATGCTCTTGACCGACGATAAGGGCGCCGACACCACCAGCCTCGACCCGCTCAACGGCGTGCGGCCCGCCGCCGGCGACATGCCGATTCTGCCGCAGGCCGACAACGGCAAGCTGGCGCTGGACGACGAGGCGATTGTGCGGCTGCCCGACGGCACCATGTTCATCTCCGACGAGTATGGCCCCAACCTCTATCGCTTCTCGGCCGACGGCCGTCTGATGTCGGCCACCCAGCCGCCGGCGGCCCTGGTGCCGATGCGCCACGGCAAGCCGAACTTCGCCTCGGACAATCCCGGACCTGGCGCGGCCGAGCCCGATCCGAAGGATCCCGAGAGCGGGCGCCAGAACAACCAGGGCCTCGAAGGCATGTCGATGACGCCGGACGGCAAGTTCCTGATCGCCGTGCTGCAGTCGGCGCCCCGTCAGGACGGCGGCGATTCCGGCGCGACGCGCCAGAACACCCGGGCGCTGGTCTATAACGCTTCCGACCTCGCCCACCTCAAGCTGGCGCATGAGTATGTCGTGCCGCTGCCGGTGTTCAAGGACGCCAAGGGGAAGACCAAGGTGGCCGCGCAGAGCGAGATCGTAGCGCTCTCGGACAAGAGCTTCCTGATGCTGGCGCGTGACAGCGGCAACGGCCAGGGCCTGAAGGGCGACGAGTCGCTCTACCGGAAGATCAACATTGTCGACCTGACCGGCGCCACCGACATTGCCAACGGTCCCTTCGACGCCGCCGACAAGCCGGTTGCGCCGAAGGGCGTGCTCGATCCCTCGGTGACTCTGGCCAAGCTGACGTCGTTCATCGACATTAACGACAAGGGCGAGCTCGGCCGCTTTGGCCTGCACAATGGCGCGCCGAACGACAAGAACAACCTCTCGGAGAAGTGGGAGGCGATGTCGCTGGCGAGCGTGCTCGATCCGAAGCTGCCCGACGACTATTTCCTGTTCGTCGCCAACGACAACGATTTTCTCACCCAGGACGGTTTCCAGGTCGGCGCCCCGTACAAGGCCGAGGACGGCGCCGATGTCGACACCACCTTCCTCGTCTATCAGGTCACCCTGCCCGGCCTCGCTGGAAACAGCCTCGTCCAGAACTAGGGTCAGGACTCATTGATCCAGA
>NZ_JHQR01000272.1 GCF_014843825.1 Mesorhizobium silamurunense
GAGGGCCGGCATCCGTAACCCTTCACAATGTCGGCCGTTGAGGACACCTTTTCCACTGCCCAAGAGCAGTCGTCGCCGACAGTGAAACTGTAGGGCAAGGTTGCGCCATTGCGGACCTGCACAGATCGTGGCGCCAACGTCGGTTTAGCGCTGCCAATTCCGGACATCAGTTTTGGACGCAGGCGCGGTCGGCCTGCCAAAAGAGCCAAGCGGTTCCCGCGGAGGCGCAGGTTCGGTTAATCGAACCGTTTCCGAACCACAAATCCTCTGGTGATACCCAGGGCGGCGCGCCAGCGGGATTTAGATATGGCACGAACCGCTGAACCTGATACCTTAGGCTTCTCTGAAAATCCGGATTTCCTCATGGAGCGCCGGCTTACTGCGATCCTCGCCGCCGATGTGGTTGGCTACAGCCGCCTCATGGGGCTGGATGAGGCTGGTACGCTGTCGGCTCTTAAGACGCATCGGCGCGAGATGGCCGACGCCAAGATCGCCGAGCACCAGGGCCGCATCGTCAAGCTCACCGGCGACGGAATGCTTGTCGAGTTCCCGAGCGTGGTGAACGCCGTTGCCTGTGCCACGGAGATCCAGCGCAAGATGCGCGAGCGCAACGTCGAAGTGGCGGAGGACCGTCGCATCGAGTTCCGCATCGGCATCCATCTCGGCGACATCATCTTCGAGGACAACGACATCTATGGCGACGGCGTCAACATCGCGGCGCGCATCGAAAGCATCGCCAGGCCGGGCGGCGTCGCAGTATCCGGGTCGGTCCGCGACAATGTCGGCAACCGGCTCGATCTGACGTTCGAGGACACCGGCGAGCAGGCGCTCAAGAACATCGAGCGGCCGGTCAGGGTCTACAACGTCAACCTCTTCCAGGCCGCTCCGCCGCCACGTGTGACGAGCGGCGCTGCGCAACCCAAGTCGGGGCCGGCGAAGGAAAAGCCGTCGATCGCCGTCCTTCCCTTCAACAACATGAGCGGCGACCCCGAGCAGGAATACTTTTCCGACGGCATCACCGAGGACATCATCACCGACCTGTCGAAGATCTCGGGGCTGCACGTCATCGCCCGCAACACGGTGTTCACTTACAAGGGCAAGCCTATCAGGGTACAGCAGGCAGCACAGGAACTCGGCGTCAGATTTGTTCTGGAGGGTAGCGTGCGCAAGGTTGGGTCGCGCGTGCGCGTCACCGGACAGCTCATCGATGGTGCGGATGGTGGGCATGTCTGGGCTGACCGCTACGATCGCGATCTGACCGATATTTTTGCGATCCAGGACGAGATCACTCACACCATCGTCGACCAGCTGAAGGTCAAGCTGCTGCCGGAAGAAAAAGAGGCGATCGAGCTGGCGCCGACTGAGAATGTCGAGGCCTATACTTACTATCTCAGGGGGCGGGAGTTTTTCCACCGCGGTTCGAAATCATATTACAGGCTGGCCAGGCGAATGTTCGCCATGGCGATCGAACTCGACCCGCTCTATGCGCGCGCCTATGCCGGTACCGCCGATTGCGACTCGTTCCTCTTTCTCGACTATAGCGAGGAGGTTTCGCTCGAGGGCATCCTCGCCAACGCTGCGAGGGCGCTCGAGATCGACAGCGGTCTGGCCGAAGCGCACGCCTCCCGCGGACTCGCCTTGGCGGTCGGCCAACGCTACAAGGAGGCCGAAACGGCGTTTGAACGGGCGATCGCAGGCAATCCCAATCTGTTCGAAGCACATTACTTCTACGCCCGCTGCTGCTTCGCACAGGGTAAGCTGGAGACGGCCGCCACTCACTGGGAGCGCGCGGCCGAGATCGACCCCAATGACTATCAGTCATCGATGTTGCTCATGCAGGTCTATCGCTCGCTCGGGCGATATGTCGACAGATTGGAGACGGCTCGCAGAGCCATCGAGCGCGCGGAGCGGCAACTGGCGAGGAACCCTGAAAATGCCCGGCCCGCCTATCTCGGCGCCAACGCACTCTTAGGATTGGGAGAGTTCGATCGGGCAAAGGAGTGGGCGGCGCGCGCGCAGGCCATCGATCCCGATGACGTCCTGACCCAATACAACCTTGCTTGCTTTTATTGCATGCTTGGCGATTGCGATCGGGCGTTCGACTTGCTCGAAAGGGTGATGCCGCGGGCCAACCATGAAATGAAGGCTTGGGTTCTGCACGACTCCGATTTCGACCCGCTTCACAACGATCCACGCTGGCAGAAGGTGCTCGATCTCACCATCTAATACGGTTGATCGGCGATAAGACCGTGACGGCCCCTTCGTCAGCGGCCGAAGCCGGGGCGACGCCGCGGTGGTTGCCGACCTAGGGTTATCTTTGGGTCCCGAAGCAGACCATCGCCTCAGTGCGCTTGAGGTCTGCATAGGGTCAGGAGCGCTGGTTGCGCTCGACGTCGGGTTTCGGGAAGGAGAAACGGCCCAGGAAGGGCAGCAATGGGTGGGGGGAAAGGTGCCGTTGGCTCATCTGCCAGAACGAGCAGGTCGCGCCAACTCCGGACATTGCCTTGGACGCAGCGAAGGTCGCGATCCGACCCAAAGCGGAAGTCCCGTCACGACGGGTATGCTCATTGTGGGCGGGTCAGACTGGCGGCGCGGCCTCACGCATGGCGATCGTCGCACCATCATCGGAAGTAAGGCTCCAGATTCTTCCGAATGCGGTCCAGCACCGTCGCGCCGGAAGGATCGGGGACGAAGACTTTCCCGGTGATGGCTTCGTAGGCTTGTATATAGACTCGCGACGTCTGCTCGATGAGCTCGGCTGGGATTTCCGGAATCGGGTCCTTGTAAGGATCGCAGCGCGCCGTCACCCAGGCGCGGATGAAATCTTTGTCAAAGCTGCGCGGCCGCTCGCCTTTTTTGAAACTCTCCTCGTAGCTTTCTGCAAGCCAGTAGCGGCTGCTGTCAGGCGTATGGATTTCATCGGCAAGAACGATCGTCCCGTCCTTATCCGTGCCGAGCTCGTATTTCGTGTCGACAAGGATCAAACCGCGTTCGGCGGCGCGCGCCTGGCCGCGCGCGAACAGCGACAGCGCATAGCGGGAGACAACGTTCCATTGTTCTTCCGTCAACAGGCCCTGCGCGAGGACTTCGGTTGGGGACAACGGTTGGTCATGGCCACCATCGAGAGCCTTACTGGTCGGTGTGATGATCGCCTCGGGAAGTTTCTCATTATCGCGAAGTCCCTCCGGTAGGCGGATATCGTACATGTCGCGTTCGCCGCTCTTGTATTTCGTCAGGATCGATGTGCTGGTGGTGCCGGCGAGATAGCCGCGAACGACGATTTCGACCGGCAGAATGTCGAGCCGGGTACCGACGACGACATTGGGGTCCGGATAGTCGAGCACATGGTTCGGGCAGATGTCGGCGGTTTCTTCGAACCAGTAGCGAGCCATCTGGGTCAGAAGCTCTCCCTTGAACGGAATCGCGGTCAAGATGACATCGAAGGCACTCAGGCGATCAGTAGCGATGATGATCCGGCGGCCGTCCGGCAGATCGTAATTCTCGCGGACCTTGCCTCTGTAGTGGTTCGGGAGTTCGGGGATGAAGGCATCTGAAAGAACGCGCAGGGCTCTCATCTGGGCCTCATCTTTCGTTGGCGTATGTCGTCTACAACCGCTAGGGCGGTAGGAGCCCACGGGTCAAGCGAGATCGGACATTTCAGGCCACAGAGAGCTTTCGTCGGCGTGCCGAAGGCGCGAAGTCCGCAGATCGCGGGCTCGGCCGCCTATGCCGTGGCGGAGATGTTCCGCTGGCCGGAGGGCCTCGATCGGCGCCCGCGCGAGGCCAAGGCTTTCTATGCTACGATTGCCGCAGCGACCCTCGGCAGCATCGCTCTCAGCTTCACCGCGCTCGATCCGATCCGCGCCCTCCACTGGAGCGCTGTCATCAACGGCATCCTCGCCACGCCACTGACGGCAATGATGGTGATGATGGTCAGGAGCCCGCGCATCATGGGTCGGCTGACAGCGCCCTGGTGGATGGTGCTGGGCGGAGGGCTGACGGTGGCAGCCATGGCACTGGCAACGATTGGGTTCTTCGTGCTCTAGGCACAGCGGAGGGGCCGCGCCGGCCCGTCATGCCCCGCTTGCGCGGACCGGCGCGATCCGATGACGATGGTTCAGACCATCTTTGCAATGATCTTCTTCATTTCCTCGGCATCGAACGCTCTCAATGTCTGAGTGCGGACATTGCCGAGCGACGCGAGTGAAAGGCTCAGCGCCGTGGCAGTGTTATCATCAGGCGCCTCGGCGACCGCGACCACGTCGTACTGGCCAAGCGTCCAGAAGAGCGCCTGCACCTTCACTCCGCTCTTCTCCGCCATTTGCCGAAATGCCTCAGACCGCTTCACGGTGTCCTTGGCTGCCTTGGCACCCTGATCCGTGAAGTCGGCAAGCAGCACATAGTGGGCCATTTCATCCTCCCTTGAAAGGAAGGCGTGCGGGCTGCTCGGCGCGACCCGCCGTTTCTCCCGCCTCAGAGTCTAGCACAGGGCGCTGTGCCGAGATATCGTCGCTCCGACGAATCGGTTGCCCTCGACAGGCGGTTGGGACCCGGGCGCTCGTTGCAGCAGTCGGCGCACCCTACGTCCCAAATGTCGAGTGGAACGTCCTGCACCAAGACCAGACCGACACTCGAGCGGTCGCTGACCGTATTCCAGTTCCTTGACATAATGAACAAGCCTCCGCTGGTGCCGAGGTCGCTTCGCCCGGTGCTTCGGCTGACGGTGCGCGCAGCGGTCGACGTCGTTCCGGATCACGTCGCCTGGTCAAAACTCGCAGGACAGATTTCAGATCGCGTGCCGATCAGGGCTCCTCCGGCACAGGCATCGATCAGAATGGGCCGAGATCCGATGTTCCTGTATCGCCAGGCCAGCGCACGCCACCAGAAAGAAACGGCACAGCCACCGCCGGAGTGCTTCCCCGAGCCTCCACTTTCCAACCCGACCCAGTCCTCCGCTTCGTGCCAAAACTGCGTGTTCACGGGCGAATTAGTTTGCTACCAGCAGGCTGGCGCGAGCAGTTCTCTCTTTTTGTCCCGGCCATGTTTCCGGGACAGCCTTAGGAATCGGTGATTTTCGATGTGGTGGCTCACCAAAGAGGATGAAACTGAGAACTGGAGCATCAAGCTCTCGGCTTGACGCTCTGGGCTGCATCCAGTCCGCAAATCAAGGTTAGCGCACGAGACAGAATCCGTCGCCACGGCATGCTTACGCCAGTACCTGCAATTGGTCGATGGCATCCGCCGTCACGTGTGCCGGAGCATCAGAGTGGGCCCTAATGCTAAAGGTCGGCGCCTGCGCCATGTGCTGTGACGATTTCGGGTACCAAAGCGTCGGATTTTCGCCACTAGCCTGGCCAAGCCCTTTGAACACCGCAACGGTGTCGGTGATCTTCGTTCAGGCTCCACCGCCAGTTTCTGCTCCTAATGATTTCACGCGGCCCGCCCGGACACCATTCGGGCGTTGCGGCGATGCAGGCCATCGGGCGAATGCACCACCGAAGTCCGAGAGACACCAACCACGCACCCCGCAGCTGTGCGGCCGTCCGGAGGGCGTCCGGAATCGCCGGCCGCGTTCAGGTCTTGAAACTTGCGGCCTCTTCAGACCCGCGCGTCGCATCTCCTGCGGTGTAGGCGTGCGCGCCGGCGCCGGCGAGCTTGCCGCCGGCGACGATCAGATATTCCTCGCGGATTGGCTTGCCTTCGAACCAGCATTCCAAAATCTCGCGAGTGCCGGCGGCATAACGCGCCTGGGCGGACAGCGATGATCCAGAGATGTGCGGCGTCATGCCGTGATGCGGCATCGACCGCCAGGGATGGTCTTTAGGCGGAGGCTGCGGGAACCAGACGTCGCCGGCATAGCCTGCAAGCTGCCCGGTCTCGAGAGCGCGGGCAACCGCGTCCCGATTGCAGATCTTGCCGCGTGCGGTGTTCACCAGATAAGCGCCGAGCTTCATCCTGGCGATCATCTTGTCGTCGAAGAGGTTTTCCGTCTCCGGATGCAGCGGCGCGTTGATGGTAACGACATCGCAGATAGGCACCATTTCCGCCGCCGTCTTGTGGAATGTGACACCGAGTTCCTTTTCGACCGCCTCGGGAAGCCGGTGGCGATCGGTATAGTGCAGCTTGACGTCGAATGGCTTCAAGCGGCGCAGCACCGCGCTGCCGATCCGCCCGGCACCGACTGTACCGATCTCCATCCCCTCGACATCATAGGAACGTGCGACGCAGTCGGCGATGTTCCAGCCGCCTTTCACGACCCACTGGTAGGAAGGGATGTAGTTCCGCACGAGGCTGAGGATCATCATGACCACATGTTCGGACACGCTGATCGAGTTGCAATAGGTTACCTCCGCAACCGTGACGTTGCGGTCCATCGCGGCCTGTAGGTCAACGTGGTCGGACCCGATGCCGGCCGTGATTGCGAGCTTCAGCCTGTTTGCCTTGGCGATGCGTTCCGCGGTCAAATAGGCAGGCCAGAAAGGCTGCGAAATGACGATCTCGGCATCCAAGAGCTCACGTTCGAACACGCTGTCGGGACCATCCTTGTCCGAGGTCACCACCAAGCTGTGGCCGTTGCTTTCGAGGAATTTCCGTAGGCCCAGTTCGCCGGACACGCTGCCGAGTAGGGCGCCCGGCTGGAAATCGATCGCCTTCGGCGCGGGAAGCGTCTGGCCGCCCGGATAGCGCTTGAGCTTCGGGAGGCCGCCCCGCGCATAGGTGGTCGGATATCCGTCGACCGGATCGTCATAGAGGACACAAACAACCTTTGCCATTTCCATCTCCCTTCATCTGAAAACGAAGAGGAAGACGCTCGGCTCCAGCAGGGCGATTTGCGCTGTTGAATTGTCTGTGGTCAGCAGGCTCATGCCCTGGCGCTTCCACGTTCGCGAAATTGGCACGCTCTAAAAGTGGAGGAGCCAGACTCGGTTTCAAGTAGAGTGGCCGGGCTTGCGGCGCTCGCAGTGAGCCAGCGAACTGAACGCCCGAAACGTCCAGTTCAGCGCGTTGCGGTGGCAGGTTCGCGTTGCGCAAGGTAAGCGGAATTGTTTCGGTTTTGCCCGGTGGGATCGCCAGTTCCGGATGGGGCGTCGTCAGCCAGAAACCCGTCAATTCATGACTTGGCGCCGTTGCCGGTTGTGCCTGCGTGAATGCCGGAACCGGCGCAAATGCCGCAGCTATGGCCGCTCCCGCGGCAAGGATCCATCGAACAGAATTCCTCATCTCCTTCTCCCAGTCGATGAACGGTTTTAAGTGCTCTGGCGCTGCTAGCGAACCACTAGGAACAACTTTACCCCACCGCGAAACAGATCCAGGGCGATCGTCCCGCTTGTCTCGCGCAACGCAGCTTTCAGTTCGGCCACTGTGGACACTGACTTGCGGTTGATCGCAACGATGACGTCGCCGGCGCGCAAGCCCGCCCGGGCGGCGGCGCTGTCCTCCTCGACGCGCGAGACAACCACATTGCCGGCCGCATCCTGGAACTGCGCGCCTTGCAGACGATCCGCTAGCGCGGGCGCGGAGGCCGCCGCGTTCTCCGGCGCGATACGAATGGTCACGCTCTTGCGGGCGCCATCGCGCAGATATTCGACGGCCACATCCGATCCGACCGGTGTCAGACCGATGCGGTTTCTCAGATCAGCCGAGCCGGAGATCGGGTGGTTATCGACGCTGACAATCACATCGCCGGCTTGGAGGCCAGCGCTGGCGGCCGGAGAACCGTCTTCGACGCTGCCGACGACGGCGCCCGAATTGTCGGTAAGTTTGAGGGCATCCGCAAGGTCTGGCGTGAGGTCCTGTACAGCAACGCCGATGCGGCCGCGGCGCACTTCGCCATGGTCGATCAGTTGCCTCATCACCGATGACACCATCGCGATCGGAACGGCAAAGCCAATGCCAACATTGCCGCCGGCCGGCGCTATGATCGCAGTGTTTATGCCGACCAGCTTTCCATCGGCAGTTACAAGCGCCCCGCCGGAATTGCCGGGGTTGATCGAGGCATCGGTCTGGATAAAATCCTCATAGCCTTCGATGTTGATGCCGCTGCGGCCGAGCGCGCTGACGATCCCTGACGTCACTGTCTGGCCAAGGCCGAATGGATTGCCGATCGCCACAACGGTGTCGCCCACGCGAAGTGTATCGGAGTCACCGAAAGGAAGCGCCGTGAGCTTGCTTGCCTTGATCCTGAGCACGGCGATGTCGGTCGCCTGATCGCTGCCGACAAGTTCTGCTTTGAAACGGCGGCGATCCTTGAGCCTCACCGAGATCTCACCGGCATCGGCGACGACGTGATGATTGGTCAGGATAAGACCCTTTTCGGCATCCACAATGACGCCGGAGCCGGCGCTCAGCCTGGGCTGTGCCTCAGGGGTATCGAAGTAGCGACGGAAGAAGGGATCGTTGTAAAGCGGATTGCTTTGCCCAGGCGAATTCGAGGTGACGGCAATGTTGACCACCGCAGGCGTCACCTGTTCAAGGACGTCCGGCAGCGATCGCTGGGTGGTGGTGCTGACGACGGGCTCGGCTGCGGCCGGGTAAGCCGGCATTGGAGTAAGCGCGAGATAGAATGCGGCGAACACGCCGATGTAACTTGACGATCGCACAGTCATTTTTTCGGCCCCGAAACGTAGATTGCTCCTCTCGGCGCGGCCAGCTGGCTATCGGGTCTGCCTTGTGGACCGGACCCCATCGTCCGATCCGTGAATTCGTGCCGGCGTGCACCAGTTCGATTGTCAGAACGCCGGGCCCTTCCGGGCGCGGCGGGCATCAACTCACTGAAGGTGCGATTTCTGGGCTCGGTCTGGTGTCCGTGAGTTTGCGAGCGGCCAGAAACATAATCGTATACGCTGCTTTTCGCCGGTCCCAACCCGCAGCCTCGGTTCTGTCGAGCAAATCTTCCAGCACCGGGTCGAGCGCAACCTTCAAATCCGCTTCGTAGTTCAGATCGGTGGCCGCGCGTGATGGCGGCGTGATCACGGTTAAGTTCATCACGTTCATGGCTCTATCCATTTGTCAGGTGCCCGCGCCTCATGGGCGCGGACACCGCCGTTTCTCGTCAGAAGTCCATGCCGCCGGGCATTGCCGGAACCGCGGGTTCCTTCTTCGGCTTCTCGGCAACCATCGCCTCGGTAGTCACCAGAAGGCCGGCAACCGATGCCGCATCCTGGAGCGCGGTCCGCACCACCTTCACCGGATCGATGACGCCCTCGTTGTAGAGGTCGCCAAACGCGTTGGTCTGTGCGTTCCAGCCCCAGCCGAACTCCGGCTTCTCGCGTAGCTTGCCGACGATGATCGAGCCTTCTGCACCGGCGTTCTCGGCGATCTGCCGCACCGGCGCTTCGATCGCGCGGCGCACGATCTCGATACCGTGCTTCTGGTCCTCATTCTCGGCCTGCACGTTGTCCAGTGCCTTGGCCGCACGCAGAAGCGCCACGCCGCCACCTGGCAATACGCCTTCCTCCACCGCAGCGCGCGTCGCATGCATGGCATCGTCGACGCGGTCCTTGCGCTCCTTGACCTCGACCTCGGTCGAGCCGCCTACGCGGATCACCGCGACGCCGCCGGCGAGCTTGGCCAGACGCTCCTGCAGCTTTTCCTTGTCGTAGTCGGAGGTGGTCTCCTCGATCTGCGCCTTGATCTGCGTGACGCGACCCTGGATCTCCTCCTTCTTGCCGGCGCCGTCGACGATCGTGGTGTTCTCCTTCTCGACCACCACCTTTTTGGCGCGGCCCAGCATTTCCAGCGTGACGTTCTCCAGCTTGATCCCGAGATCCTCGCTGATGGCGGTGCCGCCGGTGAGGATGGCAATATCCTCCAGCATCGCCTTGCGGCGGTCGCCGAAGCCGGGCGCCTTGACGGCGGCGACTTTAAGGCCACCGCGCAGCTTGTTGACGACCAGCGTCGCCAACGCCTCGCCCTCGACATCCTCGGCGATGATCAGCAGCGGTTTGGACGACTGCACCACGGCCTCCAGCACCGGAAGCAGTGCCTGCAGGTTGGACAGTTTCTTCTCGTGGATCAGCACATAGGGCTCTTCCAACTCGACGCGCATCTTGTCCTGGTTGGTGATGAAATACGGGCTGAGATAGCCGCGGTCGAACTGCATGCCTTCGACGACTTCCAACTCGGTCTCGGCGGTCTTGGCTTCCTCGACCGTGATGACGCCTTCGTTGCCGACCTTCTGCATCGCCTCGGCCAGGAACCGGCCGATCTCGGCGTCGCCATTGGCCGAGATGGTGCCGACCTGGGCAATCTCGTCATTTCTGGTCACCTTGCGGGCATTGGTCTTCAGCTCAGCCACGACGGCTTCTACGGCCCTGTCGATGCCGCGCTTCAGGTCCATCGGGTTCATCCCCGACGCGACCGCCTTGGCGCCTTCGCGAACGATCGCCTGCGCAAGAACGGTTGCGGTCGTGGTGCCGTCGCCGGCGATATCGCTGGTCTTCGAGGCGACCTCGCGCACCATCTGCGCGCCCATGTTCTCGAACTTGTCCTCAAGCTCGATCTCCTTGGCGACGGTGACGCCGTCCTTGGTGATGCGCGGGGCGCCGAACGACTTGTCGATGACGACGTTGCGGCCCTTGGGGCCGAGCGTCACCTTCACCGCACCGCGTCGGCGAGGATGTTGACGCCGCGCAACATGCGCTCGCGGGCGTCGGAATGGAATTTCACTTCCTTGGCAGCCATCGGATCACTCCTTCAATAGGCAGTCTCATTGCCTGGATTGCGGTTGGACCAGAGCCTCGGTCAGGCGGCCTTCTTGACCGCCGCGGTCTGCTCGATCACGCCCATCACGTCGCTTTCCTTCATGATCAGCAGGTCCTCGCCGTTGAGCTTGATCTCAGTGCCGGACCACTTGCCGAACAGGATGCGATCGCCGATCTTGACGTCGAGAGGCGTGAGCTTGCCGCTCTCGTCGCGAGCGCCTGGGCCGACGGCAATCACCTCGCCCTCCTGCGGCTTCTCCTTGGCGGTGTCGGGGATGATGATGCCGCCGGCCGTCTTCTCCTCGGCTTCGATGCGGCGGACCAGGATACGGTCATGCAATGGACGGAACGTCATATCGTTCTCCTTCAGGGCAGACAGATTTTTGAGGTTCCTCCACACCGGACCGGGAATATCGGGCCGGTGCGGGGCGCCGCGACCCCTTTTTCAGGCATCGCGCGCATATCGAGCTAGTTTTGGAATTTTCGAGTTTCAAGGTGTCGCTGGAAAAATTTTGGCACTCTGCATTCAAGAGTGCTAGGGACATGAATTCATGAAGCTATTTTCGCTGGGGCGCGCGATTTCAGGTCTTGAAATTCGACCCGAACTCATCGAAATTTTTTGCGGTTGGAGTCCCGAAAGGGTCACTGCAACACCAACGATGCCAAGGAGATTGTTAGGAAACGGAGACTGTCGATGGAACGAACCTTGTCGAAAAACATCCCCTCGATCGCCCCTGAAGCCTCTGATCCTTCGCTTGACCGCCTGCTGTTTCCGGCGCGGCACTTTAATCACCCCGATGAAGTGGTGGGCGACCGTACGCTCGACACTCAGGAAAAGCGCGCCATTCTTGCCTCATGGGCGTCGGATGCTTGCGCCGTCGAATCCATGCCTGCGCTGCGAAAGCCACCGGGTGCTGCGAGCCCGGTGACGTTTGACGCCGTCATGGATGCACTTCGCCGACTGGACGATAGTCGGTCCGAGGTAGGCTGTGACTTCAAGGAACGGCGGGCCCGAGAACGCCTGCATTGCCTTGATGCCTGAACGCAGCTAGGAAGGAGAGAAGCATGGTCAGCACGGAATTCCGGCTGCAAATGGAGAGCTACGGTCTCACAACCGCGGAGATCCACTACCATCTCCCCGACCATCCAAGCCTGTTGCAGCTCTACGTTTGGCAGGAATACGATCTCGCACCGGAATTCCCGACTCTCAAAGGGTTTCCGAATTACTGGGAGCGCGAACTCGAAGGCGCGCTCCATTCCGTGCGCGTCGCCCATCACCGCCTGATCCGGCCTTCCGAATGGCATGCCCTGGACGGCATTTTCACCATTCAATAGCCGGCGCCGGGTCCGCTTCCCTTGAACTGAAAAGAGGCGTTTCCAATCTCTTTTTATGCCTCCAGCGCGGCTTGCCGGATGTCGAGTTGAACAGCGGAAGGATCGCATGGAAACGATGTTCTTTGAAAATTCCGTTTCCGCCGTGGTTTGCCATGGCGTTCACCAAGCTCGCCGGCATCGTTTGCAGGGAGCCCCGCACGGTGAGGCAGGATTCAGTTGCCCCATGGTTTGAAGGGAGGTCACTATGGAAAGCGCGACGTTCAAACAACCGGTTTTCGTAAGAGACGAGGGCCATGTTGTCCAAAAGATCGGCTGTGTCATGGATGCGATAGAGTTTCTGGAAGAATGGCCGGTTGAAAGGCGCGGCCTCCTCCACGCTGCGGCGTCGGATGCATGCTACTCCGCGTACGATGGCCGGAAGTCTGTCGAGGCGGCGAACAAGGCCTTTACGACTTGGGCACGCAGGGTCGCCGTCATCGAGGACCTGCCCGCAGCGCCACGGTGGATGACAGGGCCGAAGATCAGCAAAATAGACCATCTTTTAGATAGTCAGGGCTAGAATCACTGCTGCGGCAATCCACCGCCGCAGCATCAAAGCGATGCGCCACCGGGGCAAGGGGAGGGGAAAGCCGAGCCTCTTGTCGTTGTCTGTTCATATAGATGCCTTCAGCACAGACAACTTACCAAGCGGATCGCACGATTAAGCGCGTCTGCCTGAATGGCAGGACCTGCCAGCCTCTTCACGCTTCGTCCGGGTCCCCTTGGACCGGATCTGCCAGGTCGCCTTCGTCGTCGGGCTCGATCAGGTCGATTAGCGCTGCCACCCGTGTTCCCGGCAGCGGTCGTACATGGCTCGCCCATGCCTCTTATCTCCTCGAGCGAGGCACCGGACGCGATCTGCGCGATCGCCACCTCGTCAACGCGTCCGAGAACGAAACAACGTCTTGACGTGTCATAGTCATCCTTTTCCTCCGTTCGAAATACCGGCGAAGCAGATTCGATGGAGCGCTTGCCACAGCCATTCGAAGGCGGTCGCGAAACTGCTTTAGCGGTCCCTCTTGACGCCGCGGAAATCGATTCCCAACTCATCTTTGTCGGTCGCCACGTAAGGGGCCGATGTGTCAGGGAGCGTCAGGCTTCTTGGCGTTCCCTCGTATCTATGTTGCTCCAAGGAGGATGTAGTTATGAGAACGAACCTGGACTTTTCCCCCTTCTACCGGTCGAGCATCGGCTTTGACCGCATTTTCAACCTGCTCGAAAACGCCAGTCCACCACGGAACGCGGACAACTGGCCGCCCTACGACATAGCCAAGCTCGGCGAAGACACCTACCGCATTGTCTTTGCGGTCTCCGGTTTCGGTGAAGACGAGCTTACGATCACGCATGAGCCAAATATGCTCGTGATCGAGGGCGCCAAGACAGAGAACGACGAGGTTCAGTACCTCCATCATGGCCTGGCTTTGAGATCGTTCGCGCGCCGCTTCGAACTAGCCGATCATGTGACCATTGTCGGGGCAAAGCTCGAAAACGGTCTGCTGATCATCGACCTCAAGAAAGAAATTCCCGAGGAGATGAAGCCGCGCCGCATCGCGATCAATGTCGAGACCGACAAGAAGGCGGCGGCCAAGCGCATTGAAAGCGCGGCGGCCTGATCTTTGGCGGTCGGCCTGCAGCAGACCCAGTCCTGTCGTGGGTGGGTTCCGGGACCCAAAAACACGGAAAGGAGTAGGACAAATGAGCGTACGTGACTTGATTCCCTGGAGCCGTGGCGGCAGCCGGGCACCGAGCATTTATCGCAGTGACGACATGGATCCGTTCCTGTCTTTGCACGGCAATGTCAACCGTCTATTCGATGACGTGTTTCGCGGTTTTGAAACGCCTTCGGTACTGGGCCGCATGGCCCCTCTCAACGGCACTTGGCCAAGCGTGGAGTTCTCGGAAACCGATAAGGAAATCCGGGTGACGGCTGAAATCCCAGGCCTTGAGGAGAACGACATCGAGGTCATGCTGGATGATGGTGTTCTGACGCTTCGCGGCGAGAAGAAGGCAGAGACCGAGGACAAAGATCGCCAGTTCAGCGAACGCTATTATGGGCGTTTTGAGCGGCGCTTCAGTCTCGGACGTGAGGTTGAAGACGACAGGGTCGCGGCCACGTTCAAGAACGGTGTGCTCACCGTGACACTGCCGAAGACCAAAAAGGCGCAGGCAAACGCCAAGCGCATTGCAATCAACGGCAACAAATGACGGTCGCGAAGGAAGGCCGGGGCTCGTCGAGCCCCGGCCCTCGCAGATAGCGAGGATGGTCAAATGACGTCCAACAGCCTCAAACGAAAGAGCCGTCATGGGATGCTGAATCAACCATGCAACCGCAGGGAGGTAACCAATGACCAGTCTGGCTTTCCTTGCCCCCGTGCAGGTTAAGACCAATGACGTGAGACACGACATCAACTCGGTGCGGGAGGCGCTCATATTCTTGAATCAATGGCCGAAGGCCCGTCGGGGACCGGTATACAGCTGCGCGGTGAGGAGCTGCAACGCCGCAATCGCCGGGCAAATGACAACCGAACAGGCGCGACAGGCATTTGTCAGCTTTGCCAGGATAGCTGGGGTGCTGGCCAGATCCGATTTTTCGCAACTGGCCGGGGCTGATCAAAAGCTGTCCGTTTCTGGGCGCAGTCCCTGACTTTCAGTTCAGGACTTCTCTAGGGCGCGTATAGGCCAGTGAAATTGGACTGGACGAGGTCGATAGCGGAACCATACGGAACGATACGGGAAGATTTCTGATTTTGGCCCACGAAAAAGCCAATAAAATCAATGATCTTAATATGTCCTCCGGGCCTACCAAAACGACCGCGTAAGTGGCTGATTTTTATACCATTTTCTGAAGGGGACGTGGACTCGAACCCCTTATTTCTGACCAATCACTTATTGGTCTCACGTCCGCCAGTAACGAAGATGTTGACGCAGACAACTGACCCCAATCTGATCGTTTGTTGGGGTCGAGTGCAGCGCGTCGCGCCGATTTTCTGGAGTGATAAGCCGCGCCCGACGCGGCGAATTCGTAAACCTACTCGGCGGCCGTCTCCGATGGCGCCTCTGCCGGCCCCGAAGGCTCGGCCTCGGCACGGGGCTTGCGCCGTGAAAACAGCGACCTGAGCGTGACGTAGAACACCGGCGTCAGGAACAGGCCGACGAAGGTGACGCCGAGCATGCCGGAGAACACCGCGGTGCCGAGCGACTGACGCATTTCTGCGCCCGGGCCCGTTGCGATCATCAGCGGGACGACGCCGAGGATGAACGAGAAGGCGGTCATCAGGATCGGCCGCAGCCTGAGCCGGCAGGCTTCGACGGCAGCCTCGGCGGCCGACAGGCCGCGTTCCTGCGCCTGTCGCGCGAATTCGACGATCAGGATCGCGTTCTTGGCGGCAAGCCCGATCAGCACGATGAGGCCGATCTGCACGAGGATGTTGTTGTCCAGCCCTCGGAAAGACACGCCGAGCAACGCCGCGAGCACGCCGAGCGGCACCACCAGCACAATGGCGAACGGCAGCACCCAGCTTTCATATTGCGCCGCCAGCGCCAGGAACACGAACAGCACCGACAGTCCGAAGATATAGACAGCGGCATTGCCGGTGTTGCGCTCCTGATAGGCGAGCTCGGTCCATTCATAGGAGGTACCGGCCGGCAGCGTCTTTGCCGTGATCCCTTCCATCAATGCCAGCGCGTCGCCCGTGGAAACGCCGGGCGCGGCGTTGCCCTGCAGCGGCACCGAGACGTACATGTTGTAGCGCTGGACCAGCGCCGGTCCGGTGACGTCGCGGATCTCGATCAACGTGCCGAGCGGAACCAGCGCGCCGGTCGCCGAGCGCACCTTCAGTTTCAAGATGTCGGCGCGATCGAGGCGGAACGCCTGGTCGGCCTGCGCCCGCACCTGGTAGACGCGCCCGAAAGCGTTGAAGTCGTTGACGTAGGCGGTGCCCAAATTGATCGACAGCGTCTCGAAGATGTTGGGGATCGGCACGTTCAGGATGCGCGCCTTGTCGCGATCGATCGCCAGGAAGAATTGCGGGCTCGACGCTGAGAACGTGGTGAACACGCCCGTCAGCCCCGGCGTCTTGTTGGCCTTGCCGGCGATTTCGTAGGCAAGCGCCAGGATCTGCCGCATGTCGGCGCTGTTGCGCTCCTGGATCTGCAGCTTGAAGCCGCCGGCATTGCCGACGCCGCGGATCGGCGGCGGCGGCAATGCGATAATGAAAGCTTCCTTGATGCTTTGTAGGCTGCCGAACAGATTGCCGATGACCTGGGTCGCCGACTGGCCGGCTTTCAGTCGCTCGTCAAACGGCTTGAACCTGGCGAAGATCACGCCCGCGTTGCTGGCGTTGGTGAAGGTCGCGCCGGAGAAGCCGGCGAAGGCGACTGCGTAGTCGACGCCTGGCGTTTTCTGGATGATCTGCGACGCCTGCTGGATGACCGCATCGGTCCTCGACAGCGAGGCGCCGTCCGGCAACTGGACGACGACGATCGCATAGCCCTGGTCGAGCGACGGAATGAAACCGCGCGGCACCGCCTGCACCATGTAGACCGTGGCGTAGATGAGGGCCGCGAAAACGCCCAGCATGGCGGCGATCGTTGTCCACGAGCCGACCAGCACGCGGATGATGCTCGAATACCAATGGGCGACCCTGTCGAAGCCGCGATTGAAGCCGTCAGCGAGCGCCCGTCCGAACCGCGCCAGGAAAAAGCGCGGCGGCGCCGCCGCGGCGTGGTGCGGCTTGAACAGCAGTGCGGCCAGCGCCGGCGAAAGCGTCAGCGAATTGAATGCCGAGATCGCCGTCGACACCGCGATGGTGATCGCAAATTGCAGGTAGAACTGCCCAGAAATGCCGGGGATGAAGGCTGTCGGTACGAACACGGCTATCAGCACCAGCGAGATCGCGATGACCGCCGTTCCGACTTCGTCCATGGTCAGGTGCGACGCCGGGTTGGGCGCCAGCCCTCTGGCGATATTGCCCTCGACGTTCTCGACCACGACGATCGCATCGTCGACGACGATGCCGATTGCCAGAACGAGGCCGAACAGCGTCAGCATGTTGAGCGAGAAGCCGGCGGCGTAAAGCACCGCCAGCGTGCCGATTAGCGACACGGGGATCGCCACGATCGGCACGATCGCCATGCGCCACGATTGCAGGAAGACGATGATGACGATGATGACCAGCAGCATCGCCTCGAGGATCGTCTTGTAGACCTCCTGGATCGACTCGGCGACGAACTCGGTCGGATTGTAGACGATGTCGTAGCTCAACCCCTTCGGGAAGTCGCGGGAAAGCTCCTTCATCTTGTCCTGGATCTCCGCGGCTGCGGCGAGCGCATTGGTGCCCGGCCGCTGGAAGATGGCGAGCGCCACCGCCGGTTTGCCGTTGAGATAGGAGTTGGTGACGTAATCCTTGGCGCCGAGCTCGATGCGCGCCACGTCCTGCAGCGAGATCAGGCGGCCGTCGTCGGTCGATTTGACGATCACGTATCGGAAGTCGCGTGCGTCGTTGAAGCGGCCTTGCGTGGTGACCGTGTACTGGAACGCCGTGCCGGTGCTGGTCGGCGGCGCGCCGATCGAGCCGCCCGACACCTGGACGTTCTGGTCGCGCAGCGCCTGCACCACATCGCCCGAGGTCATCCCCAGGGCGGACAGTTTTTCCGGATCGAGCCAGATGCGCAGCGAATATTCGCGTTCGCCGAAGATGATAAGGTCGCCGATGCCGTCGAGTCTGAGCAGTATGTCGCGCACCCGCGAGCGGGCGTAGTTCGAGACGTAGAGCTGGTCGTAGGTATTGTCGGGCGACAGCATGTGCACGACCATCATCAGGTCGGGCGAGCTCTTGGTGGTGGTGATGCCGAGGCGGCGGACTTCTTCGGGCAGGCGCGGCTCGGCGACCGACACGCGGTTCTGCACCAGCACCTGCGCCCGGTCGAGATCGGTGCCCAGCTTGAAGGTGATGGTCAGCGCCATCGCCCCGTCGCCAGACGAATAGGACGACATGTAGAGCATGCCCTCTACGCCGTTGATCTCTTGCTCGATCGGCGTTGCCACCGTCGCTGCGACCGTCTCGGCGTCGGCGCCCGGATACTGCGCGCGAACGACAATGGTCGGCGGCGCGATCTCGGGATATTGCGCGACCGGCAGCTGGGTATAAGCAATCCCGCCGAGGATCAGCAGGACGATCGAAACGACCGATGCGAAGATCGGACGGTCGACGAAGAAATGTGCGAACCTCATTGCTGCAACTCGGCGGTCTCGGCCTTGGGCGGCAACGTCACCATCTCGACCTTCACCTTGGTGCCGGGCCTGGCGTGCATCAGCCCGTTGACGATGATCGTCTCGTCGCCGGTCAGGCCCTCGCGGATCACCCGGTAGCCGTCGAGATGCGGGCCGGTGCGCACGGGCTTCGCCGACACCATCCCGGCCTGATCCACCAGGAACACGATGCGGCGATCCTGATCGGCGCCGATCGCCTCGTCGGGCACCAGCACGCCGCTATGCGGCAGCGACCCCGGCACGTTGATGCGCCCGAACATGCCTGGCTGGAGAATGCCGTCGGCGTTGGGAAACCTTGCACGCACCCGCATGGTGCCGGTCGCGTTGTCGATCCGGTTCTCGGCAAAATCGAGCTTGCCTTTGAATACCGCCTCCGCGCGGTCGGCGACGCGAACCACCACCTCGAGCCCGCCGGCGCCTTCCTGCATGCTGCCGCCACGCTCCTTCGCGTCCCGGGCGTAGCTGAAATACAGGCGCTCATCGACGTCGAAATAGAAGTCGATCGGATCGCGCGTAACGATGGTCGTCAGCAAGGTGGAATCCGGCTGCACGAGGTTGCCGACCGACACCAGCCGGCGGTCGATGCGGCCGGACAAGGGCGCCTTGATCTCGGTGAATTCCATGTTCAGGCTGGCCGTCGTCAGCGCAGCCGTCGCGCCCTGCATCTGCGCCTGCGCCGAAAGGTATTCCCGCCGGCGGTCGTCGACCGTCGCGGTTGAGATATTGCCGGTCTTGGCGAGTTCGTCGGCGCGATCCAGCTGCATCTTGGAGAACTCGAGCAGACTCTTGGCGACGTCCACTTGCGATTTGGCGGCATCATAAGCCGCCTGGTACGGACGCTGGTCGATGGTGAAGAGCAGGTCGCCCTTGTTGACCAGTGCGCCGTCCTGGAAGCTGACCTTGTCCAGATAGCCGCTGACGCGCGAACGGATGGCGACCTGGTCGACGGCTTCGAAGCGCCCGACGAACTCGTCGTCTTCGACGATTTCACGGACCACCGGCTTGGCCGCCGTCACCACGGGTAGCTGCTGGTCCTGCGCAAACGCAGTGCTGCTGAAAGCCATGCCGAGCAGGAATGCCGCCAACACGGCGGCGCGGGCAAGCCAGCCGGCCGATCGACGGGGTCGCCCGCCCGCGTCGCGATGCAATTGCCCATTCTCTGGGGCGTCCATTTGCGTCCTCGCTCGCTGGACCCGGAGGTCGGTTGATCCGCTTCTACGCTCAGGCTTCTCGTCGAGATCAGAGCACTGCAGTGTTGTGCATGGCAACATGATCATTTTCCATGTGGGCTGAAATGTCCATCCTGTGGCTGCCCCGCCACCGGGCTAAAGCCAGCGCCTGGACCCTGACGCATGCCCATGACCCCGGGCAGGTGGCGGGCATCCGCTGCGCGCGCTGCAACGTCACGCGCTACTACAAGCCGCTCGAGTTGCGGGAGGTGATCGGCAACGTCACGATCGACGACGTGCGGGATAAGGTCCGTTGCCAGCAATGCAAAAGTCGGGAGTGGATGAGCGCGCAGCTATTCCATCCGGCCGGCGAGCAGGCCAACACGATCCGCTTCCGGCGCCTAGTGCAGATCCGATGGGAAAAGCGCGTGATTTGGCGGGATGAGTGAAGGCAGACGCCTGTCCGTCCAAGACGATCACGCCGAAGCACCGCCCCGGCCCCCCAGGCGCGCAAGTAGATAAATCAAAGGCAACTTTGGTGTGTTATATATGCTGCGTTCTCGGGGCGGGAACGAGATCAATGGATCAGGAAAGACTTCTAGCCGCAGTCCTCTTAGCTGATGTCGTGGGCAGCACGCCCCTCTATGAGCGCATCGGCGACGATGCCGCTCTGCAACAGGTCTCGGATTGCCTCGACGCGATGCGCGAGATTGTCGCCCGGCACGGCGGTGATTTCATTTACTCGAAGGGCGATGACGTGCTCAGCCTGTTCGAGAGGCCGGAGGGCGCGCTGAGGGCCGTCTCCCAAATCAGCAGCCAACTGACGAAAGGGCCGTTGCGCGCCCGGATCGGATTGCATTTCGGGGCGGTCATTCGCGCGCGGAGCGCGGTCTTCGGCGACGTTGTCAATGTCACCGCAAGGTTGTCCACCACGGCGAACCCCGGGGAGGTGCTGATCAGCCAGAGCTTCTTCGAAGCCCTTTCCGCGAGAAGCCGCAAGACATTACGGCTCCTCGACAAAATGGCCTTGAAAGGGAAGCAAGAACTCTTCGATGTCTATACCCTGTGGAGCGAGGATGGGGCGCTCGGTACGCAGATCCCCAGCCGAGGCACCATTATCGAAAGGCGCTCCGCCCCGCCGCCGCAGATCAATCTGGTCATTCGCTATGGAGATCAGGTGCAATCCTGTCGAAACAACGAATTCGTGACGATCGGCCGATCTCCGGAATGTAATATTGTCGTCGAGCGGCCCTGGGTCTCAAGGCACCACGCGACCTTCACCATTTCGAATGGCAAGGCCCGGCTTATCGAGCGAAGCTCGTCGGGCACATTTGTGTCGATGGGACCCGGCCATGAAGTATTCGTACGGCGCGAGGATATTCTCCTCTTCGGCTCCGGCGTCATCTCGCCTGGACTGAGGTCGACCCTCGGCGACGCCCAGCTTCTTCAATACGAAATTGTCTCAGACTGACCCGGCCGGACTCGTTAGCCGCGACCGGCTTCAAGCGGCCGCGACGATCTCTTCGGCAATTCTGCTTGCGCGTAGCGCTGGTTCGCTGACGCCGTCAATGTTCGCGTTGAACCTTTTCTCTGGCGGTTCATTTTCCCGCCTATTAAAACCGCTCATCGCCACTGACTCGGCGTCGCACGTCCCTTGATCCCGCGTCGCTTCTGATAGTTCTCTGGCCGGCTTGTCCGAGGACTGAGCGCGTAGAGCAGCCGTGAACAGCCGGCGAGCTCTCTGTTGGGTTCGCGTCGAACTTCCGGTTTCCACCCTGACGAACCTGCCCCCCTTGCCGTGCATTTGCTCATCGCCGCGCTTTTGATGTTCGGGCTGCCGGTATCGCGCTGTGGTGCGCTAAGTATGTGCGTTACCGAGCACCGCCCGGAGTCCTGAGTCGTTCTGGCGGAGACGTTCCTCGATCCATTGCGCCGTGCGGTCGTAGGCGTCCGAAAACAAGTCGGAATGCCGACTCCAATCCATGAAGCCGATCGTGCTCGAAACCTGCGGACAGACCAAGACATCCTCGTCGCCGACGGTAATGTCCTGCGGCCCGTGTGCCAGCATACTCGCGGCAATAACCTGAAGCATGCTCGGAACCTGCGGCAAGCGGGCACGGCCGAAAGGGTTCAGCAGTCCGACCGCCAGTTCCGATCTTCCGGGGATGCGGTCATAGTCGATGTGGTATTTTTGCAGTCCACTGGACCCAAAGCTCACGATGACATTGGGTCCGGTCTTGAGTTCCCTCATCTGTTCCAGCGGCAAATTGTTCATGATGGCGCCGTCCACCAACATATCGCCGTCAGCCGTAAAGAACGGCGGCAGGACACCCGGGAGCGAGCCGGATGCCCGAACGGCTTGCCAGAGTTTTCCACGACGGTGGACATGGGGCTGACGGCTGCTCAGATTGGTCGAAAGAGCAAAGAACGGAAGCCAAAGATCTTCGATCAGAACGTCGCCGTATTCCTCCCGAAGGGCTCGATCGAAGGCTTTGTGATCTAGAAGCGCGAAACGCGGCAAGGTGGGGCGCCGAAACGCCCGACTCTTGACAAATACGTTGTGCGTGCCGCGGTCGATCTGCTCCGCGTCCAACCCTCTTGCGAAGCCGGCCATCATCGCCGCTCCGGAACTCGTCCCGCCGAGATAGTCGAAGCGCCCGCCCGCCTCGACGAAGGCCTTGTAGACGCCCAGATGGGCGCTGCCCAGGGACCCACCCCCCGCCGCCACGAAGCCACGTGCCTTGCAGGAAATAAATCGGACTAGGCGCTGGATATCAGACCCGTCCTCCAGCGCAATATGATGATGCTGGCCGACATGGGGACGCTCATCGAGCCACGCAGAGGTGCCGGAGACCGCAGCCGAGCGATTGTCGTGAATTAGGACAAGCCGACCGGTCGATGGTGGATGGACCGATAGCGCCAATTCCTCGGACGTGTTCAAGCGAGGCGAGGAGGACGCGTTCGCTAGCAACAGGACGGTATCGGCCTGGCGAATGCAGACTCGTGTCCATTCATTAGGTTCTTCATCGGCGACGTAGACAACGAATTCAGCTTGCGCCTCCAGTTCGTTCAACCAGTTAAGGACCGGCCGGTCGTCGATCGGACGACCTGCGAACTTCGCGTGGACGTCAAGCCGGGAAACGAACTGAGCGCGCGTGACCGCGCCGAACTCTTGCTGTAGGTGCCCGATGAAAACCGGTGAGATGCGACTTCCGCCGGCTGCAATGATGGCAAGCGTTCGGATCTTGGCAGGTTTCTGGAGACGTGACAAAATCGCAGATTGCGTGGCGAACCGGCGCGCCAGAGATATTGTGACCGCCTCTCTCAGGTTCGGCAAAGCCTCGGCCGCCTTCTCGAAATGATTACGACAGATTTCAAGGACGATCGAATCGCGCGCTGCAAGGACAGTGGCCGTACGGGGCAGCCCTGCAAAGAAACCAATTTCGCCGACTAGGGTCAGGACCCATTAATTTGTTGA
>NZ_JHQR01000264.1 GCF_014843825.1 Mesorhizobium silamurunense
GATCCCGGCCCGACCCAGCCGGCGCCCTTGCCGCCGAACAGCGCCGCGCTGAGAACGGCCGCGATGGTCGAATTGCCGACACCGAGATCGCCCAGGCAAAGAAGGTCGGCGCCGCCCGCGACCGCTTCCATGCCGAAGGCCATCGTGGCGGCGCAGCCGCGCTCGTCGAGCGCCGCTTCTTCCGTGATGTCGCCGGTCGGAATGTCCAGCGCCAGGTCGAAGACCTTCAGGCCGAGATCGTTGGCGATGCAGATCTGGTTGATCGCCGCACCTCCGGCAGCGCAGAGTTCAACGGCATTGGCGGTCGCCGAAACCGGCCGCGGCGAGATGCCATGCCTCACAGCGCCGTGATTGCCGGCGAAGATCGCCACAAGCGGCCGGTTGACGGCCGGCGGCGCGCGCCCGCTCCAGGCGGCGAGCCAGGCCGCGATGTCCTCGATCCGGCCCAGCGAGGCTTTCGGCTTGTCGGCCCGCGCGAACAGCGCGCGGACGCGGGTTTCGGCGGTTGCGTCCGCCGGCGGCAGTGTGGCCAGCAGAGTGCGGAAATCATCGAAAGGCTTTGCGGTCATGTCGGATGCGGTCTCTTTGCAGGAATAGGCAGCGGCATAGCCGCCTTGACCGCCCGGCACAACCGCCCGGCAATGCCGCGAAAGCGCCGATCGGCGGCGCATTGCGAAGGGCTTGCATTGGCTTTGCGGTTGCACCATGTGGAGTGAAGGCAAGAGAACAGCATGACCGCCATCGAGTCTCCCTGCATACTCGTCTGCTCGATCGACATGAAAACCGGCTTCTGTTTCGGCTGCGGCCGCACGCGCGATGAGATCGCCGGCTGGATCGCGATGACGCCGGTAATCCGGCGTGCGGTCATGGCCGAATTGCCGGCGCGGCTGGAGACGGTCGAACGCCGGCCCCGCCGCGAGACGCGGCGCGCCCGCATGGCGCGCGAGCGCGATATACTGTGAGAAAGGGCTGGCCGTGAGAAAGGGTTGGCCATGAACCGCCTGTTCTGGATCGTCATGCTGGTGATCGGCGCCGGGCTGATCCTGCTGATGATGAACGATTCCGCCGGCCGCACCTTCGGCATCGAGAACCACGATTTCAGCCGGCTGATCTGGGTTGGTGTCCTGGTAGCGGTGATCGGCGCCAGCCTCGTCCGCTCGGGCCGGCCACTCGGAGACATGGCGCGCAATTTCGGCGTCTGGGCGGCAATAGTGCTGGCGCTGATCGCCGGCTACCAATATCGCTACGAGCTTCAGGACGTTGCCAGCCGCGTCACGGCCGGCCTTGTTCCGGGAAGTCCGCTGGCGCTCGGGGTGGACAATGGCCGCGCCACCGTGACGCTCGACAAGGCCGACAATGGCCATTTCGAGGCCCGAATTCTCGTCAACGGCAGGCCGGTGCGCACGGTGGTCGACACCGGCGCGACCAGCACGGTGCTGACGGCGGAGGACGCCCAGGCGGCCGGCTTCAACCCGGCGACGCTGAGCTACACCGTGGACGTTTCGACCGCCAACGGCATGGCGCGCGCCGCTACGGCCAGGACCAACGAGATGGCGATCGGCGGGATCGTGCGCAAGGATATGCCGGTGATGATCGCAGCGCCGGGCATGCTCGAGCAAAGCCTGCTCGGCATGAACTTCATCAGCTCGCTGTCGGGCTTCGACGTGCGCGGCGACCGCATGATCCTTAGGGACTAGCTGCTCGACAAGGCGTCAGGCTGCTTCGGCCTCCGCCGTGAAATCTATTGCCGCGAACGCCGTTTCCAGCACTTCCGGCCCGGCGCCGGGCTTGTTGGCATCGGTGGACAGAATCTGCCGGTAGCGGCGCGCGCCGGGAAGGCCATGGAACAGCCCGACCATATGGCGCGTGACATGACCGAGCCGCCCGCCCTTCTCGATGTGACGCGCGGCATAGCCGGCCATTGCATCCATGAGCGCCGCGTACTCGAAAGCGACCTGCGCCTCGCCGTAAAATGCGGCATCGATCCCGGTGAGAATGCCGGGCGTATGATAGGCCGCGCGGCCGAGCATGGCGCCGTCGACATGGCCGAGATGGCTCGAGACCTCGTCGAGCGATTGAATGCCGCCATTGATGCCGATGAATTGGTTCGGCTTCCTGGCCTTGAGCCGGTAGACGCGCGGATAGTCGAGCGGCGGGATCTCGCGATTTTCCTTGGGGCTCAGCCCCTCCAGCCACGCCTTGCGGGCGTGCACCCAGAGCGCATCGGCGCCGGACGCCAGTACGCCGTCGGCGAGCGCGTCGAGAGCGGGCTCAGGGTCCTGGTCATCGACGCCGATGCGGCATTTGACCGTGACCGGGATCTTCACCGCCGCCTTCATCGCCGCGACGCAGTCCGCGACCAGCATCGGCGCCTTCATCAGGCAGGCCCCGAACGTGCCCGACTGGACGCGGTCGGAGGGGCAGCCGACATTGAGGTTGATCTCGTCGTAGCCGAACGCCTCGCCGATCACCGCCGCTTCGGCAAGCTTTCGCGGATCCGAGCCGCCAAGCTGTAGCGCGACCGGATGCTCGGCATCGTCGAATCCAAGCAGCCGCTCGCGTGTGCCATGGATGACGGCGTCGGCCACAACCATCTCGGTGTAGAGCAGCGCGCGGCGTGTCAGCTGGCGGTGGAAGAACCGGCAATGCCGGTCCGTCCAATCCATCATTGGTGCTATAGCAAGCAGTGGTTGCATCGCCTTTTGGGTTCTTTCCGCCGCACTATTATCCACATTTGGTAGATGCGGGACCGTGATATTCTCTTTTAGTTTCATATAGTTCGAATGAACAGGGACAAAGGTCCCAGGATCGGTTGGACCATTTCCTCTTCACATTTTTTATAATAAAGCAACGGTCCGATTTTAACTTTCCACAAATAAGAGTAAACTTTTCGTGCTCATGTTCTGAGCGGGAGGCGTACAGGCAGTCAATGCCTGTTGAAGAGGGGCGGGGTTGAGTATGCCCTCATCATTGATCCTTGGTGCCCGCCGTTGGTGGGTTACCGATGCGCGCAGGACGCATCCCCCTAGAATTGCCTGACGGGGCAAGGAGCGGAGGATCAGCGGCGGCTCCTCCCAACCCCCTCTACCCCTAAAGCCAACTCACTAATCAAATTTGGTTTTTACGGAAATGCGTGGCGTTGACGCAAGTCAACGGAGTGGCGTTTTTTACGGATGGGGTTCGTATGTCGACATTAGTTGTCGCGGACCCGCGTGGGGTTTATCTCGCGGGGTTGGGGTGGGTGTTGCGTAAGGCCGGACACGATGTTGTCGCCGAGTGCCAACGCGTCGTTGATGTTGTCCGTCATGTCGAGCGCCATCGGCCCGATATCGCTATTGTTGGTCTGGATATTGCGGACCCGGAATCGGCCAGCCTTTCCGCCAGGTTGAGAGCCACGCACAGCGGCCTCGGCATCATCTTCATCCTGCAGCCCAATGGCGCTCTCGACGTTGAGGGAATACGGGCGCTCGACGTCGACGGACTCCTGCTCGACGGAATCAGCAATCGCTTTCTTCTCGATTGCGTCAATGCGGTGGCCAGCGGCAAGAAGTGGATCGATAACAAAATCGTCCAGCATCTCCTGATGCCACGGACGCAACCCCAGGCGACCTCCAGACTTACGGGGCGCGAAACCGAAATCGCCGACCTCGTCTCGCGCGGCCTGCGCAACAAGACCATTGCCCAGCAGTTGCATGTGTCCGAAGGCACGGTGAAGATGCACCTGCATCATGTCTACACCAAGCTCAACCTCGGCAGCCGCGCGGAATTGGCCTGGGCGGCGCACCGCAAGGGCACCCGCCAGACGGCAACAGATCTCATCTGATTCCCTTCTCGGGCTCACCGGCTCATCAAGCCACCGTTGGGGCCCTCCCCGGCGATCCGCTCCCGGACCCCTAATCTAATGCATGTCGCCCAGAAGTGCGCAGCGGTTCTGGGGCAACGATATGCATCAAATGAAAGACTTAAAGCGCGTCGCCTGAGTCCGATCCAGCGCGACGCGCTTTAACGCCTGGGCTTGGGCAAGTCGACAATATCGAACGATATACACCGTTCGATCAGGTAGGCCATTCATCGAAATACTATCCAACCGGAAATGGACGCGCCCCCTTCGCCGACGGAACAATAGAGGGTCAAGGCCGCATTCAGTGCGCGATCTTCCTTACCTGGAGGACCGCAGGAGCACCTCAAGGGGGAATTTCAGCGGCCGTTCAAGCGATTGGGGAGCACGGCAATGACGATCAGCTCTATCTCAACGACGAGGTCGTCACCGCCACCATAGGACCGCAAACCGACGACTGCGGCGGCGGCCCTATCGGCACCGATGTGGCGTACTCCACTCTGCCGGCTTAGTTCCGGACCTATCTTGAGACGACTCTCGGACTGAACTCCGCATTCCTGACCAGCATCGGCGTCGAGACCGCCGAACGGCAGGTTCTCCGGCGACGGCGGGCGCCTTCCCCGCCACACCACAAGTTTCCCCGTTCGCGGCACCTTTGAGAGGAGCAGACAATGGCACTGACCATCAATGTTTTCGGAAGCACGAGAATCGACGAATCTACTGGCTTGCAGGATGGTGACGTCGCGCTAGCCGCCGTGCCGTCGAATGTCTCGACCGCATTCAGCAACGCGGGAGTCAACCTCGCGAACGCAATTCAAGTCGCAGGCGGAGGGGGCGATGATCTCACCGTCACGCCTGACTCTGGCTTTACCGTCAATGGCCTCGGCTTCGTCGATCCGACCAACGGTGCGCTCGATGGGGACGCCAGCGGGCTTTTCACCCTCGAGGGCAGAGAGATCTTCCTCTACGCCGACCCCAACAACGACAACGTCGTCCTCGGCCGGGAGGGCACCGCCGGAGGGTTGGCGGATCCGAGCGGCTCCATCGTATTTGCGGTCTACGTCGAAGAGACCACAACCAATTCCCTAATCACCGGCGGCAAGTTCTGGATCGCACTCTTCGAGCCGCTGAAGCACCCGGACACCACCAACGATTTCGATTTCACTGTCAATCTCGACAATAAGCTCAAGGTCGCGGCGACCCAGCAAACGACCTTCTCCTTCGACAATGCGCCATCGGGCGCCAACGAGTTCATGATGTTCGGCAACAACCCCGCGGGCGTCAGCACCTCGGGCATCGTGGTGACCGGGCGTGCCCCCGACCCGAACACCGAGGACAATGACCATACTGGCGACACGGTCACCAGCAGCCAGGCCGGACCCCACGCGACTGTTGGAGTGAACGGCCAGCATCTCGGGCCGGGCAATGGCCTAAGTTTCACTTTCGTCGACAATCCGGCCGAAGATTTCACGGTAGCCCCACAACAAGATCCGCACTTGCCCCAAGGTCTCGACTCAACGGAGGCCGACCACGAAAGCAACATCCAGTTTAGCGGCTATACCTCAGGCGTCACCGCGGCCTCGTTCACGGTCGCCCAGGTCAACCCGACCGGTAACTCAGTCACAGTCAAGATTACCGCCTTCAATGATCCAAACGGCGCTGCGGGCGAAACAGGTACAGGTTTTGTCGAGGGATTTGCTGATGACGTTACGGTCAACATCACAGAGGTCAAGATCAATGGCGCTGTGGTCGCTGCAAACCTCAGCGGCGATACGGCGGTCATCTCGGGTGTCAAGAACGGGGATGTTGTCTCCTACACCACCACCAGCGCCCACACTCGGGTGCTGATCGAAAACGTCCAACCGACGAAGGGGCCGGGTTCGAACATCACCCTCGACATCGGCGGATTCACGATCTTGAGCAGCACGGGCGCGAGCGAGTTTGCCGGCACGCAACTCCAGTTCGACGATGACGGGCCGTCGATCACCGCGGTCGCGAGCACGGCATCGGTGCGCCACGACGAGACGCCCGGGGTGCAGGCCGACACCGATGTCGACGGCTCGGCATTCGCCTTCGGTTCGACGACGATCGCGTCGCTGTTCACCAACGTGCCGTCGCCTGGCGACGATCCGGATGTGGCGGGCACCGGCGCAATCGGCTTCGCCCGCAGCACCGCTTCGCTGCTGACCGTTACGGGCAGCGCCGGGGCCGATGGGCCGGCGGCGCAGGAACTCAGCTATGCGTTAAGCGTCGCCGACGGCACCGACTCGGGGGTCGAGACCACAGCGGGCACCAAGATCTTCATGTACAACGGCACCGGCGCGGCCGCGGGCTTGATCCTCGGCAGGGTCGGCAACGAGATTGCGGG
>NZ_JHQR01000265.1 GCF_014843825.1 Mesorhizobium silamurunense
CGTTCCGCCCGAGCGATGCGCCCGGATGATGTCGGCGGCGTCGCGGTAGAAATTGGCGAAGGCCTCGATGTAGCCTTCCGGGTGCGCGGCCGGCATGCGGGACACGCGCCGGGCTTCCGCCGCCGAGCCGTGGCCGCCGCGCACCAATATGCGGGTCTCCTCGCCATAGGGCGAGAAGCGCAGTTCCTCCGGCCGCGTGCCCGACCATTCGAGCCCGGCCTTGTCGCCATAGATGCGCACCGAGAGGTCGTTGTAATGGCCGGGCGAGGTCTGGCTGGCGAGGATGGTGCCCCGCGCGCCGCCATTCCAGCGCACCAGCACATGCGCATTGTCGTCGAGCCGCCGTCCGGGCACGGCGGTGAAGAGGTCTGCCGAAACCGCCTCGGCCTCGAAGCCGGAAATGAAGCTCGCCAGGTTGAAGGCGTGCACGCCGATGTCGGCCAGCACCGCCGATTGCCCGGCGCGCGCCGGGTCGGTGCGCCATTCGGCCTGCTTCTGTCCTTGTGCGTCGATCGGCTGCGTCAGCCAGTCCTGGATATAGGCGCCATGCACGGAAACGATGCGGCCGAGCGCGCCCGCCGCCACCATCTCGCGCGCCTGCCGCACCATGGCGTAGCCGGTATTGTTGAGCGTGACGACGAAGCGGCGCTTCTTCGCGCGCGTCAGTGCCACCAGCGCTTCGGCCTCGGCAAGCGTCATCGACAGCGGCTTGTCGCAGATGACGTCGATGCCGGCCTCGAGGAAGGCAGTGGCGATCGGCGCATGCAGGTGGTTGGGCGTGACGATGACCACCGCCTCTATGCCGTCAGGCCGCGCCGCTTCGGCTTTCGCCATGGCGTGGTAATCGGCATAGCTGCGCTCGGGCGCGATGCCGATCTCGGCGGCAGAGGTCGCGGCATTTTCGGGATCCGAGGAAAGCGCGCCCGCGACGAGCGAAATCTGGTCGTCGAGCCGCATGGCGAGGCGATGCACAGCACCGATGAAGGCGTTGCGACCACCGCCGACCATGCCGACCGTCAGGCGTTTGCGCGAGGTTCCGTCGGCGGTTGCATAGACCACGTTTCGATTTCCTCCCTCAATGTCGATCAGTTGTGAGCGCCGCCGCCGTAACTTTTCGAATGATATTTCTATTTTTCGTTTTGTAAAACTCTTGTGCCGCGATAGCGTTTGCCCGTGGCCCGGTCGATGGGCCGCATCCGGAGGAAGGGTTCGGATGTTCCAAGCCGTCAATGAGTACGTCGTATGAGCGGCCGTCGCAAAGCAGCCGATGAGCCGTCTCCGCACAGCCTGGAGACGGCGGCGAGAAAACGCAGCCGTTCTCTGGCAGCGTTCGGCTACACCAAACCACAGACCTATGAAGAGCTGCGCGCCGTGCTGTCCTCCGGCACCGTGCATTTCCCGAAGCGGCTTCGCCAGGTCGCCATCTTCCTGTGGCAGCATCCGAGCGACGTTGCGCTCGGCACGATTGCCCAGGTGGCGGACCAGGCCGGCGTGCAGCCCTCGACCCTGGTGCGCTTCGCGCAGATCTTCGGCTATGCCGGATTTTCCGATTTCCAGGGCCTGTTCAAGGACCACATGAAAGGGTCCTGGCCGGAAGGGCGCCAGCAGGGCAGCCAAGAGCCTGCGGCAGAACCCAACGCCAATCTGCATTTCCTCAACGGCATGGTCGGCGCTTCGCAGGCCTCGCTCGGCCGCATCGGCAGCGGTTTCGATACCGACAGTTTCGAAAAGATGGTCGACCTGCTTGCGGGAGCCGAACTGATCTACGTCATCGGCAGCAAGCGCGCTTTCCCCGTCACTGCCTATCTGTCGCTGACGCTGTCGCAACAAGGCGTGCGCAACGTGCTGGTCGACAATGTCGGCTCGACCGCGTTCGACCAGGTCGGCTGCATAAGCCGGCGCGACGCGGTGCTCGCCGTCTCCTTCAGCCCCTACAATTCGATCACGCCCGACCTGGTCGCCGTCGCGCATGAGCGCGGGGCATGCATCGTCGCCATCACCGACAGCACCTTTTCGCCGCTGGTGAAACTTTCGGACACCTGGCTGGAGGTGGTGGAACAGGATTTCGCCGGCTTCCGCTCGCTGGCCGCTTCGCTGGCCGTCGGCATGGCTTTGGTCCACGGCATCGTCGCGCGCCGGACAGGCTGACCGGCACGGTTGACTACAGGGAACTATCCTTCCATATTTGAAAAAATAGAAACTTTATTCCGGGAGGAGGAATGGAGGTTCGGCTCGACGGCAAGGTGGTGCTGGTCACCGGCGCGACGCAAGGCATTGGCCGTGCGATCGCCGAGACGGCTGCACGCTCCGGCGCCGAAGGTCTGCTGGTCACTGGCCGTAACCGGCAACGCGGCGACGCTGTCGCGGCAGAACTGGCGGCGATCGGCGCGCCTGCCGCTTTCGTCGCCGCCGACCTCGGCGACCCGGAGACTCCTGCGCTGCTTGCCGGGGCATGCATCGAGCGCTTCGGCCGCATCGACGGCCTGGTCAATGCAGGGGCTCTGACCGACCGCGCCTCCTTCGTCGACGCCGGCCTTGACCACTGGGAACCATTGTTCGCCGCCAACGCCCGCGCGCCTTTCTTCCTGATGCAGGCGGCCATCGCCGACATGAAGAAGCGCGGACAGGGCGGCGCCATCGTCAACATCCTGTCGATCAATGCGCATTGCGGTTCCCCCGAGCTTGCTGTCTATTCCGCCACCAAAGGCGCGCTGGCAACGCTGACCAAGAACGCCGCCAACGCCCATCGCTTCGACCGCATCCGCGTCAACGGCATCAATGTCGGCTGGACCGACACTCCGGCCGAACGCGTCATGCAGGCCGAAACGCTTGGCCATGGCCCGGGCTGGCTCGACGCCGCCAACGCCGCGCAACCCTTCGGCCGGCTGTTCTCGGTGAACGACATCGCCAACCTCGCCATCTTCCTGCTCTCCGACGCGGCCGGCCCGATGACCGGCGCGCTGATCGACCAGGAGCAATGGGTGGTCGGAGCGAACCGGTGAGCGCCGCCGGGCGCCTCGACCCCGCCTTGCTCGGCCGCTTGCCGCCGGAGGTGGGCACTCCAGCCTACGACCGCGCGGCGCTCAAGCCGGGCATCGCGCATATCGGCGTCGGCGCCTTCCACCGCTGCCACCAGGCCGAATACACCGACGACCTTCTGGCAACGGATTTCGACCGCTGGGGACTGGTCGGCATCAACATCCGCCCGCCTTTGCTTGGCCAGACGCTTGGCCGGCAAGGCGGTCTCTACACGCGGCTGATCCGCCAGAACGACAAGGTCGAGGCCCGCGTCATCGGCAGCATCGTGCGCGTCGTCGACAGCCAGGACGACGCCTTCCCGGCGCTCGAAGTGCTTTCCTCGCCCGACATCGGGATGGTCACCATGACGGTGACCGAGAAGGGCTATTGCCACATCCCCTCGAGCGGCGCGCTCGACCTCGACCACCCCGACATCGTCCACGATCTCGCCAACCCGCAGACGCCGCGCAGCGTGCCCGGCATCCTGGCACGGGCGCTTGAGCTGCGCATGGTCTCGCATGGCCGGCCGGTGACGCTGCTGTCCTGCGACAACATCCCGGCCAACGGCACCATTCTCGGCAATGTCGTGCGGACTTTCGCCGAACGGCGCGGCAGCGGACTGGCGGACTGGATCGAAGCCAGTGTCGCCTTCCCCTCGGCCATGGTCGATCGCATCGCGCCGGCGACGACAGAGGCCGATATCGATATCGTGGAGGGGCGCTTCGGCTATCGCGACAGCGCCGTCGTCGTCGGCGAACGCTTCCGCCAATGGGTGATAGAGAACCGTTTCGCCGGTCTCGTGCCGCGCTGGGACCGTGTCGGCGCGACCTTCGTCGACGACGTCACGCCGTTCGAGCATCTCAAGATGCGGGTGCTGAACGGCGCCCAGACGACGCTTTCCTATCTGGGCGTGCTCGGCGGCTTCGAGCACACATCGGACGCCATGGCCGACCCGGTTCTTGCCACCTTCGTCCGCCGCATGCTGAGCGAAGAGACGCTGCCGACGCTGATGCCGGTTCCCGGCATTTCGCCGCCGGCCTATGTCGAGCAAAGCCTTGCGCGCCTCACCAACACGGCGATCCGCCACCGCAATCACCAGATCGCCACGGACGGCTCGCAGAAGATCGCGCAGCGCCTGCTCAACCCGATCCGCGACCGCCTGGCGAAGGGCGAAAGCATCGCGCTTTTGTCGGTGCCCGTCGCCGGCTGGATGGCCTATCTGGTCAAGGCTTCCGCGCGTTTCGGCCGCGCCTGGCCGGTGTCCGACCCCTTTGCCGAAAAGATCGCGGCCATTGCCGATCGTATTGGCGCGGACAGCAAGGCCCTCACCGATGCGATCCTCGCCATCGATGCCGTCTTCGATCCGGCGCTTGCCGCCGACGCCACATTCCGCGCGCACGTCATCGCCGCTCTCGAAGGCCTGCTTTCGGACGACCCGATGGGCTTTGTCGGACAAGTCTGCGCTGAGCCAACAGATGTCCGGTTGAAGCAGCCGGCCCGATCTGCATAGTTAGGAGCTGGGAGGGACTATGAAGCTTGGACTGCTCACCGCACCGTTTCCGGATACGCCGCTCGGTGAGGTCGCCGGCTGGGCGCGTTCGGTCGGCTTCGAGGCGCTTGAGATCGCCTGCTGGCCGAAAGCTTCCGGCGCCGGCCGCCGCTACGCCGGCACCAGCCATATCGACGCCGCCGGCACCTCCGCCTCGGAAGCGAAGGACATCGCCGCCGAGCTTGCCGGCAAGGGCCTGACGATCTCCGGCCTCGGCTTCTACCCCAATCCCCTACACCCCGATCCGGCGCATCGCGAGGCCGTGATCGATCACCTGAAGAAGGTGATCGTGCTGGCGAGCCGCATGGGGGTCTCTCTGGTCAACACCTTCTGCGGCGGCGACGCCTCGAAGACCGTCGACGCCAACTGGGAAACCGCGCAAGAAATCTGGCCCTCGATCATCGCCCACGCCCGCGAGCACGGCGTCAGGCTCGCCTTCGAGAATTGCCCGATGATCTTCAGCTATGACGAATGGCCGGGCGGGCACAACATCGCCTACTCGCCTTATGTCTGGCGCCGCATCCTGGAGGCCTGGGGCGGCGATGTCGGCATGAATTTCGACCCCTCGCATCTCGTCTGGCAGATGATCGACAAGGAGCGCTTCATCCGCGAGTTCGGCCCGCACATGCTGCATGTTCATGCCAAGGACCTGATGATTGATCATGATGGTTTGTACGAGCGCGGAATTCTTTCCGCCGGCATAGGCTGGCAGGTGCCGCGCATGCCGGGGCTGGGCGACATCAACTGGAGCACCATCTTTTCGGGTCTCTACCGGGCCGGGTATGACGGTCCGGTCATCATCGAGCATGAGGACCGCCGGTTCGAGGGGAGCGACGACAAGGTGAAGCGCGGTTTCCTGCTGGCCCGCGACGTGCTGCGTCCCTTCGTCAAATGAAGGAACAACGGCTTGGCTCCGATCGCATTGGAGCCCTAGAACTGCAACTGACAGTCAATGTGGAGGAGTACTGAAATGAAGAAATACATGACCATGGCCCCACTACTTGCAGGTGCTGCCCTGCTCGCCTCGGTGGGCGTCTCGTCCGCCGAAGGCAAGTACACGATCGGCATTTCCAACACCGTACAGGGCAATGGCTGGCGCGAGGAGATGATCTGCGCGATGAAGGCGCAGGCGCTTGCCTCCGGCGAGGTGGCGAAGCTCAACATCGCCCACCGCAACACCGACGCCGCCGGCCAGCTCGAGGACATCCGCAACCTGATCAGCGCCAAGGTCAACGCCATCGTCGTCAACCCGGCCGACCCGGCAGGCATCAAGGCTGGGCTCGAGGAAGCCACCAAGGCCGGCATCGTCGTCGTCGCCGTCGACCAGGCGGTGACCGAGCCTTCCGCCTACATCATCTCCAACAACCAGGAACAATATGCCTATCTCGGCGCCAAGTGGCTGTTCCAGCAGATGGGCAGCAAGGGCGAGGTGCTCTACATGCGCGGCGCCGCCGGCGCCTCCGCCGACAGCGATCGCGACAAAGGCTTCAAGAAGGCGCTGGCCGAATTCCCGGATGTTAAGGTCGCGCAGGAGGTGTTCACCGGCTGGCAGCAGGACCAGGGCAAGCAGCAGATCCTCTCCTTCCTCGCCACCGGCACGCCGATCAACGGCATCTGGACCTCCGGCATCGACAACGTCATCGTCGACGCGCTCGTCGAGCAGCAGGCGCCGATGGTGCCGGTGGTCGGCGCCGACAATGCCGGTTTCGTCGGCCAGTTGAACACGGTCAAAGATCTGGTCGGCGCAGCCGTCACCAACCCCGGCTCGATCGGCGGCGCCGGCGTCACGCTGGCGCTGCAGATCCTCGACGGCAAGAAACCGGCGCAGCAGACCGTCCTGGTCGAGCCGCAGCTCTGGGAAAACGCCACCGACGAGGGCAAGGCCAAGCTGAAGGCGGCCGCCGATCCGTCGCTCAGCCCCGAATGGCCGGTCTCGATCTCGATCCCGGACTGGACCACCTATACCAAGGAGCAGATCGTCGCCTGCAAGGGCCCGGGCGAATAGGTCTGGGCTTCCGCCTTCCCCCCCGGGGGGAAGGTGGATCGGCGCGCAGCGCCGAGACGGATGAGGGGTGCTGGAAGGAATGAGGCGTTGGTGTTTTCTGGAACACCCCTCATCCGACCTCGCTTCGCGAGGCCACCTTCTCCCACAAGGGGAGAAGGGGCCGCTCTGCAATGCGCCGTGCAAGCGTGACGTACTGTTGCATCAAAACAGGCCATACAACCCGAGACCCGAACGCTTTGACCAGCAACCCTCTCCTCGACGCCACTGGCGTCGCGAAAAATTACGGCGCGGTTGCCGCGCTGCGCAATGCGTCGCTATCGGTGCTGCCGGGCGAAGTCCATGCACTGATGGGCGCCAACGGCGCCGGCAAGTCGACGCTGGTGAAGATCCTGACCGGCGCAATCCGGGCGGACGCCGGCCGCATCCTGATCCGCGGCGAGGTCAGCGACGTGCGCTCGCCCGCCGCCGCGCGCCGTGCCGGGCTGCTGCCGGTCTACCAGGAGCCGGCGCTGATCCCCGACCTCAATGTGCTTTCCAACCTGCGGCTGACCGGCACGCCGGTCGAGCCGTTCCGTGCCTGGGTGCGCGAGCTTGGCATCCCCAATCTCGACATACGCGAGACCGCGCGTGACATTCCACTCGCCGTGCTGCGCGTGCTCGACCTCGCGCGCGCGCTCGCCGTCGAACCCGACGTGCTGCTGCTCGACGAGATGACGGCGGCACTTCCCGCCAACCTCGCCGAAAAGGTGTTGGAAGTCGTGCGCCGCCAGGGCGACAGCGGCCGCTCGGTCATCTTCATCTCGCACCGTTTCGTCGAGATTTCGGCGCTGTGCGACCGAGCCACGGTGTTGCGCGACGGCGCCACCGTCGGCGTCGTCGACATCGAGCCGGGCATCGAGGAAAAGATCGTCGAAATGATGCTTGGCGCCCGCATCGAAAAGACCAGCGTCGCCGCCGCGCGGATGGCAAATGAGACGCCAGCCGCCAAAGACAGCCACCCTCGGCTCTCGGTCCGCAACCTGCAGCTCGGCACCAAACTGCATGACGTCTCCTTCGATCTCGCCAATGGCGAAGTGGCCGGCGTCGTCGCGCTCGAGGGCCAGGGCCAGGACGAGCTCTTCGCCGCCCTCGCCGGCTCGATCCGGCCGGCCGGCGGCACGATCGCTGTCGATGGCGCACCGGTAAAATTCTCGCATCCGAGCGATGCCATCCGCGCCGGCATCGCCTATGTCCCGGGCGACCGCACCGAGGCGCTCGCCATGCAGCGCTCGGTGCGCGAGAACATCGCGCTCCCCTTCAGCGCGGCACCGCGCAAATGGGGGCCGATCAAGGCGCGCAGAGAGCGCATGGTGGTTTCCAGCGCCATTGGCCGGCTGCAGATCGACACCCGCGCGCAAGGGGAGGTGCAGCGCCTTTCCGGCGGCAACCAGCAGAAGGTGACCATCGCCCGCTGGATCGCGGCGGATGCCCGCACCATCCTCTGCTTCGACCCGACACGTGGCATCGATGTCGGCACCAAGCAGGAGATCTACAAATTGCTGCGCGAGCTCGCCGGCCTCGGCAAGTCGGTCCTCTTCTACACATCCGAACTGGAGGAGGTGCAGCGTGTCTGCGACCGCGTCATCGTCATCTTCGGCGGTCGCGTCGTCGACACCTTCCCGGTCGAGCTGGCCGACGAGCCGGCGCTGATGCGGGCGGCCTACGGCCTGCCGCGCGGCGCCAGGGAGGATGTCGGCATCCTTGCCGACGTCAGGCCCGCGTCCGATACGGAGGCCGCGCCATGACCCGCTTCCTGCGGCGCCAGGGCTGGGTCGCCGGCCTGTTCGCCCTGCTCGTATTCCTGTTCGTCATCACCAAGCTGATCCAGCCGGGCTACGGCAGCGGCGACTTCGGCTCGCTCGCGCGGGCAGTTTTGCCCTACGCTTTTGCAGTGGCGGCGCAAACCGTCGTCGTCATTGCCGGCGGCATCGATCTCTCCGTCGCCGCCATGATGGCGCTGACCAGCGTCACCGCCGCCTCGATGATGAACGGCGCCAGCGAGGAATACGCATTCTTCGTCGTGCCCTTCGTGCTGGCCATGGGGCTGGTGCTTGGCGCGCTCAACGGCTTCCTCATCGTTATCACCCGCGTGCCGGATATCGTCGTCACTTTGGCCACGCTGTTCGTGCTGCAGGGGGCGGCGCTGCTGGTGCTCGACGCGCCCGGCGGTGCCGCCGCCGAGTGGCTGAAGGCAACCGTCGTCGGCACCATGCCGATCCCCTACCTGCCGGATTGGGCCGATGCCTGGGTTCCAAAGGCGCTGGTGCTGCTCGTCGTCTGCCTCTTCATCGTCTGGATCCCGCTCCGGCGCTCGCGCCTCGGGCTCTCCATCTACGCCATCGGCAGCAACGAGCTCGCCGCCTTCCGCAGCGGCGTGCCGGTGGCGCGCACGAGGATCGTCGCCTATGCGCTCTCTGGCCTGTTCGGCGCGCTCGGCGGCCTTTCGCTCACCATCAGCACCGGCATCGGCGCGCCGATCCCCGGCCCCTATCTGCTCGCCAGTGTCGCCGCGGTGGTGCTGGGCGGCGTCGCGCTCGGCGGCGGCAAGGGCGGCCTGCTCGGGCCGATCATCGCCGTCTTCGTGCTCAGGCTGGTGCGCACCGACCTCACGCTTCTCGCTATCGACCCCAACGTCACGGCCATCATCGAGGGCGCAATCATGGTCGCCGTCGTGATGTTCGGCGCTTTCATCACCATCCGAGGCCGCCCGGCAGGAGCAACGCCATGACGAACAGCGCGACCTTGCCCCAGCCGGCCCCCTTCGGCCGCCGCTTGAAGCGCTTCATGGCGGACCGTCCAATCATTCCGTTGATCATCCTGCTCGTCATCCTGGTGATGATCCTGCAGATCCTGCGCCCCGGCATCGTCAACGAGCGCTGGATCGCCAACACGGCGAAGTTCGCCATTCCGCTGGCGATCCTCGCCGGCTGCCAGACCATGACCATGCTCACCGGCGGCATCGATCTCTCCGTCGGCACGGTGGCGACGATGAGCGCCTTCATCATGGCGACCCAGATCGTCAACCAGGATCCGGCGGTGGCATGCGTCCTCGCCATGCTGCCGGCGTTGCTGATCGGCCTCGTCAACGGCATCGGCGTCGGCGTCTTCCGTGTCCATCCGCTGATCATGACGCTCGGCACCAGCCTGATCGGCACCGGCTTCCTGCAGGTCTACCAGCGCACCGTGATCGCCTCCGGCGCCAGGATCCCGGATTTCCTCAACTGGCTGGGCACCGGCCTCACCTACGGCTTCCCCAACGCGCTCTTCCTGTTCGTGCCGGTGGCGGTGCTGATCGTCTTCACGCTCAACCGCACCGGCTTCGGCCGCCTGCTCTATGCCGTCGGCGACAATGAGCACGCGGCGAGACTCTCAGGTGTCCGCTACTGGCAGGTGGTCACGGCGCTCTACGTCATCTCCAGCCTGCTCGCCGGCATCACCGGACTGCTCTATATCGGCCTGATCAAGGCGCCGTCGCTCTCGCTCGCCGAGCCGCTGGTGCTGCCCTCGGTGGCGGCGGCCGTGATCGGCGGCACCTCGATCTTCGGCGGCCGCGGCGGCTATATGGGCACCATCATCGGCGCGCTGATCCTGACCGTGCTGACGACGCTGCTCACCATTCTGCACATGCCCGAAGGCGGCCGCCGCATCCTTTTCGGCTTCATCGTCCTGTTCGTGACCGCAGCGTATTTGAGGATCATCGAGGACCGGTAGGAAGTCAGGAAGCGGATGCTGGCTGCGACGCTATCGCGCCCTGCCATGCGTTGCTGGCGGACAGCGGGAACACTATAGGTGTTCCATCGTGCGCGAAGACATTCACACGACGGGCATCCCGGTCCTATGCGTTTCATGCGAAGCGCGGCATCGCGGCATATGCGGTGCGCTCAACCCCGATCAATTGGTGACGCTTTCCAAGTCGACGAAACGGCACAAGGCCGAGACCGGTAGGGAACTGGTCAGCGATGTGGGAAGCGTCGATCGCTTCTCCAACGTGCTTTCGGGTGTCGTGAAGCTGACCAAGACGCTTTCCGATGGCCGCCAGCAGATCGTCGGCCTCCAGTTCGCTCCCGACTTCCTCGGCAGACCCTTCCAGGCCGAGAGCACGCTGACCGCCGAGGCCGCGACCGACGTCGAGCTGTGCTCGTTCCCGCGCCAGGCGCTGGAGCGCATGATGAAGGAGCAGCCGGACCTTGAGCATCGCCTGCTCGAACAAAAGCTGCGCGAGCTCGACCAGGCGCGCGACTGGATGGTGACGCTCGGCCGCAAGACCGCCGCCGAGAAGATCGCCAGCTTCCTTCTGATGATCGCGCGCAACATCGATCCCGTCGCAGGTCCCGAGCGCCGCGGCGCTTCTTTCGACCTGCCGCTGTCGCGCGCGGAAATCGCGGATTTTCTGGGGCTCACCGTGGAGACGGTGAGCCGGCAGATCACCCGCCTGCGCGGCGAGAAGGTGATCCGCGTCGAGAACAACCGTCACGTCATGGTCGACGACATCCAGCGTCTCGCGGCACGCGCCGGCGACTGATCCCGGCACTACGCTTTATCGGCGGCCGAGAACCTCGGGCAGCACATGGTCGCGTTCGAAGGCGATGTGGCGGCGCATCGATTTGAACAGCGCCCGCAGCATGTAGCCGAAAGCCTCCGGGTTCTCGATCGGCCGGCCATGGCCGCAGGCAAGCAGCGCCTCGCCGAGGTCCGCCGCCGCGCAATCGTCCTCCATGTGCTCGAGCTTAAGCCGCGCCACGATCTCCTCGCCGCCCGTTTGCCGCGCGAAGGCGGGAAAGACGACGTCTTCCTCGAAGCGGTGGCACTCACGCAGCAGCGGCAACAGGTCCGCCGCCACCGCCAGACACTGCAGGCGGTCGACCCGCGACGGCAGGTCGTCGGCGATGCCTTCCAGCATATGGCAGAGCGCAAGCATCTGCATATGCGCGCTTCATGTCGGCCGGATTGCGGAACGGCTCCGGCTTTGCGCCCGTCATGGTGGCTCCTCCGTCCAGGCTCAAGGCGTGGGCAGGGCGACGGTATCTTCGATCGGCTCTTCGCGAACGGTGCGCAGCTCGTACCAGAGCGCGTTGAGGATGCCGACGGAGGCGACCAGTCGGAGGCCGAGGACCCAGGCGAAATACCACACGGCAAGAACTCCGGTTTCTATCAGCGGGCGGACGAGCCGACCGGATCGTCGTCATCTCCTCTCATCGCGCGTCGTCGCTTCGCGACGCCCGCACGATCGAGTTGCAACCTTAAAGCATGTCTCCCGAAAGTGGGACCGGTTTCGGGACAAAGACATCTTGAAATCAAAAACTTGAAGCGTGTCGCGTGAATCTCACGCGACACGCTTTAGTCAGGCCGCTGAGCTGTCCTGCTCTTCCGCATTCGGATCGCCCGGCGCCGTCGCCCAGGCAAGTTCGACCAGCGTCACCGTGCGGCGGCCGGTGCCGTCGATCTGGCAGACGATGAGGCCCTGCTCCTCGATATAGTCGAGCAGCCGGCGCGCGCGGCGCAACGAATGCGAGCCATAGGCGCGGGCGATCGTCGCGTCGCTCGGGCAGGGCCAGCCTTCCTTGGCGGCCCTCGCGATCATCATGAACACGCCCTGCATGTCCTCCGGCAGAAGCGAGGCGCGCACCGAAACATCCCGCCATGCATCGTCCTCCGCCATGTCGGAGCCGACGCCGGCACGGGCGCGCGTCAGCATGCGGCGGAATTCCGAAAGGTCGGGCACCACCGAGGCAAGGGCCTCGATGCGGCAGCGGACCACGAACTCCTGGTAGAGCACGCCGATGACGCGGAACCCGGCGTCGGGCTCGGCCAGGATGGCGCGCAGGATGCGGTCCATCCGCTCACGCCGCTCGGCGAGGTCTTCGGCGCTCGGCTGCGGCTCGGCCGGTTCCGGGCGGATGTCCAACGGAGCAGCCTTGGCCGCCATGAGCTGATCGAG
>NZ_JHQR01000267.1 GCF_014843825.1 Mesorhizobium silamurunense
TACGCCAGCGGCACCGGCGCCTTCACCGGCGGCGCCAACAACATCGCCAACAGCGACGGCACGGCGACCGCCACCGCCGCCAATATGGCCAACGGTGCCGTCGCCATCGGCAACAGCAACAAGGCGATCGGACAGGGCTCCGTGGCGCTGGGCAATGGCTCGACAGCGGGGGCCGCTGGCCGCGGGTGCCGCTGGCTTCGTCGGCAACGTCGCGCTGGGCAATGGCGCGACGGCAACGGCAAGTTCCGGGGACGTGGCCCTTGGCTCGGGCTCGGTGACCGCGACCGCGGTCGGCACCAGCGGCACGACCATCGGGAGCACGGCCTACAGCTTCGCCGGCACGAACCCGACGAGCACCGTCAGCGTCGGCGCGCTTGGCGCGGAGCGGACCATCACCAATGTCGCGGCAGGCCGGCTCAGCAACGCCTCGACCGATGCCATCAATGGCTCGCAGCTCTTCGCCACCAATCAGCAGGTGACGCAGAACACTACCGACATCAGCAATCTCAGCTCGTCGCTCACCAACATCAACACCGGCGCGGGTATCAAATATTTCCATGCCAATTCGACCTTGGTCGATTCCCAGGCGCTCGGGACGGATTCGGTCGCGATCGGCCCGAACGCGATCGCCAACAACGCCGGTGACGTGGCGATCGGCCTCAATTCCGCGTCCGGCACCACGACGGCGGTCGGCGGCACGACGATCGGCGGCGTGAACTACACGTTTGCCGGCGGGACGCCGGCCGGCGCGTTCTCGGTAGGCTCGGTGGGCGCCGAGCGCCAGATCCAGAATGTCGCGGCCGGGCAGCTGAACGGCTCCTCGACCGATGCCGTCAACGGCTCGCAGCTGTTCGCGACCAATCAGCAGGTGACGCAGAACACGACCGATATCGCTGCCAACACCGCCGACATCACCAATCTCGGCAACACCATCAACAACATAAACACCGGCGGCGGCATCAAGTATTTCCACGCCAATTCGACACTTGCCGATTCGCAGGCGCTCGGAACGGATTCCGTCGCGGTCGGCCCGAACGCCATAGCCAACAATGCCGGTGACGTGGCGATCGGCCTCAATTCCGCGTCCGGCACCACGACTGCGGTCGGCGGCACGACGATCGGCGGCGTGAACTACACGTTCGCCGGCGGGACGCCGGCCGGTGCTTTCTCGGTCGGCTCGGTGGGCGCCGAGCGCCAGATCCAGAACGTCGCGGCCGGGCAGTTGAGCGGCTCCTCGACCGATGCCGTCAACGGCTCGCAACTCTTCGCCACCAACCAGCAGGTGACGCAGAACACGACCGATATCGCCGCCAACACCGCCGACATCACCACTCTCGGCAACACGATCAACAATTTTGCCGGCGACACCTCGACGGCCTACACCGACGCCAACGGCGATGGCATCCGCTATGTGCGAACGAACGACAGCACCCTGCCGGTCACCGACGCCTTCGCTCAAGGGGTCGGCTCCTCCGCCCTCGGCACTCTTCGCCACCAACCAGCAGGTGACGCAGAACACGACCGATATCGCCGCCAACACCGCCGACATCACCACTCTCGGCAACACGATCAACAATTTTGCCGGCGACACCTCGACGGCCTACACCGACGCCAACGGCGATGGCATCCGCTATGTGCGAACGAACGACAGCACCCTGCCGGTCACCGACGCCTTCGCTCAAGGGGTCGGCTCCTCCGCCCTCGGCTACCAGGCGACCGCCTCCGTCGGCGACGCGCTGGCGCTCGGCCGCGGCACCCAGGCCACCGTCCTTGGCGGCGTGGCGCTTGGCGCCGGCTCGGTCTCGGATCGCGCGGTCGCACCCGTATCGGGATCGATCCTCTCCGGCACCGGCCTCATTCCCTACAACACCGCGGATATGACCCTGCTTGGCGCCGTCTCGGTCGGCACGTCCACTTCCTATCGCCAGATCACCAACGTGGCGGACGGCACCGAGGACCAGGACGCGGTGACACTGCGCCAGTTGAAGGGGGCGCTGAGCTCCTTCGCGGTGACGGGAACCATGTACTTCCACGCCAATTCTGCCGCCTCCGACTCCCTTGCGGTCGGGGTCGACTCGGTTGCGATCGGCCCGCGCACCACGGTCAACGGCGACAACGGCATCGGCATGGGCAACGGCGCCATCGTGCAGCAAACGGCGCCGGGCGGCATCGCCATCGGCCAGACGGCGACCGTAAACCAGGCCGACAGCATCGCGCTCGGCACCAACTCGACCGCCAACGGCGCCCAGTCCATGGCGCTCGGCGCC
>NZ_JHQR01000266.1 GCF_014843825.1 Mesorhizobium silamurunense
CGAGCAGCACGCCGCGGCCGCCATTAACCTTCTGCAGCGCGGTCGCGCCGGCCTGGATCGACAGGCGGCCGGCGACTTCCGACATCGGCGCGAGCAGCGGCAGGCCGCCGCGGTCATCGGTCACCGTCTCATAGGCGACAGCGGTGACGCCCGAAGCGAGCAGGCCCTTCGTCTGCTCCGGATCTGGAGCGAGGTGGAGATAGGTGTAGAGGATCTGGCCGTCGCGCAGTTGCACCCATTCGTTGGGCTGCGGCTCCTTGACCTTGACGATCATGTCCGACTTGGCGAACACGTCGGCGGCAGTCTTGGCGATGGTGGCGCCGGCCGCGCGATAGGCGTTGTCGTCGGCGCCGATGCCGGCACCGGCGCCGGTCTCGACCAGCACTTCGTGGCCGTGCGCGACGTATTCGCGGACCGAGCCGGGCGTGAGGCCGACGCGGTATTCATGGTTCTTGATTTCCTTGGGGCAGCCGACGCGCATTTTCTTCTCCTGTCCGGCCCTTAAAAGGGCGCTCTCCCTGACATTTCCGGGCAATGCCGCCAGTCCCAAAACCGCCGCGCAGTCTTGGGCGACATGCATGAGACGCAGTGAAGCATGAATCGTTCCGTATGTGTTTGCGAATGCACTTGCGGCGGGCCGCAGTCTTCGATAATCGTTGCGTGAATTCCCAAAATATTCGCAGGAATCACGAAGAATGTCGCTCGATAGGATTGATATCGCCATTCTGGAGACTTTGCAGAAGGATGGCCGGATCCCCAACGCGGCGCTTGCCGAGAAGGTCGGTCTGTCGCAATCTGCCTGCTCCAGGCGGCTGGACAATCTGGAAAAATCCGGAACCATCCGCGGCTACCACGCGCGGCTGTCGAATGCCGCGCTCGGCCATCAGATGACCGCGATCGTGCATATATCGCTGTCAGGGCAATTCGAGAAGACGCTGTCGGATTTCGAAGCGGCGATCAAACGCTGCCCGAACGTGCTTTCCTGCCATCTGATGTCGGGCGAATACGACTACATCCTGCGCATTGCCGCCAAAGACCTCGCCGACTATGAGCGCATCCACAAGGAATGGCTGTCGGCCATGCCGCATGTGACGAAGATCAACTCGTCTTTTGCCCTGCGCGAGATCATCGATCGCACGGCGGTCGGGTTGAGGCCGGAGATGGCGTAGCCGCCGTTAAGCTCCGGCCGCCTCCGTCACCACCGTGCTCATCGGAATGTCGTGCGGTTGGGGATAGATGGTCGGGATGCGCTGCAATTCGTAGCCGACGCCGATCACCAGCGGCCTGAGTGGTATGGCGGCAAGCGTGCGGTCGTAGAAGCCGCCGCCATAGCCCAGCCGGTAGTTGCCAGGATCGATACCGACCACAGGCGAGATCACGATATCGGGCAGCACGGGATCACCCTCGGCCGGGATCGGAATGTTCCAGACGCCTTTTTCCAGCCGATCGCCAGGCACATAAGCGCGGAAGACCAGAGGCTGGCGTTTCTCGATGACGACGGGCAGCGCCGTACGGCCGCCACGCGCATTGATCGACGCCATCCAGCCACGCAGGTCTGGCTCGCCGCGGAACGGCCAGTAGAGGCTGACCGTGCGGCCGGAAACGTCACCGATCAGGGCGTCGAGGCCTTCGGCAATCCGCTGTGACATTGCCGCGCGTGCATCGGCAGAAACCGCAAGCCGCGCTCCGATCAGCCGTTCGCGCTCCGCCTTGCGCCAGCGCCTGACATCGGTCCAGTCGGACAGCGGCATCTGGTAGGCCGGGTCGAGCTCGTGCATGAAACAAGGCGGCGAGGCGTATTGAGCCGGGCCTTCGTCATCGCGATTGTCAGTCATGCTTCGCTCCTATCATTCTGCTCAACGCTATACCCGACACCCTATGGCGGCATGCGTGTTCACGACACCGGGCGGCGACTCCCGGGCAGTGCATGGGAGGCTGCAGGCGTTGTTGCGGTGCACAAAAATGCTTACATCATGGGTGATGAATCCGCTCGGCGAGGTGGAATGAAATGAACGAAGCCAGCCATCATGTCGTTGTCGTCGGCGCTGGGTTCGGCGGCCTCGAGCTCACCCGGGCGCTGGCCGGCGCACCGGTGCGCATTACCATGATCGATAAGCGCAATCATCATCTGTTCCAGCCGCTGCTTTACCAGGTGGCGACCACCTCGCTGGCGACTTCGGAGATCGCCTGGCCGATCCGTCATCTCTTACGCAAGCGCAAGGACGTGACAACGCTTCTGGGCACAGTCATCGGCGTCGACCGCGCCGGCAAACGTGCTCTGCTGGAGGATGGCAGCTCGGTCACCTACGACACGCTGGTGCTCGCCACCGGCGCGCGTCACGCTTATTTCGGCCATGACGAATGGGAGCCCTACGCGCCAGGGCTTAAGACGCTGGAAGATGCCACCACGATCCGCCGCCGCATCCTGCTCGCTTTCGAAGAGGCCGAGCGCGAGGCCGATCCCGCCAAACGCCAGGCATTGCTGACGCTGGTCATCGTCGGCGGCGGACCGACTGGGGTCGAGCTCGCCGGCACGATCGCGGAACTTGCGCATGACACGCTGCGCGGCGAATTCCGCAACATCGACACGCGGCAGGCGCGCGTGGTGCTGATCGAGGCCGGCGACCGGATCCTCGCCAATTTCGCGCCGGAGCTCTCAGCCTACGCCCAGAAGGCGCTGGCGCGGCTTGGCGTGTCGGTCGAGCTTGGCCGCGCCGTCACGCATCTGGATGCCGAGGGCGTCGTCTTCGGCGGCGCGCATCTGCCGGCAAAGACCATCCTATGGGCGGCGGGCGTCGCCGCTTCGCCTGCGGCGGAATGGCTGGGAGCGTCTGCCGACCGGGCAGGCAGGGTGCTGGTCGAGCCCGATCTCACGGTGCCGGGCAGCCCCGAGATATTCGTCATCGGCGATACGGCGCCTCTGTTGCGGCCGGATGGAAAACCGGTGCCGGGTGTGGCGCCTTCCGCCAAGCAGGAGGGCAGGCATGTTGCGGCGACGATCAAAGCGAGGCTCGAAGGCGACGCAACGCCACGCCCTTTCCGCTACAAGCATGCCGGCGACCTGGCAACGATCGGCAAACGCGCCGCCGCGATCGACTTCGGCTGGATCAAGCTCACCGGCTGGCTTGCCTGGTGGCTTTGGGGCATCGCCCACATCTATTTCCTGATCGATTTCCGCAACCGTCTCGCGGTGTCGCTTAGCTGGCTATGGATATATTTCACCGGGCAGCGCAGCGCCCGGCTGATCACCCAGGGCGACGACGATAAGGGCTGATTTGCTTGGCTCCCCTGTTTCATCGACGCGTCACCTTGTCGTGATCAACAGGCTCTCGGCAGACGTGGACTCAGAGCGCCTTCGACGCCATGCTCCGCATCCGGGGCAGGGGTTGTCACGTTGTCGTTGAGGAGGAAAGCAATGTCACAACCGCTCGTCACTCGCCGTTCGTTGCTGGCCGGAACTGCTGCCACCGGGGCGCTCATCATGCTGCATCCGTTCTCAGCCCGCGCCGCGGCCAATCAGGCGCATCTCAGGATCATGGAAACCACCGACATCCATGTGAACCTGCTGCCCTATGATTACTACGCCGACAAAGCGAATGACACGATGGGCCTGTCGCGCACGGCCTCGCTGATCGACGCGGTGCGCAAGGAAGCCAGCAATTCGATGCTGATCGACAATGGCGACTTGCTGCAGGGCAATCCGATGGGCGATTACATCGCCTACGAGAAGGGCATGAAGGATGGCGACCTGCATCCGATCATGAAGGGCATGAATCTGCTCGGCTATGAATGCTCGACGCTCGGCAACCACGAATTCAACTACGGCCTATCCTTCATGGACAAGGTGCTTGCCGGCGCCAATTTCCCGTTCGTGTGCGCGAACCTGATCCGTGGCACGACGCTCGCGACGAACCCGCGCGACGACAAGCTCTACCTCAAGCCCTATGTCGTGCTCGACAAGAAGATCAAGGATGGCTCCGGCGCGGAACAGCCGATCAAGATCGGTGTGATCGGCTTCGTGCCGCCGCAGATCATGGTCTGGGACCTGAAGAACCTCGAAGGCAACGTCCAGACCCGCGACATCGTCGAGGCCGCCAAGGCATGGGTGCCGCAGATCCGGGAAGAGGGCGCCGACATCGTGATCGCGCTCTCGCATTCCGGCATCGATATCAAGCGGGGCGACATGATGGAGAACGCCTCGTTCTTCGTCGCCAGTATCGAGGGCATCGATGCGGTCTTCACCGGCCACCAGCACCTCGTCTTCCCCGGCAAGAAGGACTTCCAGGCGCTTGATGGCGTCGATACCGGGAAGGGCACGCTGCAGGGCAAGCCGGCGGTGATGGGCGGTTTCTGGGGCTCGCATATGGGCCTGATCGACCTTTTGCTGGAGCGCGACGGTTCGAAATGGCGGGTCGTCTCGGCCACCTCCGAAGCACGGCCGATCTACGAGCGCGTCGACAACAAGAACAAGGCAACCGTGCCCGATGACAAGCGCATCATCGCGGGGCTGGAGCAGGACCATGAGGCGACACTCGCCTATGTCCGCCGTCCGGTCGGCAAGACGTCCGCGCCGCTCTATTCCTATTTCGCCTTGGTCGCCGACGATCCGTCGGTGCAGATCGTCAATCAGGCGCAGAGCTGGTACCTCAAGGACATATTGAAGAGCACCCAGTGGAAGGATGTGCCGCTCTTGTCCGCGGCGGCACCCTTCAAGGCCGGCGGTCGTAACGGCGCCGACTATTATACCGACGTTCCGGTCGGCGACATCGCCATCAAGAACGTCGCCGACCTCTACCTCTATCCGAACACGGTGCGAGCGGTGGAAATCACCGGCGCGCAGGTGAAGGAATGGCTGGAGATGTCGGCCGGTATCTTCAACAGGATCGAGCCGGGCAAGGCCGATCAGCCGCTGATCAACACCGACTTCCCGTCCTATAATTTCGACGTCATCGATGGCGTCACCTACAGGATCGCCCTGTCGCAGCCGCCGAAATACGATTCGAAGGGCGGCGTAGCGAACGCCGGCTCCAGCCGCATCGTCGACCTGAGGTTCGACGGCAAACCGATTGATCCGGCAGCGAAATTCGTGGTCGCCACAAACAACTACCGCGCCGGCGGCGGCGGCAATTTTCCCGACATCAACGCCTCGAAGATCATCTACGAGGCGCCGGACACCAATCGCGACGTGATCGTGCGCTACATCATCGGCGAAGGCACGATCAACCCCTCGGCGGACGACAACTGGTCGTTCGCGCCGCTGGCCGGCACCAGCGTCGTCTTCGAAACCGGACCCAGGGCGAAGGATTTTATCGATCAGGTGAAATCCCTGAAAATCGAGCCGGCAGGTGAGGGCGAGGGGGGATTTGCCAAATACCGCATCTCACTTTGAAGTTCTGCTTGCCGTCATGCCTGCGGTCAGGGCGACACCGGCGAAGGCTCGATTCCGTCGGCAGCGCCTGGCGCGATTGACGCATCAAACCGCTGGAACGCATGAAGGCGCAAAAGAACGTGACCTCGGAGAATTGCCGCCGAGGCGCTCTGGTTCCGGCTGGCGACATGCGTTAGTTTTAGCAATGCGTTATGTGATCGTCATCGTCGCCATCACCTTCTTCCTGATCTGGGATGGCCTCTACAACCATGGCTACTATCTCGATGCGACCGTCAGGGAGATGTCGCGCATCGTGCGCCACGTCACCGGCGCGGCCTGAGGTCCGACGCTGCTTGGACGGCAGGCGCGACATCGTTGCCGGTTGACGCGACGGCCCTGCTCCCACAAAACGCGCTCAACCGTCGATCGAGGAGGCTGGATTGATCCGGCACATCGTTTTCTTCAGCGTAAGGCGCAAGGAAGATGTGGAGGCCGTGCGGTGCGGCCTGCAGGCGCTGGGCAAGATCCCGCACTCGAAACATTTCGAGGTGACCCTCAACACCAAGGTCGATCTGTTCTCCAACGCGATCGACGTGGTCGTCTATGCCGAGTTCGAGGACGAGGCCGCTCTCGCCGCCTATAAGGCGCATCCGATCTATGCGGAGACGACCAGCAAGGTGAAGCCGTTGCGCGAGCTGCGCTATTCGGCCGACGTCGTGGCCGCCGCATGAACCGAGCAGTCCGCGCCTCCATCAATGCTTTGAACGCCGGACCTTGAACCGCTTTCCGGAATGGGGCACACCGCGCCGGTATGATCGAAACTTCGACCCATCCGCTCGACCACCTGGTTCTGCCGACGCTGAGCCTCGAGATCGCGAGGCAGCGCCTCTCGTCGCTCGGCTTTGTCGTCGCGCCGACCGGCATCCATCCTTTCGGGACCGAGAACGCTTGCGTCTTTTTCGCAGACGGCACCTATCTGGAGCCGTTGGCCGTCGGCGATGAGAAAACGGCGGGACACGCGATAGGCGAAGGCAACGTCTTCGTCGCGCGCGACCGCCTTTACCGCAACAAGCTTGGCGACGAGGGTTTTTCCGCGGTCGTGTTCGGGACCGCCGATGCCGATGCCGACCACGCGCGCTATGTCGAAGCAGGGCTGTCGGCCGGGGATATGCTGAGCTTTTCGCGTGCCTTCACCGACACCGAGGGCAAAAGCGACACGGCATCGTTCAAACTGGCGTTCGTGGCCGATAGAAAAGCAACGGACGCATTCCTGTTCGCCTGTCAGCGCATCAACGCGCCGAAGATCGACCGCACCGCCCTGCAGGCGCATGCCAATGGAGTGACCGGCATCGTCGAGATCGTCGCTGTCAGCGACAGGCCTTCGAGCCAGGCCGGGCTGGTGTCGACCGCAGCCGGCAAGGTCGCGAAGGACGGTGACAAGGTTGAATTGCCCAACGCGACCCTCACCATCCTGACGCCTGATTCAATAGCCTCCCGCTTCGATATTCCGGCAGGGGGCGCTTCGGACCTGCGTTTTGCAGCCATCGTTTTGTCGACCCGCAGCACGGCCGATGTCGCGCATCTGCTTGCAGCCAACGCAATCGAACACAACATGAGCGGCGACGATATCGTCGTGCCGCCGGCGCCCGGTCAGGGCGCGGCGGTCATCTTTCGGGAGATCCCATGAGCGAGTCCCTGACGCCCAATAGATCGGTAACCGTTGGCAAGGTCGTCTTCGCCAACGATGCGCCGCTGTCGCTGATTGCCGGCCCCTGTCAGCTCGAATCGCGCCAGCACGCCTTCGACATGGCCGGCGCGCTGAAGGAACTGACTGAGCGGCTGGGCATCGGCCTCGTCTACAAGACCAGCTACGACAAGGCCAACCGCACCTCGCTGACGGCGACGCGCGGCGCAGGGCTCGAGGCGGCGATGCCCATTTTCGACGATCTGCGCAAGACGTTTTCCATCCCCGTGCTGACGGACGTCCACACCGAGGAACAGTGCGCGATCGTAGCGCCGCATGTCGACGTCCTGCAGATACCGGCTTTTCTATCGCGACAGACCGACATGCTTGTCGCCGCGGCACGGACGGGCAAGGTCGTCAATGTGAAGAAGGGCCAGTTCCTGGCACCATGGGACATGAAGAATGTCGTCGCCAAGATCACCGGCTCCGGCAACCTGAACGTGCTGACCACCGAACGTGGCGCCTCGTTCGGCTACAACACGCTTGTGTCGGACATGCGCGCGCTGCCGATCATGGCTGAAATCGGCGCGCCGGTGATTTTCGACGCCACCCATTCCGTGCAGCAGCCGGGCGGGCAGGGCGGCTCCTCCGGCGGCGAACGCCGCTTCGTCGCAACGCTGGCCTGCGCGGCCGTCGCCGTCGGCGTTGCGGGGGTCTTCATCGAAACCCACCATGATCCGGATAACTCGACCTCTTCCGACGGCCCCAACATGGTGCCTCTCAAGGACATGCCGGCCCTGCTGGAAAAGCTCATGGCGTTCGACCGCGTCGCCAAGGGACGCTGACAGCGGCTGGCTGCGCCGAATCCGGTGGCGGCTTGTACGCTCGCCTTGCAACTGAGCGTCTTGGCAGGAGGAAGCCATGTCTGTCGCCCGCGTCACCGAAATCACGTCGTCGTCCCAGAAGAGCTTTCAGGACGCGATCGAGAATGGCATTGCGCGTGCCGCAAAGACCCTGAAGAATGTCGAGGGCGCCTGGATCCAGGACCAGAAGATCGTCGTCGAAAACGGCAGGATCGCTGCCTACCGGGTCAACATGAAGGTGACCTTCATCCTCACCGACTAGGATCAGGCTGCCGGCGGAAAAGTCTGGAACCTTCACCCGCTCCCCTCATTGTCCAAGCATGCATTGAATCGAGAGGAGCACCACCATGACTACCCCGTCTGGGCATACTGAAGCCATTGCCGCCTCGCGCGTCATCGGCACCTCGGTCTACAATACCGAAGGCAACAGCATCGGCAGCATTGAGGATGTCATGCTCGACAAGATGTCGAACGGCATCATGTTCGCCGTGATCGGTTTCGGCGGTTTCCTCGGCATGGGCGAGAAATACCACGCCATCCCGTGGGCCAGCCTCGACTACGATGCGGACAAGGGCGGCTACGTCGTGCCTTTCACCAAGGACCAGCTCAAGGCGGCGCCCGCGTATTCGATCAAGGAGTTGACCGGCGCCGACGGCGAAGCGGCGCGCGATGCATCCTTCGAGTATTACCACGTAGCGCCTTACTGGCATTGACCGGCAAACAGCGGATCGGAATCGAAAGGCCCCCGGAAATCCGAGGGCCTTTGTGTTTCTGGACCTCTACTCCGCTGCGCGGAGAGTAGAAAGCTCCATCGAGCTTTGCTGGGGTTTCTGATCATCACAGGACGTCAGGAACGCCGCCGCGATCAGGAACAAACTCACGATACCGCTCAACTGGGACATGGCGAAACTCCTCCTGTTTCGCCCCGCGCGAACACGACCATAGATCAGAAGGGCCGGTCATGCGCATGACTTATGATGACAGAAATTTGCGCTTCGTGACTCTTGCCGCCGGCAATAATTGCGGACCGCCCGATTGCCTTTTGCGGTGCTTTGGCTAAGAGGGGCGCGACGCTTCAATCGATCAATCGGGGACATCGCAAATGACCGCCATCATCGACATTGTCGGGCGTGAAATCCTGGACAGCCGTGGAAATCCGACCGTCGAGGTCGACGTGGTGCTGGAAGACGGCTCGATGGGCCGCGCCGCGGTCCCGTCGGGCGCCTCGACCGGCGCCCATGAGGCGGTCGAAGTGCGCGACGGCGGGCCGCGTTATCTCGGCAAGGGCGTTGAGCGCGCGGTCGAGGCAGTGAACGGCGAGCTGTTCGAGGCGATCGGCGGCATGGAAGCCGAGAACCAGATCCATATCGACCAGACGATGATCGAGCTCGACGGCACGCCGAACAAGAGCCGCCTCGGCGCCAACGCCATCCTCGGCGTGTCGCTGGCGGTCGCCAAGGCTGCGGCCGAAGCCGCCGGCCTGCCGCTCTACCGCTATGTCGGCGGCGCGAATGCGCATATCCTGCCGGTGCCGATGATGAACATCATCAACGGCGGCGCGCATGCCGACAATCCGATCGACTTCCAGGAATTCATGATCCTGCCGGTCGGCGCGCCGACGCTGCGCGACGGCGTGCGCTGGGGCTCGGAGATCTTCCACACGCTGAGGAAGAAGCTGAAGGACGCCGGCCACAACACCAATGTCGGCGACGAGGGCGGCTTCGCCCCCAACTTGAAGAGCGCGCCGTCGGCCCTCGATTTCATCATGGAATCGATCGAGAAGGCCGGGTTCAAGCCTGGCGAGGACGTCGCGCTCGGCCTCGACTGCGCGGCGACCGAGTTCTTCAAGGACGGCAACTACGTCTATGAGGGCGAGAAGAAGACGCGCGATCCGAAGGCGCAGGCCAAATACCTCGCCAAACTCGCTTCCGACTATCCGATCATCACCATTGAGGACGGCCTTGCCGAGGACGACTGGGAAGGCTGGAAGATCCTGACCGACCTCATCGGCACGAAGACCCAGCTCGTCGGCGACGACCTTTTCGTCACCAATACGGCGCGGCTGCGCGACGGTATCCGCATGGGCGTCGCCAACTCGATCCTGGTCAAGGTCAACCAGATCGGCTCGCTGACCGAGACGCTGGATGCCGTCGAGACCGCGCACAAGGCCGGCTACACCGCCGTCATGTCGCACCGTTCGGGCGAGACGGAGGATTCGACCATTGCCGACCTCGCTGTCGCCACCAATTGCGGGCAGATCAAGACCGGCTCGCTGTCGCGCTCCGACCGCATGGCCAAGTACAACCAGCTCATCCGCATCGAGGAGGAGCTCGGCAAGCAGGCGCTCTACGCCGGCAGGTCGGTCGTCAAAGGCTGATCCCGGCAATTTCCGGGGAATGCAAGCGCGCTCGTTCGCTGAGCCGCTAATGCATGTCGCTCAAAAGCGCTCAGAACGACATGCATCAAAACAAAGACTTAAAGCGCGCCGCTGGGTCACGCGACGCGCCTGCGAGCACCGCGCTCCCTCAAAAGCTTTCCGTGCGATGCACGCCGAGCGCCACCGATAGGCCTCCCGTGATTTTCTGCATCACATCTGGCTGGTTTCGGTCGACGTCGTAGACGTAACCTGGGAAATCGAGCGGTTGCTGGTGGGACCAGATTGCCTCGTGCTGGTCGGGGGGCAGGACTTGAGCCGGGTCGCCAACGGCAACCCAGCCGATCGGAACGATGGTGCCAGGCTCGAGGCGGGTGCGCAGGTGAACGGTACCGTTGATGCGGACTTCCGATCCACGCCCTATGTGCGCGCCATGGAACACCGCCGCGCCCGTAGCGATAAAAACCTCATCGCCGACTTCTGCGCCAACCACGTGGCTATTGGGGCCTACAAGGCAATTGTTCCCGATCGTGCAAGGGTGACGTGCTGTGGCGCGGATCACCGCATTCTCCAACACGATGCAGTTGCGGCCAATGCGGATCGAGCCGCCTGCCTCCGCCACGAGGCGGGCGCCATGCATGACCCGGCTGCCAGCGCCAATGGCCACATCGCCACACACGGTGGTGTCCGGGGCGACCCACGCGTCGGTATCGACCTCCGGCGAATACCCAGCATAAGAAATGATCATCGCTCGCTCTCCTGTTTCTCGATCTCAGCCGCGCGACAGCCGATCGGGCAGACCTCGGCTCCGCAAAGATCATGCTCGCAGAGGCGACACGTTGTTCTCGCGAAGGCCCGGGAAGTCGTCGCGCCGGCAAGAATCCTATCCAGCATGGAAACAAAGCGCTGCCGCTCATCCGGTCGCAGTGCGGACAGCAATCCGTCGAGCGCGGCGAGTCGGAGAGCTTGCATCTCCTTGACCTGGGCGTGGCCTCTCTTCGTTAGCGTCAGCGGCGTGACACGACCCTCCGGTTTGCCACGCACAATCAGCGCCTGCCGCTGCAGCCCGTCGATCAAACGCACAGCAGTCGGTTGACTGACACCGACAACGTCAGCGAGTTCCGTCGTCGTCAGTCCCGGCTTGAAATGCAGCGTCGACAGCACCGCCGCCGCGCTCGGCGAAAGCTCCCTCAAGGATGCTTCCGTCCTGTCGCGAATCATGGCGCCGAACGCGCCGAGCTTGTTGGCGTCCAATAATTGCATAGCGTATGCATACATTACTTCAGGGCAACGTCAACCTTTTTGCGCATGCAAAGCTGCGCGACCGCAAACGCGTTGAGGCAACTTGCCGCCGGGTCATTCCAGTTCGCCAAAGTCCACGGTCCGTAACCGTCCATTAAGCACAATCGGGCGAAAAAGACTCGGATAGCCACTTGCGTTCGCGGTAGTGAGGGTTCGGGTCATGTGGACACGTCAGCACAAGCAGAGAAACACCGGCAGGCTGATCATTCCGTCGCTCTGCGTGCTGTTCCTCACCTATTTCGGCTTCCATGCCTATCATGGCGAGTTCGGCATCTACTCCAAGTATCGGCTGCAGGCCCAGGCGGTCGAGCTGCAGGCCCAACTCGACGCCGTCAAGGCGCGCCGGGTCGACTTCGAACGCCGTGTCCAGCTCATGCATGAAGGCACGCTGGAGAAGGACATGCTTGACGAGCAGGCCCGAAAGGCGCTCAATCTGTCCCAGCCTGACGAAATCACCATAATGCTGCCCGTCTCGGCAAAATAACCGAATTTCGGTTAATCGCTCTTATTCGCAATGATTCTAAACGCTTAGATGCATGCCAGCCGTGCATTTTTCAGCATGGCGCAATGCATCCTTGCATGTTAGCCTCGCTCAAATCGGTTGGGAGACGATCGCTCTCCCTGAATGTCCGCGAAGAGACGCCAACAGGGAGTGATGCATGGCCACCGCCGCCAGAAAAGCGCCTGCCAAGTCCAAATCCAAATCCGACGGCAAATCGTCGGGCCTTTCCACCCCCAAGCCAGCCGAATTCACCAAGGAAGAAGAGCTTGCCGCCTACCGGCACATGCTGCTCATCCGCCGCTTCGAGGAGAAGGCCGGCCAGCTCTACGGCATGGGCTTCATCGGCGGCTTCTGCCACCTCTATATCGGCCAGGAGGCCGTCGTTACCGGCATGAAGATGGCGCTGATCGAGGGCGACCAGATGATCACCGCCTATCGCGACCATGGCCATATGCTGGCGATGGAGCTGTCGCCGCGCGGCGTGATGGCCGAGCTCACGGGACGCCGCGGCGGCTTGTCGAAAGGCAAGGGCGGCTCCATGCACATGTTCTCCAAGGAGAAGCATTTCTATGGCGGCCACGGCATCGTCGGCGCGCAAGTGTCGCTGGGCACCGGTCTCGCCTTCGCCAACCGCTATCGCGACAACAAGAATGTCTCGCTGACCTATTTCGGCGACGGCGCCGCCAACCAGGGCCAGGTCTACGAGAGCTTCAACATGGCTTCGCTGTGGAAGCTACCGGTGATCTACATCATCGAGAACAACCGCTACGCCATGGGCACGTCGGTATCGCGCTCGTCCGCCGAGACCGACTTCTCCAACCGCGGCGCTTCCTTCAAGATTCCCGGCATCCAGGTCGACGGCATGGATGTGCGCGCGGTCAAGGCCGCCGGCGATGTCGCCGCCGAATGGTGCCGCGCCGGCAACGGCCCGCTCATCCTCGAAATGCAGACCTACCGCTATCGCGGCCACTCGATGTCCGATCCGGCGAAATACCGCTCCAAGGAGGAAGTGCAGAAGATGCGCTCCGAGCATGACCCGATCGAGCAGGTCAAGGCGCGGCTGATGGACAAGAAGTGGGCAAGCGAGGACGAGCTCAAGGCCATCGACAAGGAGGTTCGCGACGTTGTCGCCGATGCCGCCGAATTCGCCCAGAACGACGCCGAGCCGGATCCGTCCGAGCTCTGGACCGATATCGTACTCTAAGGAGAGGGCAAGGACATGCCGATCGAAATTCTCATGCCCGCGCTCTCGCCGACGATGGAAGAGGGCAATCTTTCCAAATGGCTGAAGAACGAAGGCGACAAGGTCGTCGCCGGTGACGTCATCGCCGAGATCGAAACCGACAAGGCAACGATGGAAGTCGAGGCCGTGGACGAAGGCACGCTCGCCAAGATCGTGGTTCCCGCCGGCACCGAAGGCGTCAAGGTCAACGCGGTGATAGCCGTGCTTGCGGTCGATGGTGAAGACGTCGACAAGGCCGGCGAGGGCATCGGCGAAGAGCCTGCCAAGACTGAACCAGCCGCGCCGGCGGCCGCCGCGGCCAAGAGCGAGGCTGCGGCACCTGTCGCGGCCGCGCCGAAGACGGAAGTTGCCGCCGATCCGGATATCCCCGCCGGCACCGAGATGGTCTCAACCACGGTGCGCGAGGCGCTGCGCGACGCCATGGCCGAAGAGATGCGCCGCGACGGCGACGTCTTTGTCATGGGTGAGGAGGTCGCCGAATACCAGGGCGCCTATAAGATCACGCAAGGCCTGCTGCAGGAGTTCGGTCCCCGGCGCGTCGTCGATACGCCGATCACCGAGCATGGCTTTGCCGGCGTCGGCGTCGGCGCGGCGATGGCCGGCCTGAAGCCGATCGTCGAGTTCATGACCTTCAACTTCGCCATGCAGGCGATTGACCAGATCATCAACTCGGCGGCGAAGACGCTCTATATGTCCGGCGGCCAGATGGGCGCGCCGATCGTGTTCCGCGGCCCGAACGGCGCAGCCGCCCGCGTCGCCGCCCAGCACTCGCAGTGCTATGCCGCCTGGTACAGCCATATCCCGGGCCTGAAGGTGGTGATGCCGTACACGGCCGCCGACGCCAAGGGGCTGCTCAAGGCGGCGATCCGCGACCCGAACCCGGTCATCTTCCTCGAGAACGAGATCCTCTATGGCCAGTCCTTCGACGTGCCGAAGCTGGACGATTTCGTGCTGCCGATCGGCAAGGCGCGCGTGCACAAGCAGGGCAAGGACGTCACCATCGTCTCCTTCGGCATCGGCATGACATACGCGGTCAAGGCGGAAGCGGAGCTGCGCGGCATGGGCATCGATGCCGAGATCATCGATCTCAGGACCATCCGGCCGCTCGACTTCGACACCATCATCGCCTCGGTGAAGAAGACCAACCGCCTCGTGGTGGTGGAAGAGGGCTTTCCGCAGAGCTCGGTCGGCGACCATATCGCCAGCCAGGTGTCGCAGCGCGCATTCGACTTCCTCGATGCGCCGGTCATCACCATCGCCGGCAAGGACGTGCCGATGCCCTATGCGGCGAACCTCGAGAAGCTGGCGCTGCCCAATGTCGGCGAGGTCGTCGAGGCAGTCAAAGCCGTCACCTATCGCTGAGCCGGCCGGGAGGATCACATGCCAATCAACATCACCATGCCGGCTCTCTCGCCCACGATGGAGGAGGGCAATCTCGCCAAGTGGCTGGTCAAGGAGGGTGACAAGGTTTCGCCGGGCGACGTGATTGCCGAGATCGAGACCGACAAGGCGACGATGGAAGTCGAGGCCGTCGATGAGGGCACGGTTGCCAAGCTCGTCGTTCCTGCCGGCACCGAAGGCGTCAAGGTCAACGCGGTGATCGCCATCCTGGCCGGCGAAGGCGAGGATGCCGGCGCTGCCGCTAAGAGCGATGGCGGTGCCGCGCCCAAGGCGGAAGCTCCGAAAGCGGACGCAGCGAAGGCCGAAGCGCCCAAGGAAGCGCCGAAGCCGGCGGCAATCGCGGCGCCCGCGCCGGC
>NZ_JHQR01000032.1 GCF_014843825.1 Mesorhizobium silamurunense
CCTGTCCAGCGCCGCGCCAATGTGCGCAACTTCCGCTCCGACGCGGCGACCCGCGTGGAAGCCCCGGCGCCGCGCCCGGTGCAGGGCGCGCGCGTCCAGCGCGAGGCGCAGACCTCGCTGATCGGCTCCGGCACGTTCGAGATGCCGTCGCTGCATTTCCTGTCCGAGCCGAAGAACGTGGCGAAAGACCCGAGCCTGTCGAAGGATGCGCTGGAGCAGAACGCAAGGCTGCTCGAAGGCGTGCTCGAGGATTTCGGCGTCAAGGGCGAGATCATCCATGTCCGCCCCGGTCCGGTCGTCACGCTTTACGAACTCGAACCCGCCCCCGGCATCAAGTCCTCGCGCGTCATCGGCCTTTCCGACGACATCGCCCGCTCGATGAGCGCGATCGCCTGCCGCGTCGCGGTCGTGCCCGGCCGCAACGCCATCGGCATCGAGTTGCCTAACGCCAAACGCGAGACGGTCTATCTGCGTGAGATCATGGCGAGCCGCGACTTCGAGACGACGAAGGCGAAGCTTGCGCTGGCGCTCGGCAAGACCATCAATGGCGAGGCGGTTATCGTCGACATCGCCAAGATGCCGCACGTGCTGGTCGCCGGCACCACCGGGTCGGGCAAGTCGGTGGCCATCAACACCATGATCCTGTCGCTGCTCTACCGGCTGACGCCGCAGGAATGCCGGCTGATCATGATCGATCCCAAGATGCTCGAGCTCTCGGTCTATGACGGTATCCCGCATCTGCTCACACCCGTCGTCACCGATCCGAAGAAGGCGGTGGTGGCGCTGAAATGGACCGTGCGCGAGATGGAGGACCGCTACCGCAAGATGTCCAAGGTCGGCGTGCGCAATATCGACGGTTTCAACGCACGCGTCAGCCAGGCCGAGAAGAAGGGCGAAAAAATCTCGCGCACGGTGCAGACCGGCTTCGACCGCCAGACCGGCGAGGCGATCTACGAGACCGAGGATCTCGACCTCGAGCCGATGCCCTATATCGTCGTCATCATCGACGAGATGGCCGACCTGATGATGGTGGCCGGCAAGGACATCGAAGGCGCGGTGCAGCGCCTGGCGCAGATGGCGCGTGCCGCCGGCATCCATGTCATCATGGCGACGCAGCGCCCGTCGGTCGACGTCATCACTGGCACGATCAAAGCCAACTTCCCGACCCGCATCTCCTTCCAGGTGACGTCGAAGATCGACAGCCGCACCATCCTTGGCGAGCAGGGCGCCGAGCAGCTGCTCGGCATGGGCGACATGCTCTACATGGCCGGCGGCGGCCGCATCCAGCGCGTCCACGGCCCCTTCGTCTCGGACGACGAGGTCGAGCGGATCGTCGGGCATCTCAAGCTGCAGGGCGTGCCCGAATATCTCGACGCCATCACCGAGGACGATGAGGAAGACGACGAGGACGGCTCCTCGAGCAGAAGCTCCGGCGGCGGTGGCGGCGGCAATTTCGAGGATTCCGACGATCCCTACGACCAGGCCGTGGCGGTGGTGCTGCGCGACGGCAAGGCCTCGACCAGCTATATCCAGCGCCGGCTCGGCATCGGCTACAACCGCGCCGCCTCGATCATCGAGAAGATGGAAAAGGAAGGCATCGTCGGCCCGGCCAACCACGCCGGCAAGCGCGAGATCCTTGTTCCCACCGAGGACGACAAATTCTAGCCGACGACGCCCGCAGGGGACCGGCCGGCAACTTTGAACCTTCTGGCGCGTTCATGCGACCAAGCGCCGTGTGACCCGCCAAACTTAGGCCCAACTGGGGGTCCAGAGACAGCGACCAAGACAAAATCACAGGAAGTGACCGGCATGAAGACCCAGACAGATTTCGCTCCGACCCGCCGGCAGGTGCTCGGCCTTGGCCTTGTGCTCGCGGGCGCCGCCGCCATCAATGTCGTGCCTGGCTTCCAACTCCCGGCCCAGGCGCAGGCCGCGGTTCCGCCGGCGGCGCAAAAGATCGCCGACCACTTCTCCTCGGTCAAATCGATGAGCGGCGAGTTCGTGCAGTTCGGCCCGAAGGGCGAGCAGACCGGCGGCAAGTTCTTCCTCGAGCGTCCCGGCAAGATCCGCTTCAACTATGACGGGTCGTCGAATTTCCGGGTGATCTCCGACGGCAAATCGGTGGTGATCCTCAACAAGAAGCTCAACACCTCCGACCTCTATCCGCTGTCGAAGACGCCGCTGAAGCTGTTGCTCGACGACAGGATCGACCTCTCCGGCGGGCGCGTGAAGGCCGTCAAGGAAGAGGACGACCTCACCACCATCCAGCTTTCCGACAAGTCGGTGTTCGGCAATGCCCGGATCACCATGATGTTCGATCCGAAGAGCTACGAGCTGCGCCAGTGGACGATCACCGACGCGCAGGGCAAGGACACGACGGTGATGATCTTCAACGTCAAGGAAGGTGTGAGCATCCCGCCGGACACCTTCGCCATCGACTATACGGCGAACAGAGAGCTGAATACGAAGACGCGGTAGATGCAGGTGTTGTGAAGGTTTCCCGGCGTCGGCGCTGCTCCTCACCCTTACCTCTCCCCGTGAAGAACGGGGAGAGGGGCGCGCCAGCGTTGGAGTTTATTCCTTCTCCCCATCCTTCACGAGGAGAAGGTGCCGGTCCACCCTCCGCAGCTGCAGCGCAGCTGCTGCGGAGGACGGGCAGGCGGATGAGGGGTGGCGCTGACCTCCGCCAGCGCTAACCGACGAGCGCAGGTCGGCTTGTCTTTCCGGCGCGCGGCTGGCAGTAGTTCGGCGACCTAGGCCGCCTTGGACCCGCCGCATGCCCTTTACAATCGCCACCTGGAACATCAACTCTGTGCGCTTGCGCATGCCGATCGTCGAGCGGCTCTTGAAAGAGCATGTGCCGGATGTGCTTTGCCTGCAGGAAACCAAGGTTCCGGACGAGCTTTTTCCCGAGAAGGCCTTCCGCAAGGCGGGCTACGAGCACATCCTTTTCCACGGCCAGAAGGGCTATCACGGCGTGGCGACCGTGGCGCGCCGGCCGATCGAGCTGGTCGAGAAGCGGCGTTTCTGCGAGATCGACGACAGCCGGCATCTGTCCGTCAAAGTGCAGGCCGGCGGCAGGTCGATCCTGCTGCACAATTTCTACGTTCCGGCCGGTGGCGACGAGCCCGATCCGGAGATCAACCGGAAATTCCGGCATAAGCTCGACTTCGTCCACGAGATGAACGGCGTGCCGGCGGGCCAGGACGATCAATCCGCCTCGATCCTGGTCGGCGACCTCAACATCGCGCCGCAGGAGCATGACGTCTGGTCGCACAAGCAATTGCTCAACGTCGTCAGCCACACGCCGGTCGAGACAGAAAACTTCGAGGCGATGCGGCAGGCAGGCGGTTGGGTCGACCTGATGCGGCTCAACGTGCCTGCCAAGCAGAAGCTCTACACCTGGTGGAGCTATCGCGCGAAGAACTGGGAGGCCTCGGATCGCGGGCGCCGGCTCGACCATGTCTGGTCATCGGCCAATCTGGTGCCGAGTTTTGCCGGCTACGAGATCCTGAAAATGGCGCGCGGCTGGGAGAAGCCGTCTGACCATGTGCCGGTTATCGCGCGGTTCGATCTGGAGTAGGTGGGCTGATATTCAGGTGATGCCGGCCTGCAAATGGCGGCTTCCTGCGCTTCCGGCCTTCGCCTGCCGAAGCACTCATGAGTGGCGTGGCAGTTAAATTAAGGCTACTGCCGGCGTAGGCCGGTGCTCACGTACTTTAAGTACGCTCCGCTCCGGTTCTCGGACCACCATTTCCGGCTCGGCCTGACCTGAATCTCAGCCCACCTAGGGGCTGGCTCCTCACTCCGTAAAACGCGGCGCCAGCGCCTCGATACGGGCGATCATCTGCTGGAACTCCTCCAGGATGCGCTCGTGCAGCTGCAGCGCCAGCTCCGGATATTCCTCCAGGATGCGGCGGAACATCTTGCGGCTCAAGCGGATCACTTCCGAATCGACCGCGGCCGAGGCGCTGGTCAGCCGATTGGTGTCGGCGATCAGCGCCAGTTCGCTGAGCATGGCGCCGGGGCCTGCCGTGCCGATCGGGACGCGTTCGCCGCCCTGCTCGCGATAGAGCGCGATCAAGCCGCTGACCACGATATAGGCCGAGTCGGCCACGTCATCCTCGCGGTAGAGCTTGTGGTCGGCCTGCAGAAAAGTGGTCTCGGCGCCGAAGGCGAGCAGGCGCAACTGTTCCTGCGTGAAGCCCTGAAAAAGCTTCACGGCGGACAGGATGCGGATGTCGTCATCCAGCGCCATGCTAGCTGTGTCCCCGAGCGGTCAGTCCAGTCCCTCCTTTGGAGCGGCGCGCCTCCCAGGCGTGCAAAGGAACGCTCCAACACTTGCAGCCTGCGCACCGTGCGATCCCAAAAATCGGTTCCGATTCCTGGGCCGATGCGTCCAGCGAGCCGATCCATCACCCTCCAGCACCAGGATCGTACCCTAAAGCGGTCCCGCCCGACCGCTCATTTGATCATGAAATGTTTAAGGAACCAGCTTGTAGCCGCCGCTTTCTGTCACAAGAATTTCGGCATTGGAAGGATCACGCTCAATCTTCTGGCGTAGCCGGTAGACATGGGTTTCCAGCGTGTGCGTGGTGACGCCGGAATTGTAGCCCCATACCTCCTCCAGGAGCACGTCGCGCGTCACCACCTTCTGGTCGGCGCGATAGAGATATTTGATGATCGAGGCTTCCTTTTCGGTCAGCCGCACCTTGGCGCCGCGCGGATCGATCAGAAGCTTCTGGCTGGGCTTGAACGTGTAGGGGCCGACCGAGAAGGTGGCGTCCTCGCTCTGCTCGTGCTGGCGCAGCTGCGCACGGATGCGCGCCAGGAGCACGGCGAAGCGGAAGGGCTTGGTCACATAGTCGTTGGCGCCGGCCTCGAGCCCCAGAATCGTGTCGGAATCGGTGTCGTGGCCGGTCAGCATGATGATCGGCGCCTTATAGCCGCCCTTGCGCAGGATCTTCACCGCCTCGCGGCCGTCCATGTCGGGCAGGCCGACGTCCATGATGAGTAGATCGACAAGACCGCCGCGCGCCGCGGCGACGCCTTTTGCGGCAGTGGCTTCCTGCTGGACGTCGAATTCCTCGTAAAGCGCCAGTTGCTCGACGAGGGTGGCTCGCAGGTCGTCGTCGTCATCCACGATCAGAATGGTGCGTGATGTCATGATCAATCCGTTGTTTTAAAAAGAATATTCAGTTGACCTCCCCCCATTTATGCGGAAGCTCACCGGCGCAACAGCCGATCACAGTGATTTGTTCCGTGACACAATCATACAAGAAAAAACGCGCGCGCAATGAGGCAGGCGCATTTTTGCCGAAAGGCCTGCGTGTCCTGGTTGTGCGCGCGAGGCCCGGCAACCCTGCGCAGGGGTTGCTGCAGGCCGGCAAAACGGTGTTTCCCTGCGCGCTCGGGCGCGGCGGCATCTCCGCCGGCAAGCGCGAGGGCGACGGCGCGACGCCGCTGGCCGCGATGCGGATATTGTCGGGCTATTTTCGCAACGACCAATTTCCCGGCGGGCGCCGGACAAGGCTGGCGATGGCGCGGATCGGGCCGGACCTCGGCTGGTGCGAGGTGCCGCACGACCGCAACTACAACCGTCCGGTCAAGATCCCTTACGGCGCCAGCCATGAACGGATGCGGCGCGCCGACCGGCTCTACGATGTATGCCTGGTGCTGGACTGGAACATCGCGCCGCGCCGGCGCGGGCGCGGCAGCGCGATCTTCTTCCATCTGGCGCGCCCGGGCTTCACGCCGACGCAAGGCTGCGTGGCGGTGACGGCGCGCACCATGACAAGGCTGCTGCCGCTGCTGTCGGATCGGACGGTGGTGAGGGTGGTGAGGTAGGGGGAATAGGGTTAGGCAGTAGGGATTAGGCAGTAGGAAGAGAGCAAATTGGCCTACTGCCTATTCCCTACTGCCTTTCTCTCACCGCCTCGGCTGCTCCCAGCCGGAACCCAGCAGCCCGATCATGCGGAGCTCGCGGTCCATCGCCTTGGTGACGTTCCGGCGCTCGGCGCCGATGTCGCGCAATTGGCTGTCGGAGAGATCCTCGACGGACTCGTGAGGAAGCCGGGCGGCGACCCGCGCCTGACGTAGCCAGTCGATCGCGGCGCGCAGCCAAAGGGCGACACCGGAGCGGGGTTTCAGGACGGTCTGGGACTTGAGAACGATCTCGGTCATGGCTTCATCCGTGTTCTCCGGACATCAAATCCGGTTTGATGGTGTTGCGATGAAACGATCATGCCGGATTGAAAAATAAACAGGAAACGAGTAGTTCTTGTTCGATCGTCAAGTTTTATTTGGAGATCGAATGTCCCGCCTGCTGCCCGGAACGCGTGCGTTGAGGACCTTCGAGGCGGCGGCCAGGCACCTCAATTTCACCCGCGCCGCCGATGAGCTCGGCCTGACGCCGGCGGCGGTCAGCCATCAGATCAAGGAAATCGAGGATCAGCTCGACCTGGTGCTGTTCACGCGCACCAGCCGCACCATCCGGCTGACCGAAGCGGGCAACGTGCTTCACGAGGCCTCGGTCGATGCGCTCGACCTGCTTGGCCGCGCCGTCAGCCGCGCGCGCAAGATGAGCAGAGGCACGGCGCTGCTCAAGATCACGCTTGACGCGCAGTTCGCGACCAAATGGCTGATGCGGCGCGTCGACGATTTCCGCAGGCAGCGGCCGGGAGTCGAGCTCCGCTTCGACATCGCCTCCAAGCTGCGCGACTTCGATCGCGATGATGTCGATGTCGGCATTCGATTCGGCGCCGGCAAATATCCGGGATTATGCGCGGACCGGCTGTTCGAGAACGTCATCATTCCTGTTTGCAGTCCGGCTCTGCTGCGGGCCGGACCGCCGCTGAAGGAGCCGCGCGACCTCTTCCATCACACGCTCGCCCACATCGAATGGTCCCGCCAGGGTATCACATGGCCGAACTGGCGCATGTGGATGGCGGCGGCCGGCGTCGATGATTTCGACGACAGCCGGACCATCGTGTTCGACACCTCGACGGATGTCGTCCAGGCGGCGCTCGACGGCGTTGCCGTCGCGCTCGCCGATTTCGCCATGGTCGCCAACGATCTGTCCGAGGGCAGGCTCATCCGACCGTTCGAGCTCGGCATCAAGGTCGCGCCGGAATTCGCCTACTTCCTGGTCTATCCCGAAGCGGTGAAGGACGACGGGCGCGTCATTGCCTTCCGTGAATGGCTTCTCGATGAGGTGGCGAAAGACGCGGACGCAGGGTGATGCCCGAATCCGCCGCGCGTATTCGGCTGCGGCGGAAAACTGTTCACACCTTTCCTGGCATCGCTCTAGCCAGCCGGTGCCGCAGGCGCGCCGAACCAGCCGATCACCACGCCGATGATGAGCAGAACGCCAAGCCAATGGCCGGCATCGATCAGCGTCAGGTCCCAGCCGAAGCCTTGGTAGCGGTGGTTGGCAGAAAGCGTGGTGGCGACGAAGCCCAACCAGAGCATGAAGCCGAAGATCACGCCTGCGAGCGGGTTTGGCTCGCCGCCGGTTATGGCGCCGACCACCAGCGTCATGACCAGCGCCATGATCACCTCGGCGACGAAACTGACGATAAACGGGGCGACGGATCGCTTCATGGTGGCAGGGTCGAGTTTTGCCGCCTTCAGCCAGGGCTTGCTCAAGCCCATGTACCAGACCGCGCCGAACAGCCACGCCACTACGGCGGCGACAATTACCGCCAGCCAATTCACCGTTGAGAAATCCATGAGTCCCCTCCCGAAAGATTAACGATGGAATCCCTGTTCGCCGGCTGCATCAAGCCGGCGCATTGGAAGCCCAGCGCCAGACGGTCGTGCGCTTGACCTCGGCATCCTCCAGCACGCGTGTCACCGGCACCTGATAGACGGCGAGCGATTGCAGCCCCTTCTTCGGCAGATAGGCACGGCCGGGATCGCCGACGAGGATGTCGGCGCCGCGCGCCTTCAGGCTGGTGAACCACGGCGCCAGCCTGTCCGCCAACGGCTTGTCGTAGAAGACGTCGCCGGCGAGCACGATGTCCCAGCCGTCATCCGTATCGATGCAGTCCGCATCCAGGAAATCGGCCTTCACGCCATTGGCTTCCAGGTTGAGCGTAATCACCGTTTGGCAAAAGGGGTCGATATCGGCGGCGATCACCTGCCTCGCGCCGGCCTTCAAGGCGGCGATCGCGACCATGCCGGAGCCGGAAGCGAAGTCGAGCACGCTTTTTCCCCGCACCGTCGCGGGATGGTCGAGCACATAGCGGGCGAGGCCTTGGCCGCCGGCCCAGGCGAAGGCCCAGAATGGCGGCGGCAGGCCGATCTCGGCCAGTTCCTCCTCGGTGCGCAGCCACAAATCATGCGCCTCGTCGGCCAGGTGCAGCAGCACTTCCGGCACATGCGGCGGCGCCATCAGCGCAGTATTGTCGAGGATGAATGTCTTCGCGCTTTTGGGCGTGAGCCTGGTCACGGCGCCGGGTTGAGATCGGCCATGCGGCAGACCTCTTTCCACTCTGCCGGCGTCACCGGCTGCACGGAAAGCCGGCCGAGCCGGACCAGCGCCATGTCGGCCAGCTTCGGATTGGCCTTGACCTCTTCCAGCGTCACCGGCTTCGGCACGTCCTTCCAGGCGCGGATGTCGACGCATTCCCAGCGCGGATCGTCGGTGGTGGTATCGGGGTGGGCAAGCGCGCAGACCTCGGCGATGCCGACGATGTCGAGGCCTTCGTTGGAGTGATAGAAGAAGCCGAGATCGCCGATTTTCATCGCCTTCATGTTGTTGCGCGCGGCGTAGTTGCGCACGCCGTCCCACTGCGTGCCGGCCTTGCCTTTCGCCTTCAGCGCCTCGAAGGAAAAGACCGAGGGTTCGGACTTGAACAGCCAGTAGTTCATCTCAGTTGTCCCATTGCCGTTGTCGATACGCCACTATCCAGCGTTCGCGCGCTTCCTACCCTTACCCCTTCCCCGTTCTCGCGGGGAGAGGGGAGCGCAGCCCAACACTCATGCGCTGGCGGGCTTCTGGAAGACCCAGTTCCATGCACGGATTTCGACGCTTTCGAACAGGCCGGCCTTGGCATAGGGGTCGGTGGCCGCCAGGGCTTGCGCGGCCGCCATATCCGCCGCTTCGATCATGACCAGGCTTCCGTCGGGCTTGCCGTCTCCGTCGAGGAAGGGGCCGGCAAAGGCGAGTTTCCCTTCGCTGATCAGGGCTTCCAGGAACGCCGCATGCGCCGGCCTTGTATCGGCGCGCAGTTGCAGGCTGCCCGGCTTGTCCTTGCAAATCAACGCAAACAGCATGTCTAAAACTCCGATGCTTCAGATGTCGGTTTCGGTTTTGAGCGGCCGCGTCATCAGCGCCGTCACGGCCTGGCCGATGGTCACCTTGCCGTCGAGGATGGCGGCCACTGCGGCAATGATCGGCGCCTCGATGCCGCGCTCGGCAGCGATGCGGGCGGCAATGCCGGCCGTCGGCACGCCTTCGGCGAGC
>NZ_JHQR01000279.1 GCF_014843825.1 Mesorhizobium silamurunense
CCGAGCGGCGCCCCGACCGCGACAGCCACCGTGGTACCGCCGACAACGACGGCGATGGCGCGGGCGCGGTGGTGGTCATCGACCAGCGCCACTGCCGTCCCTTGAGCGGCCGCCGCGAACAGGCCGGACGACAGCGCCATCACGATGCGCGCGATCAGCAGCAATTCGAAAGAAGAGCTCACCGCCGCGACCAGATTGCCGATCACGAAGTAGACCAGCGTCCACAGGATGACGCGCCGCCGGTCCCACTCGCCGGTCAGCGTCGCGAGCACCGGCGCGCCGATCGCATAGGCAAGCGCGAAGGCGGTGATCAGCGAGCCGGCGAGCGCGACGGAGATGCCGGCATCGGCAGCGATATCGGGAAGAAGGCTGGAGATGACGAAGCCTTCGGTCGAGATCGCAAACGATCCGAGCGCAAGCCAGAAGATCCGCTTGTCCATGGGGATGTGTCCTTAGTTCAAAAGTTATTGAACAATTGGACATGACAGGGCATGATGTCAACCGAGCCGGCAGAAAATAGCTAAACCCTGCTGACAGCCCTGTGTCAGGACGGGCCAAGAACGACGAACCAAACGAAGAAGCTGTGTAAACCGGCAAGAGGACGAGACGCGTTGAAGTTGGTTCCGTTTGTGCTTAATTCTGGCTCATGACCCTGCCCCACCCGACCGCCGATCAGATCAGCCTGCCGATCGTGCTTGCCGTGCTCGGCGACCCGACCAGGCTGGCAATCGTGCGCTTCCTCGCCAGCAAGGAAGGCGTGCCGATGAACTGCGGCAAGTTCCTTGATCTCGCCTCCAAGACCAACCTCAGCTACCACCTCGCCAAGCTGCGCGAGGCGGGCGTCACCCGCACCGAGGCGGTCGGCACCAGCCGGCTGATCACGCTGCGCCGCGACGACCTGGACAAGCGCTTCCCCGGCCTGCTCGACAGCGTGATCGCGGCCGCCGGCGAGGACAAGGCGCTGCCAATGGTCGGCACCGTCGACAGCGAAATCGACGCCTGATGCGCATTGCCGTCCTCGCCGACATCCACGGCAACGTGCTGGCCTTGGACGCCGTGCTCGACGACCTCGCGCAACGCGGCGGCGCCGACCTCATCGTCAATCTCGGCGATTGCGTCTCCGGCCCGCTCTGGCCGCGCGAAACCATGCAGCGGCTGGAAGCGCTCAGCCTGCCGACGGTGCGCGGCAACCACGACCGTCGTGTCGCCGAGGACCCGACCGACGAGAAAATGTGGCCATCCGACCGCTATGCGCAGGAGCGGCTGACCGCCGCGCAACGCGAAGCGCTGTTTGCCTTGCCGCTCACGCTTGAGATCGCGCCGGGCATCGTGGCCTTCCACGCCAGGCCCGACCATGACGAAAAATACCTCGCCGATGCGATCCTCGACGGCCAGCTGGTGCGCGCGCCGCTCGCTGCGATCAAGCGGCGGCTGAAGTCGCTCGACCCTGCCTGCCGCATCGCGTTGTGCGGCCACAGCCATCGCAGCGAGCTCATCCGCATTCCGGGCGGCCCGGTCGTCTTCAACCCAGGCAGCGTCGGCTGCCCAGCCTATTCCGACGATACGCCGCCGGCGCATGTCTCCGAGCAGGGCACCCCGCATGCGCGCTATGGCATCGTCGAGTTGGATGCGGCTTACCGCCCCGATCGCTTCGAGGCGATCGCCGTGGACTACGACCATGAAGCCGCCGCAAAGCAGGCCGAACAGGCGGGACGGCCGGAATGGGCGCACGCGCTGCGGACCGGTTTTATAAAGGATTGAACGAAGTTCATATCCGGATTGAGCGAAGCTCGTATCCAGGATTGAGCGAAGCTCATATCCAAGATCGAGCGAGGCTCATATCCAGGATCGAGCGGAGCTCGTATCCGATCGAGCGGCAGGGCCGAAGCGTCCATTTTGGAGATGACATGCGACGGCAACCTCCCCTACAAACGCCTTGGCTTGAGGTGAGCGCCGATTCCGGTCGCGCTTGAAAATTGCAGTGCATTGCCCATGGCCGAGGGATGAAGCGCAAAGTCACGCTCCGATCGACATTGCTGATCGCCGCTCCTTTGCTGCTGGCCGCCTTGCCGGCCTTGGCTCAAGATGCGCCAGGCACGATCATTTCGATCGTTAGCGGCCTCGCGCCGGACGATCTCCTCAATATCCGCGCCACCGCTTCGCCCGGCGGAAAGATAACGGTGCGCCTGCCGAACGGCGCGGCCGTGAAGAATTACGGCTGCAGGCTCGTCAACAACTACCCCTGGTGCAAGGTCGAGGATACGCAGGACGCGCACATCACCGGATGGGCGCCCGCCCGCTATCTCAGCCCCAACAATCCGGCGCCGGCGCCGGAAGATGCCGCCGCGCCGGCGACTGACGCCAGCCTGCCTCAGCAAGCCGACGCGCCCCAGCCCTCCCAAGAACCGCCGGACATCGCGGCGCGCCTGGGCGGCACCGAGCCGGACGAGCCGCCATCCGCGGCCGATATCAGCGTGACCGCCATGCAGGATGCCTATGGCCTCGCCTTCGCGGCGTCGGCAGGGGCGCTTCCCGGTTCGGACACCCCTGCCCCCGATGCCGACGGCGGCATTCCCTGCGCGCGCCATGTCGGCCAGCCGATGACCCGTTGCGAGATCAGCGTCGCTCATGAGGGTGGCGACAGCGTCGTGACGGTGACCTGGCCCGATGGCGGCACGCGCGTCATCACCTTCCTTGACGGCAAGCCGGCCGGCTCGGACGCTGCCGACGAGTTCCGCTTCACCCGCGAGGGCAGCTTGAACATGATCCGCGTTGGCATTTCCGAACGTTTCGAGATCACCGACGCGCTTGCGCTGGGGGAATAGTTGATCAGGGAATAGGCAGTAGGGATTAGGCAGTAGGAGAAGACAGCCCCGCCGCCCTACTGCCTATTCCCTACTGCCCTGATGCCGCATTTTCGGGGTTACATCGGGCAAAACTCTTCCCTATAAGGCCCTCCTAGCCTGATACCAGAATCGCAAGCACAACCGGCCGGGTCCCCCGTCCCGGTTTTTCGTGCAAGCCGCTCGCCGAACGGAATTCGAAAGACATGCCAAGACGCACCGACATCAAGTCGATCCTGATCATCGGGGCCGGCCCCATCGTCATCGGCCAGGCATGCGAGTTCGACTATTCCGGCACCCAGGCGTGCAAGGCGCTGAAGGAAGAGGGTTTTCGCGTCATCCTGGTCAACTCAAATCCGGCCACGATCATGACCGATCCGGAGCTGGCCGACGCCACCTATATCGAGCCGATCACGCCGGAAGTGGTGGCCAAGATCATCGCCAAGGAGCGGCCGGACGCATTGCTGCCCACCATGGGCGGCCAGACGGCGCTGAACACGGCATTGTCGCTGCGCCGCATGGGCGTGCTCGACCGCTACAATGTCGAGATGATCGGCGCCGACGCGCACGCCATCGACAAGGCCGAGGACCGCGCGCTGTTCCGCCAGGCGATGAGCAAGATCGGCCTGGAAACGCCGCGCTCGATGCTGGCCAACGCCACAGAGGTCAAGGACGCCGACCGCAAGATCCACGAGGCCGAGCGCGCCGCGCTGAAGGCGGAGCACCCCGAGAACCTCGACGCCGCGCTCGACGCGCTTGAGACGCGCTGGAACCTCGGCGAAGGCGACCGCAAGCAGCGCTACATCAGCCACGCCATGGCGATCGCCGCCCAAGCGCTCGACCATGTCGGCCTGCCGGCCATCATCCGCCCCTCCTTCACCATGGGCGGCACCGGCGGCGGCATCGCCTACAACCGCGCCGAATTCTACGACATCGTCCAGTCCGGCCTCGACGCCTCGCCGACCACCGAGGTGCTGATCGAGGAAAGCGTGCTCGGCTGGAAGGAATATGAGATGGAGGTCGTCCGCGACAAGGCGGACAATTGCATCATCATCTGCTCGATCGAGAATCTCGATCCGATGGGCGTGCACACCGGCGATTCCATCACCGTCGCGCCGGCGCTGACCTTGACCGATAAGGAATACCAGATGATGCGCAACGCCTCGATCGCGGTGCTGCGCGAGATCGGCGTCGAGACCGGCGGCTCCAACGTGCAGTTCGCCGTCAACCCGGCCGACGGCCGCCTGGTGGTGATCGAGATGAACCCGCGCGTCTCGCGCTCGTCCGCCTTGGCCTCGAAGGCGACCGGCTTCCCGATCGCCAAGGTCGCGGCAAAGCTCGCCGTCGGCTACACGCTGGACGAGCTTGAGAACGACATCACCGGCGGCGCTACGCCCGCCTCGTTCGAGCCGTCGATCGACTATGTGGTGACGAAGATCCCGCGCTTTGCGTTCGAGAAATTCCCGGGCGCCGAGCCGGTGCTGACCACCGCCATGAAGTCGGTGGGCGAAGTGATGGCGATCGGCCGTACTTTCCAGGAGTCGCTACAGAAAGCGTTGCGCGGACTGGAAACCGGCCTCACCGGCCTCGACGAGATCGAGATCCCCGGCATCGGCCACGGGCCTGCCGCCGCCAATCACGTCGACGACCGCAACGCCATTCGCGCCGCGCTCGGCACGCCGACGCCCGACCGGCTGCGCATGGTGGCGCAGGCGATCCGCATGGGCACCTCGCTGGAAGACGTGCACGCCATGTGCAAGATCGACCCGTGGTTCCTCGAGCAGATCGCCGGCATCATCGCCATGGAGGAGCGCATCCGCGAGCACGGCCTGCCGCAGGACGCCGAGAACCTGCGCATGCTGAAGGCGATGGGTTTCTCCGATGCCCGCCTCGCGTCGCTGACGAAGACCGACGCGGAAGTGATTCAGCAGGTCAGAGAAAAGCTCGACGTCCATCCGGTCTACAAGCGCATCGACACCTGCGCCGCCGAATTCGCCTCGCCCACCGCCTACATGTACTCGACCTATGAAGTGCCCTTCGCCGGCGCTTTGGCCAACGAGGCGCAGGTCTCCTCGCGCAAGAAGGTCGTCATCCTCGGCGGCGGCCCCAACCGTATCGGCCAGGGCATCGAGTTCGACTATTGCTGCTGCCATGCCGCCTTCGCGCTGCGCGACGCCGGCTTCGAGGCGATCATGGTCAACTGCAACCCGGAAACGGTATCGACCGACTACGACACCTCCGACCGCCTCTATTTCGATCCGCTGACGCCGGAGGACGTGCTGGAGATCCTGCGCGCCGAGCAGGCGTCCGGCGAGCTCGTCGGCGTCATCGTCCAGTTCGGCGGCCAGACGCCGCTGAAGCTGGCAGACGCGCTGGAGCAGGCCGGCATCCCGATCCTCGGCACCTCGCCCGACATGATCGACCTGGCGGAGGATCGCGACCGCTTCCAGAAGCTGCTGCACAAGCTCGGCCTCACCCAGCCGAAGAACGGCATCGCCTATTCGGTCGAGCAGGCGCGCCTCGTCGCCGGCGAGCTCGGCTTCCCGCTGGTGGTGCGCCCGTCCTATGTGCTCGGCGGCCGCGCCATGCAGATCATCTACAACGAAGGCATGCTGCAGACCTATCTGCTCGACACCGTGCCCGGCCTGGTGCCGGAGGACATCAAGCAGAAATACCCCAACGACAAGACCGGCCAGATCAACACGCTGCTCGGCAAGAACCCGCTCTTGTTCGACACCTATCTCACCGGCGCCACCGAGGTCGATGTCGACTGCCTGTGCGACGGCAAGGATACCTTTGTCTCCGGCATCCTGGAGCATATCGAGGAGGCCGGCATCCATTCGGGCGACAGTGCCTGCTCGCTGCCGGTGCATTCGCTGCATCCGGATCTCGTCGACGAGCTGGAGCGCCAGACCGCCGCACTTGCCCGCGCGCTGAATGTCGGCGGCCTGATGAACGTGCAATACGCGATCAAGGACGGCACCGTCTATGTGCTGGAGGTGAACCCGCGCGCCTCGCGCACCGTGCCCTTCGTCGCCAAGACCATCGGGCGTCCGATCGCCAAGATCGCCGCCCGCATCATGGCCGGCGAGACGCTGGAAAATGCCTTCGCCCATTACGGCGCGATGCCCGACCCGCGCAATCCGGGCCACATCGCGGTCAAGGAAGCCGTGTTCCCCTTCGCCCGCTTCCCCGGCGTCGACATCCTGCTCGGGCCGGAAATGCGCTCGACCGGCGAGGTGATGGGCCTCGACCGCGACTTCGCTTTGGCCTTCGCCAAGAGCCAACTGGGAGCGGGTGTTGATCTCCCCCGCGCGGGCACGCTGTTCGTCTCGGTGCGCGACGAGGACAAGAAGGGCATCCTGCCGGCGGTGAAGCGCCTCGCCGGCCAGGGTTTCAAGGTGCTCGCCACCTCCGGCACCGCGCGCTTCCTCGCCGAAAACGGCGTGGTGGCGGAAAAGATCAACAAGGTGCTCGAAGGCCGCCCCCACATCGAGGACGCCATTCGCAACCGCCAGGTCCAGATCGTCTTCAACACCACCGACGGCCAGAAAGCGGTGTCGGACTCGAAGTCGCTGCGCCGCGCGACGCTGATGCAGAAGGTGCCGTATTACACGACGCTGTCGGGTGCGGCAGCCGTGGCCGAGGCGATTGCGGCGCTGCGCGCGGGGAACTTGGAGGTTCGGCCGCTGCAGGAGTATTTTGCTTAACGATTGGGTCGCCCCCACTTATTCTAAGCGAACACTTGAAAGAGCGGCAAATATACGAAGGAGCGTCGATCTCATCGACCCGTTTACCAGAAAATCAAAAGTAAAAATTCCTATCCCTTTTTATCACCTTCAATTAGAATTAAATTGTGTTCCTTTGCCTGACCTCTTCCAAGAGCCTTTTTTGTGCCAGCCCGAGGCCTTCTAATTGGTTTTCCGATTAGTTTGTACCTACCTTTTTCTTCCGGAACGTATCCTCGGCCAAATAATTTTTCGAACTCATCTCTAAAGTCCTGATCATCACTCACGTGAGAAAAGACAGGCCACTCTTCACGTGTACTCCCATTCCATTCTCCGCTCTGAGATAGCCTCCGCATATAAGATAGAACCGCAGGGATGTCTCGTTTGATAGCCGCGACGCTTATTGCGAACTCATCACTTACGATGGTCCAATCTTCCGCTTCCAGAGTCTTCATTGCTTCGGCTTCGCGTTCGTCCAACTTATAGGCGTTCGCCAAATTTACTATATTCATGCGCCTTCTTGCCTCCGAGACCTTACCTCGAATCTCATTGACGGCGAAATCAAGAATAGAAGACGCGAGCTTGTACTCCCCCCGCTCAATCAGATTGTAACCAAAATCACCAAGAACATCATCCGCAATGCTAGATTCCTTTGGTTCCAGCTTTCTCCAAGAGACCTGTATAATCTTAATACCAAACTCGCATATATTTTCTAAGCCAGCTTTAAAATACGCCGGCGAAGAAAATAGCTCCTCCCCCTTTTCTACTTTTATTGTTTCGTTTCCAGACGCGATTGATACGTTCTTGATATAAATATCGTTTACAATGCCATTCGCATGAGCGAACAAATTTCTCCTCTCAATAATTTCTATCAGGTTAGTCCACTTTTTATAGTCGTCTTTTATTTTCTTATTTAAGTTTAATCTTTTCTCAATCCAGTCAACTTGGTCATCAAAAGAACTTCTAGTGATCGTTTCTATCTCACGATCTAGAAGAAAATCTTTAAAATCCTCCAGTGAATTGGACTTGAAAATATCACGAACAGAGATTTGCTTGTCGCTGTCAGATATCATCGACGGATACTTTTTAAGTATCTCTTTCATTATCACCGACAGATAATGATCAAGGCTTCCAACGATACCTATTGTTAGCATCTTGGGAACCTGCTTTGAGACCAACCGAGCAGATTTCCTTCTAGCCTCAATTGCGCGATATGCAGAGTATTTGCTTTGACCGAGCTCATACACATCGCGCTCTTTATAATGGACCGTTTTAACGCTATTAGTTTCGCAAAATTCTGTTAACTCTGTGTTTTGCATTCCATCTGTTATAACTGGTCCAATATAAGATATAAATGGAAGAAAATAGATATAACCGATCATCGATTCGCGGAACAAATCAAACATATCCTTAAATTCGGATGGCGTCTTACTCCTGCTCCGGTCGGAAATTTCTACAGACTCATCGATACTTTCAGGGAACTCTGAGGTCTTCCCCATAGCATGGCCTGGCGTTCTTTCCCCTATATAGACAGACGTGAAATTTACTTTCCTCTTCCATTATCAATCCCCAAATTATTGAACCCACACTAAAATCGGGCCGTTTGCATAGCAAACTAGGCAATGTTGACGACGTCAGATGTCCTTGCGGCCCTTGCCTTAGCCCGCTCAAGCTTGCTCACGGTAGCTTGTTCATGACTCGCCCGCCCTATCCCCGCAGGGATTTGAGGACGACTTTACTTTAAAGACAAGTGGAAATTGCACCGGCTCCAAGTTATGCACCCCGACTGGCGATCGCTTTCCCTCCTGTCCGGCTTGATCTGCCTTTGCGTCAGGCCTCACCCCTGCCCCGGATAACACGTCCCATCCTTGTGCAAAAACCTTCCATCCGAACTCGGGCTCATCATGTCGATGTCGGAGCAAGTGATGACATCGTCCGGGTTGCGCGAGCCGACTTCCAGATAGCGCCATCACCGACGAGCGGTTGATCATGTGGTGGCCGTTGCCGCTGTTCTTGGCGAAGGTCGCGCAGTCGCCGGCCCTGAGCAGCGTTTCGCCGCCGTCCTCGACCAGCGTCAGCTCGCCCTCCAGCACATAGACGAGTTCGTCCTCGTGGCTGTGCCAGTGGCGCTGGCTCGACCAGCCGCCGGGCGGGAGCGTCATCAGGTTGACGCCGAAGTCCTTCAGGCCGCCGGCATCGGCGTAGGCCGCGCTGCCGGCGGCAAGGACAAGGGCCGCGACCAGCGCGACGCTGCGTATCTGGTTGAAAGGTGACCGCATTGCCGGTCTCCTCCGCTCATCCAGCTAGCGGTCGAGGGTAGGTCAAGGCGCGGCGAGGTCAAATCACATCGGGACGAAAGCTCCTCGCACCTGCGCGAATTTTAAGTCCGCGGCTTCCACGGCATGATCAGGCCTTGTTAACGGCGTCCACACGCACCACTTTCGCTTCACCTGGCCGCGCTTCCCCAGACAGCGGATGAAGGTCGGACTCACATCTGAACGAGGCAAATCATGAGCAGCATGAGAGACCGTCAGGAAGGCTTCGAAAAGAAGTTCGCGATGGACGAGGAAACAAAGTTCAAGGCCATGGCGCGCCGGAACAAGCTGCTCGGCCTATGGGCCGCCGAGAAGCTTGGCAAATCCGGTGCGGATGCCGACGCCTATGCGAAAGAGGTGGTGCGCGCGGACTTCGAGGAAGCAGGCGACAACGACGTGTTCCGCAAGGTACGCGCCGATTTCGACGCGGCAGGCGTCGCCCAGTCAGATGTTCAGATTCGCGCCGCCATGCAAGAACTGCTGGCAACCGCGGTCGAGCAGATCAGCCAGATCAGAACGAGCTGAGCGCCGCTCCGGCCGACAGAACCCACCCGCTCTCAGCCCTGATGGGCGACGGCCAGCTCCTTCACATGCTTCTCGTGCGTCTTGAGCACCGGCAGCGTCTTCTTGGCGAATTCCTTCATCGCCGGGTCGTCGCCCGATTTCGCATAGGTGCTGAACAGCGCAACCGCATCCCTGTGCGCATCGATCTGCATCTTGATGTATTTCTGGTCGAAGTCCTTGCCGCTCGCCTCCTTCAGCTCGCCCAGCATCTGCTGCTCCTTCGGCCCCAGCGCGGGACCGGCGGGCTTGATCGAAGCGGTCGTCTGGCCCTGGCTCATCGCCGCCTTGAAATCCTCAGCAACCTTGGTGTGGTCCTCGATCATCTGCTTGGCGAAGGCCTTGACGTCGGCCGATGCTGATTTCTCCTGCGCCAGCTTGCTCGACTGGATCTCGAATTGGTTGGCGTTGGGCACGGTGGTGACGAAAGTCTGCGTGTCGACCTTGTCCGCCGTCACCATGGGGCCGACTGCATCCGGGCTGGTATCGTTCGACTGGGCAAAGGCGGCCGGCGCGCCGGCAAGCAAGGCGATGGCGGCCACGGTCAGAAGCGTTCTCATCTGAAATCTCCGATCAGCCCCTCCGACACCCAACGCGGAATGGCCCCGCCGGTTGCGTCCTAACCCTTGACGCCGCCGGCGGTGAGGCCGGAAACGATCTTGCGCTGGAAGATCAGCACCAGCACCACGAGCGGCACGGTGACGATCACCGACGCGGCCATGATGTTACCCCAGGGGATCTCGAACTGCGAGCTGCCGGAAAGCAGCGCGATCGCCACCGGCACGGTGCGCTGCGCATTGTTCGAGGTGAAGGTCAGCGCAAACAGGAACTCGTTCCACGCGCCGATGAAGGCGAGCATCCCCGTCGTCGCCAGCGCCGGCCACATCAGCGGCAGGAAGACGCGGGTGATGATGATCCATGGCGTGGCGCCATCGAGGATCGCCGCTTCCTCGATCTCGACCGGCAGGTCGCGCACGAAGGTGGTGAGCACCCAGACGGTGAACGGCAGAGTGAAGATCATGTAGGAGAAGATCAGCGCGATCAGCGAATTGTAGAGGCCGGCCCAGCGGATCATCTCGAACAGACCGGCCAGCACCGCCACCTGCGGAAACATCGAGACCGACAGGATGGCAAGCATCAGCGCCGAGCGGCCGCGAAAACGGATGCGCGCCAGCGAATAGGCGGCGGTGACGCCAAGCAGCAGCGAGATGAACACGACGGCGCCCGAGACGACCAGCGAATTCACGAGGTTGCGCAGGAAGGTGCCCTCGGTGAGCACGTTCCTGTAGTTGGCGAAGCTGATCACCTGCGGCCAAAGGTTCGCCTCGAAGAGCTCGGTTCCCGATTTCAGGCTGGTGGCGATGGCGTAGTAGAACGGGAAGACGGCGATGAAGACGATCACCGCAACCAGCAGATAGAGGGCCGCGCGCTTCAGCATTGCCATCAGCGGCCTCCGTCCAGGCTTATCCGGCCGATCCGGATGTAGGAAATGGTGAGCAGCGCGAGGATCAGGAACAGCAGCGTCGAGGCGGCCGAGCCGTAGGCGAACTTGTCGAACTCGAACAGGTTCTCGCGCGCGAACACCGACATCGACTTGGTCTGCACGTTGTTGGGCGTCAGCACATAGATCAGGTCGAAGATGCGCAGCGCATCGAGCGCGCGGAAGATCACCGCCACCATCACCGCCGGGCGGATCAGCGGCAAGGTCACCCGCCAGAAGATCTGCCACGGATTGGCGCCGTCGAGCCTGGCGACCTCGATGATCTCGCGCGGCAGCATCTGCAGTGCCGCAAGGATCAAGAGCGCCATGAACGGCGTCGTCTTCCAGATGTCGACGATCAGCACCGCCACCATCGCGGTGTCGGCGCTGGCGGTCCAGGCGATCTTGGCATGGATCAGCCCGAGGTTCAGCAGCACGACATTGATGATGCCGAACTGGTCGTTGAGCATCCACTGCCACATCTTGGCCGAGACGATCGTCGGGATCGCCCAAGGAATGAGGATCGCCGCCCTGACGATGCCGCGGCCCGGAAACTCGGCGTTGAGCACGAGCGCGACGATCATGCCGAGGATCGTCTCGGCGACGACCGAGACCGCCGTGAAGCGCACCGTGTTCCAGGCGGCGCGCCACCACACCGGATCGACCAGCAGCCCGTCATAGATGGTGCGGCCGCTCGGCATGCTCAGCATCGAGAAATAGTTGGCGAAGCCGACCCATTGGCGGGCGTCGAGGTCGGACAGCGAGGCATCGGTGAAGCTGAAATAGACGGTGCGGATCAACGGCCAGCCGGCAACCGCGGCCAGCACCAGAAGCATCGGCGTCAGAAACAGCCAGGCAGAGCGCACACGCTGCGCCATCAGCCGCGAGGACGGCCGCCCGGCAGCGGCTGCTCCCGGCGGGCCCGCCTTCGTCAGCACGGACCCGCCGGGGCCTGCCCTGCTGGCACGAACGCCAGAGCCTGCCCCCGCAGGCTCCGCGGTCACCAGCCGCTGCCCTTCAGCTTGGTCAGCGTCACTTCGAGATCGGCGAGATTGTCGGCAGCACTTCCTTCGCCGGACAAGGTCTTGTGCACGGCGGTCCAGAACTGGCTCGACGCCTCATTGTACTTGATCTTGACCGCCGCCGAGGGGCGCGGCGCAGCGTTGAGGAAGACCTCCTTCCATCGCGGGATGATCGGCTGTTCCTTGGCGATGTCGGCATCGTCATAGAGCGCCTGGATCGTCGGCAAATTGGACGTCCTCAGCGTCCGGTATTTCTGCATCTCGGGCGAAGCGACGAACTTGACCATATCGATCGCCGCGTCCGGATTTTTCGAATATTTGGAGACCGCAAGGTTCCAGCCGCCGAGCGTCGCGACGGGCCGCGCGCCTTCGCCCTCGCCTGCGGGCAGCGACGCGACGTCGAACTTGCCCTTGATCGGCGCGTCCGCGCCGTTGCCGAGCGCATAGGCATAGGGCCAGTTGCGCATGAAGACTGCATTGCCGGTCTGCCAGACGCCGCGCGATTCCTCTTCCTGATAGGCGAGCACGCCCGGCGGCGAGATGGTGCCGATCCATCCCTTGACCAGGTCGAGCGCCGCCACCGCCTTGGGATTGTTGATGGAGACGGTGCCGTCCGGCTCGATGATCTGGCCGCCGCCGTTCGACATCACCCATTCGAGCGCGTCGCAGGTCAGCCCCTCATAGGCGTTGCCCTGGAAGACGAAGCCCCACATGTCCTTGTTGCCGGCGGCGCGCTCCTTGTCCATGACGAGCTTGGCGGTGTCGGCCAGCTCCTTCCAGGTGGTCGGCACCTTGGCGCCGTATTTGTCGAGCAAGTCCTTGCGGTAGTAGAGCGCCGGCGCGTCGGTGAAGATCGGCAGCGCGATGAGCTTGCCGTTGACGGTTTGCGACTGGATGATCGAGGGGAAGTGCTTGGCCACGATGTCCTTGGTCGCCGCGGTCAGGTCGACGAGCTGGCTGGCGAGCTGCGGCGCCCAGATCACATCGGTCTGATAGACATCGATGTCGGTGTTTCCGGCAGCGAGCCACAATTTGTACTGGCCGAACTGGTCGGTCGTCGACGGCGGCATGACGACGATGTTGACCTTATTGCCGCTCTGCTTCTCGTAGCGGTCGAGTATCTCGCGCAGCACCTTGATGCCGTTGCCGGTGTCTCCCGATACGATCGACAGATCGACGGCTCGCGCTGGAGCGGCCGCCAGCATGGCGCCGACTGCCAGCGCAAGAAAGGCGTGGAAAAGCTTCACGGCGGTGGACCTCCCTTTGGAGCCGGCGACGGAGACTGCGCGCGTCGACAGCCATCAGATGCCCACCCAGCACTTGAATGCGGAGCGCCGCTTTGGGTTCCAACATCAGCCATTCAGCATGGATCACGGATGATCCCTGGGCGCGCCAAAGGGTGCGATCTGGCTGGACGGAAGGGCGGATTTCAAACCAAAGCGGGCGGGCTCCGAAACCCCCGCCCCGGAGCCCGCCTTGGAGTGGCTGACGCATGCCGGCACAGCCTCCTCCGACGCCTTGCCAGCGTCGATCCGCCGATCGGCCGCCCGGCACCACGACGCATTAGCATGTCCTAACGTCAGCCTGTGTGAAGCGGTTCACAATGCCGCCGCGCATTCGGTTGCGCCGTCGCAGGCAAATGCTACCCTTCCCAGGCGATCGGGATCATGCCGAGCCGCTCGTAGAGCCTGAAGGCGGCGGCGTTGTTGACCATGTTGGTCTTGAGGTCGACATGGGCGGCGCCCCTGTCGCGGAAGGTCAGGAACACGTGCCGCATCAGCGCCTCGCCGATGCCGTGCCCTCTGGAGTCCGGATGAACGGCGAGATCCTTGACGAAGCCGGACGTCCAGCACAGGGCGGCACCCGCCAGCAGGCCCTTGCCGTCGATGACGAGGAAACAGAGGTCCGGATCGAACTCGGCATCGCCCGAGATACGCGGCCACCAGTCGTCGAACGCGCCGTCGGCGCCATCGTTGAACACCTCCTCCAACAAGGCATGCAGGGCCTGCGCGTCCCTGTGCTCGAATAAGCGCATGACGAAACCTTCCGGCCAATGCGGCGCGGTCAGCGCATCGTCGAGGCTCTTGCGAAGGCGGATGTCGTTGGGGGCCGGCGGGCGAGCACCACTTTTCTCGTGCATGTCGCAGCCCCGAAACAGCTACGCTTCCAGGCTGCGCATTGCAGCGGGCCGGATGCTCAGGCGCCTGGCTGCAGGCGGCGGCGGTCGACGCCGAGGCCCGTCGTCTCGAGCAGCCCCTTGCGCTTGGCGTCGTAATAATAGCCGGTCTGGTAGAGCGTGTCGGCGCGCTTGGCGTTGCCGCCCGAGACCAGCCAGGCGCCGCGCAGATATTTGACCGCGTATTTGAGATTGGTCTCGGCGTCGAACAGCCCGCTTGCCGGCCCGTCATAGCCCATGCCGCGCGCCGTCGCGTGCTTGATCTGCATCAGCCCCCAGTGGCCGTGATTGTAGGCTTTCGGGTTGAAGGTGCTCTCGCGGTTGACGACATGGCGCACCAGATCGACCGGCACTTCATAGATCGCCGAATATTTCTCGATCAGCCGCTCGATCTCGGCGCGCGGCCCCGTGGCATGCTGTTCGGCCTGACCCGGTTGGGCAAGCAGCGCCGGGTTCTGCGGCACCACATAGGCGACCTGCTGGACGCCCGGCATGGGAGCCACCTTCGCCGACTGGCCGGTGACCGGCATGGCAACGCCGGCGGTCCTATAGACGGCTGCCTGCTTGAGCGAAGCGGGGCCGGTCGGCGACGCGCCGGCCATCAGCACCGGCGGCGGTGGAAACTGGCCGGCCACAGGCGTCGAGCCGGC
>NZ_JHQR01000270.1 GCF_014843825.1 Mesorhizobium silamurunense
GGAGCGCCGGTGCGTCGCCTGGCCACGCCGGAAGTCGCACGGCCGGCCAAGCCCACCAAGGGCGAGGAAGACCGCCGCCGCGGCAAGCTGACGCTGAACACCGCGCTGTCGGATGAAGATGCGCGCGGCCGCTCGCTGTCGTCGATGCGTCGCCGCCAGGAAAAATTCAAACGCGCGATGCACAACGAGCCGCGCGAGAAAGTCATGCGCGAAGTGATCCTGCCCGAAACCATCACCATCCAGGAACTGGCGCAGCGCATGTCCGAGCGCGCCGTGGACGTGGTCAAGTTCTTCATGAAGCAGGGCCAGATCCTGAAGCCGGGCGACGTCATCGACGCCGACACGGCCGAGCTGGTCGCTTCCGAATTCGGCCATACGGTCCGCCGCGTCGCCGAGTCCGACATCGAGGAAGGCCTGTTCAACATCGCCGACCGTGCGGAAGACCTGGTGTCGCGTCCGCCCGTGGTGACCATCATGGGCCATGTCGACCACGGCAAGACCTCGCTGCTCGACGCCATCCGCAACGCCAATGTCGTCTCCGGCGAGGCCGGCGGCATCACCCAGCACATCGGCGCCTACCAGGTCGAGAAGAACGGCCAGAAGATCACCTTCATTGACACGCCCGGCCACGCTGCCTTCACCGCCATGCGCGCCCGCGGCGCCCAGGTGACCGACATCGCCGTGCTGGTGGTGGCGGCCGACGACAGCGTGATGCCGCAGACGATCGAATCGATCAATCACGCCAAGGCGGCCGGCGTGCCGATCATCGTGGCGATCAACAAGATCGACAAGCGCGACGCCGACCCGCAGAAGGTGCGCGCCGAACTTCTGCGCCATGAAGTGTTCGTCGAATCGATGGGCGGCGAGGTGCTGGACGTCGAAGTGTCGGCGATCAAGGGCACCAACATCGACAAGCTGCTCGAGGCGATCCTGCTGCAGGCCGAAATCCTCGACCTCAAGGCCAACCCCGACCGTACCGCCGAAGGCGCGGTCATCGAGGCCAAGCTCGACAAGGGCCGCGGCCCGGTCGCCACCGTTCTGGTGCAGACCGGCACGCTGATGCCCGGCGACATCCTCGTCGCCGGCAACGAATGGGGCCGTGTCCGCGCGCTCGTCAACGATCGCGGCGAGCATGTGCCGGAAGCGCCGCCGGCAATGCCGGTCGAGGTGCTCGGCCTGCAGGGCACGCCGCAGGCGGGCGATCGCTTCGCCGTCGTCAACAACGAGGCGCGTGCGCGTGAGATCACCGAGTACCGCCAGCGCCTGGCGCGCGAGAAGGCGGTAGCCAAGCATGCCGGCCAGCGCGGCTCGCTCGAGCAGATGATGTCGCAGTTGCAAACGAGCGGATTGAAGGAATTCCCGCTGGTCATCAAGGGCGATGTGCAGGGCTCGATCGAGGCGATCAACGCCGCGCTCGAAAAGCTCGGCAACGACGAGGTGCGCGCACGCATCGTGCACGCCGGCGCCGGCGGCATCACCGAAAGCGACGTCTCGCTGGCCGAAACCTCGGGTGCGGCGATCATCGGCTTCAACGTCCGCGCCAACGCGCAGGCGCGTGCGGCCGCCGCCGCTGCCGGAATCGAGATCCGCTACTATTCGATCATCTACAACCTCGTCGATGATGTGAAGGCAGCTCTTTCCGGCATGCTGTCGCCGGAGCGGCGCGAGACCTTCATCGGCAATGCCGAGATCCTCGAGATCTTCGACATCAGCAAGATCGGCAAGATCGCCGGCTGCCGTGTCACGGAAGGCAAGGTCGAGCGTGGCGCGGGCGTGCGCCTGATCCGCGACAATGTCGTCGTCCACGAAGGCACGCTGAAGACGCTCAAGCGCTTCAAGGACGAGGTTTCGGAAGTGCCCGTCGGCCAGGAATGCGGCATGGCCTTCCAGAACTACGAGGACATGCGCGTCGGCGACGTCATCGAGTGCTTCCGCGTCGAGATGGTGAGCAGGACGCTCTAAATTCGGATACAATTGCCGAATGACCCGGGCGGCGGCCGAAAGGCTGCCGCCCAGAGCCTTATTTCGTATTGAGACATGTGGCGCGGTCCCATCCCGCGCTTCACGATTTCAGGATTGAAGAAATGTCCCGTCCGACAACATCAGGCCCTTCCCAGCGCATGCTGCGCGTCGGCGAGCAGGTGCGCCATGCGCTGTCCGAAACCTTGCAGCGCGGCGAGATCATCGATCCGGTGATAGAGAACACCGTCGTCTCGGTCTCCGAGGTACGGATGTCGCCCGACCTCAAGATAGCTACCGCTTTCGTTTCGCCGCTCGGCGTCGGCGACGCCGATGCCGTGGTCGGGGCCCTCAACAAACACGCGAAATTCATCCGCGGCCGCGTCACCGGCGCGCTGCGGCAGATGAAGTACATGCCGGAGATCCGCTTCCGGCTCGATACGTCCTTCGACAATTTCGCCAGGATCAACGAGTTGCTGAAGTCGCCCGAAGTCGCGCGCGATCTCGACGACCAGAATAAGAATACAGACAAGGACGAGGAATAAGTGGCGCGTCGCGGCAAGAAGAAGGGCAGGCCGATTTCCGGCTGGGTGGTGCTGGACAAGCCGGTCGGCATGGGCTCGACCGAGGCAGTCTCCAAGATCAAATGGCTGTTCCAGGCGGAGAAGGCCGGCCATGCCGGCACGCTCGATCCGCTCGCCTCCGGCATGCTGCCGATCGCGCTCGGCGAGGCGACCAAGACCGTGCCTTACGTGCAGGACGGCGCCAAAGTCTACCGCTTCACCGTCGCCTGGGGCGAGGAGCGCTCGACAGACGACCTCGAAGGCCCGGTGACGAACAGCTCCGACCGGCGCCCGGCCGAGGCCGAGGTGAGGGCGATGCTGCCGAAATACACCGGCATCATCATGCAGACGCCGCCGCAATTCTCGGCCATCAAGATCGCCGGCGAACGCGCCTATGACCTTGCCCGCGACGGCGAGACGGTCGACATTCCCGCCCGCGAGATCGAAATCGGCCGTTTGGACATCGTCGAGCATGGTGCCGATAGAACCGTCTTCGAGGTCGAATGCGGCAAGGGCACCTATGTGCGTTCGCTGGCGCGCGACATGGGCCGCGATCTGGGCTGCTTCGGCCATATCGCCGAACTGCGCCGCGTCGAGGTCGAGCCGTTCACGGCGGACGATTTCGTCACCGTCGCCGAGCTCGAGGCAGCGCGCTTCGGCGGCAAGACCGATGAAGGCGCGGGCGAGGCCGAGGCGCCGGCCGATTTCGGCGCCATCGATGCGCTGCTGGTCGATACCGCCGCAGCGCTCGACTGCCTGCCGCAGGTCGCTGTCAGCGACGACGCTGCGACCAAGATCCGCCTCGGCAACCCCGTCATCATTCGCGGCCGCGATGCGCCGGTCGAGGCCGAGGAGGCCTGCGCCACCGCGCGTGGCAAGCTCGTCGCCATCGGCGCCATCGAACAGGGCATGTTCAAGCCCAAGCGGGTCTTTGCCGGTTGACGACACCCCGCTAGTTTCGGCTCGAGCAATTCCAGGAAAATGTGTAACGGTTTCCGTCCGGAATTGCATGAAAACAGATGGTTAGAGCAGGTCAGTGACCCCCGAACTGCTCTAACGTTCGCGCCCGAAGCGCTCATGGCCCAGAGGAGCTCATGGCAAAGGCTGATACCGTCAGGAACCGGGCGCCGCTGAAAATCCGCCGGCCGCCGGTCGGCGCCTCGCCGGGCACCTTGATCGCCGATCCGGCGGCGCGGCGCAGCGAGCTCAGGCTGACGCTGATCTCGCCCGAAAAATTCAAGACCATCGACAATGCCAGCATCGACGAACTCAACGCCCATTGCGAAAAATGGCCGGTCGTCTGGCTGGATTGCACCGGACTTGCCAACATCCCGCTGATCGAAGAGATCGGCCGGATTTTCAACCTGCATCCGCTGGCGCTGGAGGATGTCGTCAACACTGGCCAGCGGCCGAAGGTGGATTTCTTCGAGGATCATGCCTTCGTCGTCATGCGCATGATCGACGATGTCACCGCCCACCGCTACGAGCAGATCGCCGTCTTCTTCGGCAAGAATTTCGTCGTCACCTTTCAGGAGCGCGAGGGCGATCCGTTCGACCCCGTGCGCAAGCGCATCGCGGCGGCCATGCCCAACCGGCTGCGCTCGCGCGGCGCCGACTATCTCGCCTATGCGCTGATCGACGCCATCGTCGACAGCTATTTTCCACCGATCGAGGCGGCGAGCGAATTGGTCGACGGCATCGAGGACCAGATGCTCAACACGCCGCACAAGCATCAGATGCGTCGGCTGCACGAGTTGCGGCGCGACGCCAATGTGCTGAAGGGCGCGCTGTGGCCGATGCGGGATGCGCTGGCTACGCTGATCCGCAACGACGTGCCCTTCGTGACGGCCGAGACCAAGATCTTCTTCAACGACACGCTCGACCATTCGCTGCGGCTGATCGAACTGGTCGAGAACCAACGCGACATGCTGACCGGCCTGATCGAGATGCATCTGTCGCTGACCCAGGCGCGCACCAACGACGTCATCTCCTATCTGACGATCGTCTCGGTGATCTTCATGCCGCTCACCTTCCTCGTCGGTGTCTGGGGCATGAACTTCGAGCCGGGAAGCTCGCCCTGGAACATGCCGGAACTGAAGGCCTATTACGGCTACCCGGCGGCACTTTTGTTTATGCTGGTCGTCGCTGCCGGGCTCGTCGCCTTCTTCAAATGGAAGAAGTGGCTGTAGCGGCAGAACCCTCTGTTTTTGCGGCAAGACCTGCGACAAGCCGGCTTGACAATTAGGCTGGTGTTTTGCGGGAAATTGCACTATATGCGCGGCAGCTTCGCGCCCTGACGCGTTGCTTGCACCGGCCCCTGCTGGACGACATCCCGGCTGTGGGCGTCCCGTTTCCTCGAACAGAAAAGGAAAAACACGATGTCGATTACTGCCGAGCGCAAGAAGGAATTGATGACTGAATTCGCGACCGCCAAGGGCGATACCGGGTCCCCGGAAGTCCAGGTTGCCATCCTTTCCGAGCGCATCAAGAACCTGACGGAGCACTTCAAGGACCACAAGAAGGATAACCATTCCCGCCGTGGTTTGCTTGCTCTCGTTTCCCAGCGCCGCAGCCTGCTTGATTACCTCAAGCGCAAGGACGACGCGCGCTATCAGACGCTGATCGACAAGCTCGGTCTCCGTCGCTGACGAATTGACCGGCGGGCTCTCTGTAGAGCCCGCCGGTCGCGCATTGGCGCATCGGATGGTCCGGTGCCTCGATGCTGAAAAAAGGAAATTCGCATTCGCGCAGGGCGCGTTCCGGAAACAGGGGTTTTCGGCGTCATGCGCAAGGCCGGCCGACCGGTCGGCCAGACCCGGTTCCGAAAGTGCAGAGGGCCATTCGGAACCGCCCGTGGACGGTCATGGGGCAGGATTGCAGGATGCTCGCTCGGCAGTACGCCGGACCTATCGAGCTTCCCGTTGTCTTGCCCGTGGCTGCCCGAAGGAAGCCAGGGAAGGGATGCCCCGCGACCGTTGAGACGGCGCGGCCCTTTCCGCATATGAAGGACAAGATATGTTCAATCAGCACAAAGTGGAAATCGAGTGGGGCGGCCGTCCGCTCATCCTGGAAACCGGCAAGATCGCCCGTCAGGCTGACGGCGCTGTGCTCGCCACCTACGGCGAGACCGTGGTTCTCGCCACCGTCGTTTCGATGAAGGAGCCGAAGCCCGGCCTCGATTTCTTCCCGCTCACCGTCAACTACCAGGAAAAGACCTATGCCGCCGGCAAGATCCCGGGCGGCTATTTCAAGCGCGAGGGCCGTCCGAGCGAGAAGGAAACGCTGGTTTCCCGCCTGATCGACCGCCCGATCCGCCCGCTGTTTGCCGACGGCTACAAGAACGATACCCAGATCGTCGTCACCGTCGTCCAGCACGATCTCGAGAACGATCCGGACATCCTGTCGATCGTCGCCACCTCGGCCGCGCTCACGCTCTCCGGCGTCCCCTTCATGGGCCCGATCGGCGGCGCCCGCGTCGGCTATATCAATGGTGAATATGTGCTCAACCCGCATATCGACGAGATGCAGGAATCGAAGCTCGACCTCGTCGTCGCCGGTACCGCCGACGCCGTCCTGATGGTCGAATCCGAGGCCAAGGAGCTCTCAGAGGAACTGATGCTCGGCGCCGTCGTGTTCGGCCACAAGAGCTTCCAGCCGGTGATCGAGGCGATCATCAAGCTGGCCGAGGTCGCCGCCAAGGAGCCGCGCGACTTCACCGCTCCGGACTATTCCGAGCTCGAAGGCGAGATGCTGAAGATCGTCGGCGACGAGCTGCGCGAGGCCTACAAGATCACCGACAAGCAGTCGCGTTACGCCGCCGTCGACGCCGTCAAGGCAAAGGTCAAGGCAGCGTTCGCGCCGGCCGAAGGCGAGGAAGCAAAATACGCCTCCGAGCAGATCGGTAGCGTCTTCAAGGAGCTCCAGGCCAAGGTGGTGCGCTGGAACATCCTCGACACCGGCTCGCGCATCGACGGCCGTGACCTGAAGACCGTCCGCAAGATCGTCTCCGAGGTCGGCGTCCTGCCGCGTACCCATGGTTCGGCGCTGTTCACCCGCGGCGAGACCCAGGCGCTGGTCGTCGCCACGCTCGGCACCGGCGAGGACGAGCAGTATGTCGACTCGCTGACCGGCATGTACAAGGAGAAGTTCCTCCTTCACTACAACTTCCCGCCCTACTCGGTCGGTGAAACCGGCCGCATGGGCTCGCCGGGCCGTCGCGAGATCGGCCACGGCAAGCTTGCCTGGCGCGCGATCCGCCCGATGCTGCCCTCCGCCGACCAGTTCCCCTACACGCTGCGCGTCGTCTCGGAGATTACCGAGTCCAACGGCTCATCCTCGATGGCGACCGTCTGCGGCACCTCGCTGGCGCTGATGGATGCCGGCGTGCCGATCGCCAAGCCCGTCGCCGGCATCGCCATGGGCCTGATCAAGGAAGGCGAGCGCTTCGCGGTGCTCTCCGACATCCTCGGCGACGAGGACCATCTCGGCGACATGGACTTCAAGGTCGCCGGCACCGCCAATGGCATCACCTCGCTGCAGATGGACATCAAGATCGATGGCATCACCGAGGAGATCATGGGCATCGCGCTCGATCAGGCCAAGGGCGGCCGCCTGCATATCCTCGGCGAGATGGCGTATGCGATCTCCGGCGCGCGCGCCGAGCTCGGCGAGTTCGCGCCGCGCATCGAGGTCATGCATATCCCGACCGACAAGATCCGCGACGTCATCGGCTCCGGCGGCAAGGTGATCCGCGAGATCGTCGAGAAGACCGGCGCCAAGATCAACATCGAGGACGACGGCACGGTCAAGATCGCTTCGTCGAACGCCAAGGAGATCGAGGCGGCGAAGAAGTGGATCCACACCATCGTCGCCGAGCCGGAAGTCGGCGAGATCTACGAGGGCACCGTCGTCAAGACGGCCGACTTCGGCGCCTTCGTCAACTTCTTCGGCCCGCGCGACGGCCTCGTCCACATCTCGCAGCTCGCCAATGAGCGCGTTGCCAAGACCTCGGACGTCGTCAAGGAAGGCGACAAGGTTTGGGTCAAGCTGATGGGCTTCGACGAGCGCGGCAAGGTTCGCCTGTCGATGAAGGTCGTCGACCAGGCGACCGGCAAGGAAATCGCCCAGGAGAAAAAGAAGCCGGAAGGCGAGGAAGACGCCGCCTGATCGGCCTGACCTGATAATCAAGACGGGCGCGCCGCGAGGTCGCGCCCGTTTTTGTTTGAAAGAGCTATGGGAATGGCCGCGGAGCCGCTGAAAACGCTGTTCTATCCGTTCGAGGCAGAGGCGCTCCCTCTGCCGCGAAAGGACGCTCGGGTGCTGTTTCTGGGCGCGGAGCCGGGCTTTCGGCTGCCCGACGGTTTTGATGCGGCGCTGCATCTCGTGCAAGGTTTTCGGCCGCATTTCCGCGCCCTGCAGGCGACCGGATACACCGTCACGCCGCGGGCGGAAGGCTCAGCCTTTGACGCTACCCTCGTGCTGGCCGGCCGGCATCGCGGCCAGAACGAGCTTCGGATCGGCGAAGCCATCGAGCGCGTGGCGCCCGGAGGACTGATCGTCGTCGCCGGCGGCAAGGACGACGGCATCGACAGCCTGCGCAAGCGCATCGATGCGCTGGCGCCGCTCGAGGCGCATATGCCGAAACATCACGGCGTCGCCTTCTGGTTCCGCCAGGCCGGCATGGATGCGGCCCGGACGCTTCGCGCCGCCAACCACGATCTGGTCGTCGAAGGCCGCTTCCGCACCGCGCCTGGCATGTTCTCTTTCGATCGCGTTGACGCCGGTTCGAAGCTTCTGCTGGAAACCTTGCCGGAGGGCCTTGCGGGCAACGTCGCCGATTTCTGCGCCGGCTGGGGCTACCTTGCGGCGGAAGTCTCGGAACGCTCGCCGGACCTCTCCGGTCTCGATCTCTACGAAGCGGATTTCGAGGCCCTGGAGGCGGCGAAGATCAATGTCCGCGCAGCCGCTGCCGAGCCGCGCTTCTTCTGGACCGATCTGCTGACCGAAACGGTCGAGCGACGTTACGACGCGGTCGTCATGAACCCGCCCTTCCACAGCGGCCGGGCGGCCGAGCCGGGCATCGGCGCCGGCATGATCCGTGCGGCGTCGAAGGCGCTGAAACCAGGTGGACGCCTGTTCATGGTGGCGAACCGGCAGTTGCCCTACGAACAGGTGCTGGCGGGAGCCTTCGCCAGCCACGCCGAGGTCGCGCGCGACGGCATGTTCAAGGTGTTTTCGGCGCGCCGCTAAGCAATTCCAGGAAAAGTGTGCAGCGGTTTTCCGCCTGAATTGCTGCAAACAAAAAAAGCAATTCCAGGAAAAGTGTGCAGCGGTATTTCGTCCGGAATTGCGACAAACAAAAAAGCAATTCCAGGAAAGCGTAGAGCGGTTTTCTGCCCAGGAAGGGCGAAGCGCCCTACTGCAGGCTGACCAGGCGTGCCGGCTCGCGTGTGGCATGAACGGGGCGCGCCTGGCCGAGCTCGATCTTGAGCGGCGCGGGGCGGCCGAACAGATAGCCCTGCACCACCTCGCAGCCGGCGGCTCTCAGCAGCGTCGCCTGGTTCTCGGTCTCGACGCCTTCTGCGATGATGCCGACGCCAAGCGCCCGCGACAGCCCGACGATGGTCGAGACGACAGCGCCCGAGCTGGAATCGGTATCGATGCGGCTGACGAAGGAGCGGTCGATCTTCAGCTTGCCGAACGAGAAGTCGATCAGGTAGCTCAGATTCGAGTAGCCTGTGCCGAAATCGTCGACGGCGACCGAGATGCCCATGTCGGCGAGTTGCTGCAGGATGACGGCCGCGCGGTCGCGGTCCTGCATCATCGCCGTCTCGGTGACTTCGAGCTCCAGCCGCGACGGCTTGATGCCGGTCGATGCCATGGTCTCGCGCACGATGCCGACGAAGTCCCTGGTCATGAACTGGACCGGCGAGATGTTGACGGCGACGAAGCAATCCTCCGGCAGGTACTGGGCGTCGCTGCAGGCCTTGCGCAGCACCCACTCGCCGATCGGATTGATCATGCCGGTTTCCTCGGCGATCGGAATGAATTCCATCGGCGGGATCATGCCGCGTTCAGGATGCTTCCACCGGATCAGCGCCTCATAGCCGACGACGCGGCCGCCCTGCAGGTCGAATTGCGGCTGGTAGTGGAGGCTGAAGTCACCGCGGTCGAAGGCGGTTTTCAGCTCGGATTCGATCCATTGCCGGTAGTCCGCCACCCGCCCCATATCGGCGTGGAAGACCGACCAGTTGCCGATGCCGCTTGCGCGCGCATTCTGCAGCGCCAGGTTCGAGCGGCGAAGGACGAGCACCGGATCGACGCCATCCTTCGGCATCGCCACGATACCGACGGACATGCTGACGGACTGCAGGTGCGTCTGGAGCTGATAGGGCTCCATCATCTGGTTGATGAGCTTCTCGAGCAGCCGTTCGAGCGGTCCCCTTAAATCGCAGTCCGGCAGCAGCACGGCGAATTCGCCGGCGCCGATGCGCCCGATCACCGCATTCTCCGGCATGTTCTCCTTCAGCCTTGTGGTGAAGGCGCGGACCAGCTCGTCGCCATTGCTGTAGCCGATGGCATCGTTGATCTGCTTGAAGCGGTCGATGTCGATATCGATCAGGTAGACCGGTTCGCCGGTCCTGATCGTTTCCGACGCCGCCGCGGCGATCTTGCCGACCATGGCCGGGCGCGACAGCAGGCCGGTCAGCTTGTCGAAATGCGTTTCCTTGAAGACGTATTCGGCCGATTCATCGACGCCCGCGAAGAACGAGAGCGCGGCGCCGCCGGCGGAAAGGGCGCAGAGCGCGGCGATGATTCCCGCCATCGTCTCCGCCGTCATGCCGGCCAGCCCGTCGCCGAAGCCGAACTGCAATCCCCAGAGTCCGAGGATAAAACTGCCCATGGCCGAGCTGGCGATGGTGATCAGCCGGAACAGCGGTGTTCGCTTCGGGTTGCTGACTGCAGACATGCAAGGTCCCTAAACTACGGGACCTTCTAGCGGACACCTCCTTAAAATCGGTTTCCGCCAATGCCTCCAATTTTACTGGAAAGTACTTTTTGCGTTAGCGAATTATTCGCGGGCGCCGTCGTTCTGCTTCAGCTCATCGAGCGTCGGCATGGAGACGATGTGGTAGCCGGAATCGACATAGTGGATTTCGCCGGTGACCCCCGAAGACAGATCGGACAGCAGGTAGAGTGCCGAGCCGCCGACCTCGTCGATGGTCACGGTGCGCCGCAGCGGCGAATTGCGCTGCTGATAGGAGAACATGTGACGCGCGTCGGACACGCCGGAGCCGGCGAGCGTCCGCACCGGTCCCGCCGAGATGCCGTTCACCCGGATGCCGCGCGGGCCGTAATCATTGGCGAGATAGCGCACGCTTGCCTCCAGCCCGGCCTTGGCGACGCCCATGACGTTGTAGTTGGGCATGACCCGCACCGACCCGGCATAGGTCAGCGTGATCATCGAGCCGCCATTCTTCATGAGCGCCGCGGCATTGCGGGCGACCTCGGTGAAGGAATAGCAGGAGATCACCATGGTGCGGACGAAGTTGTCGCGGCTGGTGTCGGCGTAGAGGCCCTTGAGCTCGTTCTTGTCGGAGAAGCCGATGGCGTGGACGATGAAATCCAGTCCGCCCCAGGCCTTGCCGAGCGTCTCGAAGGTCGCAGTGACGGAGGCGCTGTCCTCAACGTCGCAAGGCACGATCAGCGAGGCGCCGACCTTCTCGGCCAGCGGCTTGACCCGCCGCCCGAAAGCGTCGCCCTGATAGGTGAAGGCAAGTTCCGCCCCGTGTTCGGACAATTTCCTGGCGATGCCCCAGGCGATCGAATGATCGTTGGCGACCCCCATGACAAGCCCGCGCTTGCCCTTCATCAACCCTTCCATACGAGGCAAATCCTTATGCGGAATAGCGCTGGAAAATCAGCGTTGCGTTGGTGCCACCGAAACCGAAGGAATTGGACAAAACGGTGTCGATCTTGGCGTTGTCGATGCGCTTGCGCACGATCGGCATGCCCTCGAATTCGGGATCGAGCTCCTCGATATGGGCGCTCTCGCCGACGAAGCCGCCCTGCATCATCAGGATCGAGTAGATCGATTCCTGGACCCCGGCGGCACCGAGCGAATGGCCGGTCAGCGACTTGGTCGAGGTGATGAACGGCATCTTGTCGCCGAACACCTCGCGGATGGCGCCCATCTCCTTGGAATCGCCCACCGGCGTCGAGGTGCCGTGCGTGTTGATGTAGTCGACCGGTGTCGAGACGGTTGCAAGTGCCTGCCGCATGCAGCGCACAGCGCCTTCGCCGGACGGCGCCACCATGTCGTAGCCGTCGGAGGTCGCGCCGTAGCCGACGATCTCGGCATAGATCTTGGCGCCGCGCGCCTTGGCGTGCTCCAGCTCTTCCAGCACCAGCACGCCCGCGCCGCCGGCGATGACGAAGCCGTCGCGGTTGACGTCATAGGCGCGGGACGCGGTCGATGCATTGTCATTGAATTTCGACGACATGGCGCCCATGGCGTCGAACAGGTCCGACATCGTCCAGTCGAGGTCCTCGTGACCGCCGGCGAACATCATGTCCTGCTTGCCCCACTGGATAAGCTCATAGGCATTGCCGATGCAGTGCGCCGAGGTCGAGCAGGCCGACGAGATCGAGTAGTTGACGCCGTGGATCTTGAACCAGGTAGCCAAAGTGGCCGAAGCGGTCGACGACATCGCCTTCGGCACCGCGAACGGACCGATGCGCTTCGGGCTGCCATTCTTGAGCGTCGTTTCGGCGGCTTCCACGATGGTCCTGGTCGACGGTCCGCCGGAGCCCATGACGATGCCGGTGCGCTCGTTGGTTATGTCGCTCTCGCCTAAACCGGCGTCCGCGATCGCCTGATCCATGGCGACATGGTTCCAGGCGGCACCTTGGCTCAGGAAACGCATGGCGCGGCGGTCGATCATCGCCGACGGGTCGAGCGTCGGCGCCCCCCACACCTGGCAGCGGAAGCCGTGCTCGGCGAAGGAATTGGAAAAGCTGATGCCGGACTTGGCATCGTAAAGCGAGGACTGCACCTCATTGGCGTTGTTGCCGATCGACGACACAATGCCGAGGCCTGTCACTACGACGCGTCTCATTCGCAACTCCTTCCGGCGTAGTTTGGCGAAAAACCTAATCGGTTTTCGCGCTTGATCATACGCAAAATAACTGCCGCGGCGTCCTTGCGCATCCGTCTGACACGCGAGGCCCGTGGCGAAAGCAATCAGGCGGCGGACTGCTTGGACAGGCCTACCTTCAGATCCGTTGCCGCGTATATGGGTTCGCCATCCGCCTTGAGCCAGCCATCGGCGATGCCGAGCACGAGGCGTCCGCGCATCACGCGCTTGAAGTCGACACCATATTCGACCTTCTTGACCGACGGCGTCACCATGCCCTTGAACTTCACCTCGCCGGTCGACAGCGCCATGCCCTTGCCGGGCTCGCCGAGCCAGCCGAGATAGAAACCGGTCAATTGCCACATGGCGTCGAGGCCGAGGCAGCCCGGCATGATCGGATTGCCGATGAAATGGCAGGCGAAGAACCAAAGATCCGGCTTGATGTCGAACTCGGCGCGGATGAAACCCTTGTCGAAAGCGCCGCCGGTCTCGCTGATCTCGGTGATGCGGTCGAACATCAGCATCGGCGGATAGGGCAGCTGGGCGTTTCCCGGTCCGAACAGCTCGCCGCGGGCGCAGGCAAGCAGTTCCTCGTAATCGTAGCTGGACTTTTGACCCGCCATTAACTCCGTCCCCGTTTTCCTTCCGGGCGGCAGGGCGCCCTTGTCGTTGGTTTCCTAACACACTCTGTTTGCGGCCGGAAACCGGCGTTTGCGCTTAACCCGCGCGCCTGCCTGGGTCAATGCGCGCTATTGATCGCATTTGGGCGACAGAATATATGTCGGGTGGTTTCCAGTTTTTGGCATTGACGTCTTTTTGCCATTCTGGACCGGTCTATGGGGATGGCTGCAAGCTTCGACGGGATAGATGGATTCGGGCTGCCGGAAGGAAAATGTCGCTGTGGACAAGCGGGTTCGCGAAGCCGGCCTGAGGCCGACGCGCCAGCGCATTGCGCTGGCCGATCTGCTTTTCGCCAAGGGCGACCGCCATCTCTCGGCCGAGGAACTGCATGAGGAGGCGATCGCCGCCGGCGTGCCGGTTTCGCTCGCGACCGTCTATAACGCGCTGCACCAGTTCACCCAGGCCGGCCTGCTGCGCATCCTCGCGGTCGAAGGGTCGAAGACCTATTTCGACACCAACACCTCTGACCACCATCACTTCTATGTCGAAGGCGAGAATCGGATCTTCGATATCGCCAGCGGCCCGGTGAGCGTCTCCAACCTGCCGGAGCCTCCTGAAGGCATGGAGATCGCCAATGTCGACATCGTGGTGAGGCTGCGCCCCAAGCGCCGCGACTGATCCCAGCGATGCGGTCCCTCGATCTGACGATCCGGCTGGAATGGGTCGTCGCTGCCGTGGTGGCCATCGTCTTCTACAAATTGACCGGTGTATCCTGGTGGCTGTTTGCGCTGCTCATCCTGGCGCCGGACCTGTCGATGCTGGGCTATCTCGCCGGGCCGCGTATCGGCGCGATGGCCTACAATGCGCTGCACATCCTGATCGCCCCGCTCGTCCTGGTGCTCGCCGGTGTCCTGCTTGCCGGTCCGATCACAACGGCCGTGGCGCTCATCTGGATCGCCCACATTGCCATCGACCGCGCCCTTGGCTACGGCCTGAAGCTTCCTACTGGTTTTCAGGATACGCATCTCGGCCACATCGGGCGCGACCGGAAGGCGATCAGTTCTTGACCTTTTCACCTGGATAGGCGCCCCAGACCTGCGACTGGGCGATCCAGCCGGTATGGCCGTCGAAGGTCATCTCGCACCACTGGCCGTCGCACTTCTTGATCGAGCCCATGACGCCGGGCTCGAGGATCGCGATCACGCCGGCGTCCTTGTCGGGATCGTCAAGCAGATTGATTCGGCCGCCCTTGCCGCGCTGCCAGGGGGCGACGATCGCGGTGCGGCGGCCCGAAAGCAGCGACTGGTTGATCCAGCCTTCCGAGCCGTCTGCGTCGCGCACGCGGCGCCAGGTATCGAATTCCTGGATGATTTCCATCGGCAGCCCGGCCTTCATGTACATCCAGTCGACGGAATAGTTGGCGCCCGGGCCGACGCGCGAGTTGACGCGGCCCGATTTCAGGCTGACGAAACGCGGCAGCGGCAGGCCGCTCGGCCCCAGCGTCACCGTTTGCGCCGGCGCGGCCGCACTTTGCGCGGATGCCTGCGGCGCGCAAAGCAGCGCGCCGAGAACGGCGGCGCTGAAAGCCAGGCGGAGCGACGCGAGAGCAGACACTTTCATTCCTTTCGGCGCCGGTTCCGTCGGGATGAGCGCCCCTTTTTCTTTGTCTTCGGCGGCACCGCTTGTTACAGGAGTGGGCTGATGCCGCGATCGGCTACAAGTTTCGCCGGTCTTGGTTAAAGAGGTCTCAACGAGATCGGTTTCGAGGAAGCTTCGGGAATAAAATGGCAGGCAAAAAACGGCCCCTCGTCGTCATCACGCGCAAGCTGCCCGACCCGGTCGAAACCCGCATGCGCGAACTGTTCGACGCGCGCCTCAACGTCGAGGACCGGCCGATGACCCAGCCGGAACTGGTTGCGGCGGTCAAGGAAGCCGACGTGCTGGTGCCGACCATCACCGACCATATCGATGCCGCGCTGATAGCCCAGGCCGGCGAGAACCTGAAGCTGATCGCCAATTTCGGCAACGGCGTCGACAAGATCGATGTCGCCGCGGCGGCCAAGAAAGGCATCACCGTCACCAACACGCCGAACGTGCTCACCGAAGACACCGCCGACATGACCATGGCGCTGATGCTCGCCGTGCCGCGGCGATTGGCCGAAGGCGCCAACGTGCTCACCGGCGAGAAGAAATGGGCCGGCTGGTCGCCGACCTGGATGCTTGGCCGCCGCATCTGGGGCAAGCGCCTTGGCATCGTCGGCATGGGCCGTATCGGCACGGCGGTCGCCAGGCGCGCCAAGGCATTCGGCCTGTCCATCCACTACCACAATCGCCACCGCGTGCTGCCGGCGGTCGAGGACGAATTGGAAGCGACCTATTGGGAAAGCCTTGACCAGATGCTCGCCCGCATGGACATCATTTCGGTCAATTGTCCGTCGACGCCGGCGACCTTCCATCTCTTGTCCGCCCGGCGCCTGGCGCTGATGCAGCCAGCAGCTTACATCGTCAACACCGCGCGCGGCGACATCATCGACGAGGAATCACTGATCAAGCTCATCCAGGACGGCAAGATCGCCGGCGCCGGCCTCGACGTCTACGAGCATGAGCCGGCGCTGAACAGCAAGCTGTTGAAGCTCGCCCACAAGGGCAAGGTCGTGCTTTTGCCGCATATGGGCTCGGCGACGCTCGAAGGCCGCATCGACATGGGCGAGAAGGTGATCATCAACATCCGCGCCTTCTTCGACGGCCATCGCCCGCCGGACCGCGTGCTGCCGCTCAGGACCTGAAAAACCACGGTTGTTCAGGCGGCGACGCCAACCGCGCCGTCGTCGGCGACTTTGACGGTGCTTCCGCGATAGGCGTCGAACGCGCCATGGGCGAGCCGCACCGCCATCGGCGTTTCCCAGCCCATCTCCCGGGCGACGATCAGGCCGAGCAGAAGGATGGCGTCGGGTTCGCGCAGCACCAGGGCGGCCGGCGCGCGGCCGTTGTGGACCAGCTCCATCAGCACCGCCGAAGCCGACGACGAACCGATCGTGCCCGGCAGGAACAGCACCCGGCTGGAAATGATCTCACCATGTTGCGGATGGCGGACATCGGCGATGCGGCCTGTCTTAGGGTCGACGCCGCCCCAGAAGCTGATCGGCGCCGTCAGCACCAAAGCCTCCCCTTCGCCGGCCTTGCCCGGCACCAGGATCTCGGCGGCGCTCATGGGGCGATGTCCGTGAAGCGCGGCGTGCCGGCGATCGCGCTTTCGACGCAATCGGCGAGCGAGGCATAGAGCACCGCATAGCCGGTGTTGCCCGGAGCGTAATGCGCGAACTTTCCCGAATTGGTCATCAGCACGCCGTCGCTGAGCTCCGGCATGATCGGCGTCACCACCACGCAGGTGTCGGCGATGATGATCACGCCGCTGGCTTCGAGCCGGTTCCGGCAGTCATCTAGTTCCAGCGAAGCAAGTACGTGCCGACCGGTGCAGGCATAGATCGGCACGGCGAGCCGCCGTCCGGCGATCAATCGCTCCAGCATGTCGAACTCGGCTTGCGACAGATGCGGGCTGCCGATCGCGACCGCATCGATCGTCTTGGCCGCAGCGGCGGTCGACAAGGCAGCGCGGGCCTTCGCCACCATCTCAGGTGTGACGCGGATAACCGCCTCCGCCTCAGGTTCCGGCCCGGCCAGAATGGTTTCGACATCAGGCGCCTCGGGCGTTACCCCGGCGATGTGGAACAGGCCGACCGCGCCGGATGAAGCGGCCGCGGCGCCGAAAGCCTTCAGCGCGTCCTCGCCGGGGTGGCTAGCGATGCCGGTGACGACGCCGATCGAATTGCCGACCTCGCGGCCATAGAGGCTGCCCAGCACCGGCCAGGCGATCTCGGAGGCGAGGAAGGAAGCAGAAAGGCCCGAGACGTCGAACACCAGCCGCGCCCGGCGGTTCTCAGGCCGATGCAGGCCATAATCCGGCGCCCGGCCGGTGATGGCGCAGGCGATGTCGAGGAAGTCGCCGTAGCGGTTGGTGCGGGCGCCCAGCACCGAGTTGCAGAACACCACCGCATTGGATTCGCCCCAGGCGACATCGCTGCCCTGTGCCGGCCTGTGCCCGGCCTGATAAGGCGCGCAGGTCCAGCTCTGCTCGCAGCCGAGCTTGCGATAAGCCTCCATCATCCGTCGCGCCATGCCGCGCTGCGGCTCTTCCAGGCGGATGCGCGAGCAGCCCGTCAGGTCGAGCGCCCCGACATTGAGCGTCGAGCGGACCGCCACCCTGGCGCCGCCCTCGACCAGCCGCTCGGCGAAGAGCGTGCCGGAATCGCCATGGTAGAGCGCACCGTCGATATGCGCCGAAGCGATCGGGATCAGCCGCGGCGCCCCGAGCAGACGCGCGCTCTCGGCGACGATGCGCATCGCCATCCCCGCGCCGTCTTCGCCGACGGCGATTGCCTGTTCTTGCGGGTTGAGCACGAGACTCAAGACAGCACCTTGCGCATGGTGATCGAGGTCGGCCTGTCGTAGCCCGCATGCGCCGTGCGCTCGCTCTCGCGAAAGCCGAGTCGGGCGAAGGCGGCGTGGTTTGCGGTCAGTTCGATGCGCGTCTGCAACTCGACGGCATGCTTGCCGCGCCGGCGGGCAAAGTCCTCCACGGCCTGCATCAGCCGTCCGCCTATGCCTCGCCCCTGAAGGCCGGGCTCGACGGCAAGCTTGCCGACATAGAGGTCCTTCGCCCTCTCCAGCGCGAACACGCAACCAACGATCCGGCCGTTTTCCACGGCCAGGAAGGCCGTCTCTTGCGCCGCCTTATTCCGAAGGCCTTCCGGCGTCAGCAGATGTGCCGAGGATGGCGGGTCGATCAGGCCGTCCATATAGGCGAAGGCGCGCCGGATCAGCGCCAGCACTTCCTCCCACTGCGCGAAGTCCGGCGGAAGCTCGGTGACAGGAGGAGTGGCCGGCCGGTCCATGCGCTCAGACGGCCTTGTAGCGGACGGTGTCGAAACGGGCGGTGAGCCCGTCGTAGAGCAGCAGCCGGCCGACCAGCGGCTCGCCGATGCCGGTGATCAGCTTGATCGCTTCCATCGCCTCAAGGGTGCCGATGACACCCGTCAGCGCGCCGACGATGCCGGCAACGGCGCAGGACGGCACCAGCCCTTCGGGCGGCGCTTCCGGGAAAAGGTCGCGGTAGCCTGGATTGCGCTTGCCGTCGGCGCCGGTCTCGTACGGCTTCAGCACCGTCACCGAGCCGTCGAAGCGGCCGACGGCGGCGGTGACCAAGGGCTTCTTTTCCTGGGCGCACGCATCGGCCAGCGCATAGCGTGTCTCGAAATTGTCGGAGCCGTCGACGACGACATCGTAGCGGGCGACGAGGGCAGGGGCGTTTTCCGCTGTCAGCCTGAGACGATGCAGTTCCACTCCGACATTGGGGTTGATGCGCATGATCGCCGCCGAGGCGCTGTCGGTCTTCGCCATGCCGATCGTGTCTGTCGCATGGATCACCTGCCGCTGCAGGTTGGACAGCGAGACGTCATCGTCGTCGACGATGCCCAGCGTGCCGACGCCGGCCGCGGCAAGATATTCAAGCACCGGCGCCCCCAGTCCGCCGGCGCCGATGACCAGCACCCGCGCCCGCTTCAGCTTCTGCTGGCCGGGGCCGCCGATTTCGGGCAGCACGATGTGTCGGGCATAGCGTTCGAGCTCTTCGTCGGTGAGGGCGGCATTGGTCATGGCCGGACCTTATAGCGGGCAGGAAACCTTGTCATGCACATGCAAGGCAAAGCCTTGTCATGGGCAGGTGGCGGCGAGCCCTGGCTCTTTCAAGAAGTTAGCTGGTCGATCCAATACTGCCGTGGTCGACCGTCAGAAATTGCGCCCGCCCGGCAAGGCTGGAAAACAGCGCCGCGTCGGCACCAGTCATGAAGGCCTGGCAGTTCAGCTCCTCAAGGATGGAAAACAGCGCCGCGCGCCGGCCGCTGTCGAGATGCGCGGCGATCTCGTCGAGCAGGAGGATCGGCGTCAGGCCCGACATCTCGCCGGTCAGCCTCGCATGCGACAGCACGATGCCGACCAGCAGCGCCTTCTGCTCGCCGGTCGAGCACAATTCGGCCGGCATCGACTTCGGCCGGTGACGGACCACGAGATCCGACCGGTGCGGACCGTCGAGCGTGCGGCCGGCGGCGCGATCGCGCTCGCGGCC